>JBOFYZ010000174.1:0-76720 GCA_051654925.1 Lachnospiraceae bacterium | reverse complement strand
AGTTTCACGCTTTCTTCTTCATCAGTCATCTGACCCTGTTTTTTTAATTCGGAAACAGACATTTTCGTATGCAGGCGGACATCACTGTCAAAGGGATATTGGTAGTTGAGATGCTGCGCTAACATCTCATGCCACTGTGGTTCATATACCTGTGCGATATCCAGCCGCAGGAAACGTTCTTTCTGTTCCTGATTCACGATCTTCCGGTGCAGTTCCCGGCCGACCAGCTCTCCGACCGGAATCTGATTCACGGTAAGTCCGCTGCTGCCGCTCCCCAGGCTCATCAGCACCCAGTCCAGATAAGAACCTGCGGTTGCTAATATCGTATATGGTATCTGCCCGTTCACCAGCGGTATCTGGTTATATTTTTCCATGGTCTTAGTCAGGTAGCGGTCTGTTCCGGTCATAATCAGCCGCTCTTTGGCCCGTGTCATTGCTACATACAATACCCGCAGTTCCTCTCCCAGACCATCCAGTTCCATTTTACGGCGCAGCGCCTGCTTCTTTAATGTAGAAGTCTTCAGCCGTTTTTCGATATCGACGTAATCGGTTGCAATGCCCAGTTCCGGATCAATCAGAACCTTACCGTATACATCCTGTTTATTGAACTTCTTACCCATTCCGGCCAGAATCACAATCGGAAACTCCAGACCCTTGCTTTTGTGGATACTCATAATCCTGACCGTATTGTCTTCTTCCCCGACCGTTGCGGCTTCGCCATAATCGGTCTGATAGCGTTTAAGATTCTCTATATAGCGGATAAAATGGAAGAGCCCTTTATAACTGGTCTGCTCATAAGCAGCCGCCTTTTCTACCAGCATATCGAGGTTTGCCCGGCGGGTTTCACCGGCCGGCATTGCTGATACATAGTCATAATATCCGGTTCTTTCGTATACCTGATACAACAGTTCATGAATCGGCAGGTATTTGCTTCTGGCCCGCATCGCCTCTAATAAGGCCAAAAATCGCGTCAATTTATCATCGCCGGTACGTGCATACAGTTTCACTGACGGATACAGTCCCCGGTCCTGTCCCTTGTCAAGGCTGCGGCGGTAATGTACAACGATCTCTGCCAGTTCCTGATCCGTCATCCCGATCATCGGCGATTTTAATACTGCCGCCAGTGGGATATCCTGCATCGGATTGTCAATCACCGCCAGCAGACTGAGAATTGTCTCTACTTCAATGGTATTGAAGTATCCCATCCGTGATTCGGCATAAGCCGGGATTCCATCGTTCATCAATACTTCCAGAAAGTTTTCAGTCCAACCGGAAGTGCTGCGAAGCAGAACCACAATATCCCGGTACTGAGCCAGCCGGTATCCGCCGCTGCCTGCCAGCTTTTTGTCCCAGACCAGCATCCCCTGCTGTGGATCTGTCATTTCACGAATCTTTGCCCCGATCAGCTTTGCTTCGATCTCTCTGGCCGTAAAATCAGCAGCATCCTCTTCCATCGCCGCAAGCCCCACATCGCCGGTATCAACAACCAGCAGCTCCGGCAGTACGGTCACCATCTCCTCCGTTTCAGCAAAATGCGCGCCCGGGTGAAGCGCCACCTCCTCCGTGTATCTGATATTGCCCAGATTCGGTGTCATAATGCGGTAAAAGACTTCATTAATACCATGCAGGACAATATCACGGCTGCGGAAATTCTGATGCAGTTCAATTTTCTGGTGGTGGCTGTCGGAAGTACCGTAGGTTTGATAAGATTCATATTTATCCAGAAACAGTTCTGGTCTGGCCAAACGGAATTTATAGATGCTCTGCTTCACATCTCCCACCATGAACACATTCGGCTGCCCGAACCGCTCCCGCGAGACTGCATGGATCAGCGTTTCCTGGACCAGGTTGCTGTCCTGATATTCGTCCACCAGTACTTCCTCGTATTGTTCACTTAATTCATCGGCAATATCCGTATAGACCTGCTTCCCGTCCCGCCATTCGATCAGAACCCGCAGGGCTTCATGTTCGAGATCATTGAAATCCACCACATTACGATCCTGCTTTTTATCCTGATAACGGCGGGAGAACTCTTCGGCCAGCTCCAGCAGCATGTCCGCCGCATCCGCCGTACAGGCCAGATCCAGCTTCATTTCTTCGGGTGGGGCAAAACAGTACAGCTCTTTTAGCTTTGTTACTGCTTTTTTGACCCGCTCCCGGCATCCGGTTACATAGGCTTTTTTGTCTGAATCCACTTCTTTGCTGCGGACTGCCGCCAGGCGATCCCAGCTGATCTGCACCAGCTTTTCATATAATTCTTCATAATCAGACGCCTGAAGCAATTCTGATACCCGCATGGTATCATTAGCAAGCATCGGTTCATAAGCACACAGGTATTCATCCTCGGCACAAATCTCACGGACATCACAAAGCTGCTGCTGCAGTTCTTTCATCTGTAATTTGACATCTTTCATCAGAAATTTCATCCAGGAACAATCCTCCCAGCCGGTCTCATCTGATGCCGCTGCCAGTTCATTCCGGCACTCCAAAATCCATAGATGGGGATAAGGATTGCTCTGTGAAAACGTATATACCTGGGTTATATAATCTTCTATTCCGGCATCACTTTTGCCCTGGGCATAAGTTTCAACAAAACGTTCGAACGCTTCACCGCCCTGTTCATAATAGGACTCCAGCATTTCTGCCATAACATCGGCTTTCAGCAGGGTCAGTTCCCCTTCATCACCGATTCGAAACGACGGATCCAGCTCGAGACGGTTGAAGTGGTTACGGATCAGGTTCAGGCAAAAGCTGTCGATGGTAGTAATCTGAGCATGATGAACTAATGCTGACTGAATCTGCAGGTGTTCATCGCGGGGATGTTCGGATAGCTGCTGTTCAATCGCAGCACCGATCCGCTCCCTCATTTCTGCAGCTGCTGCATTGGTAAACGTCATCACCAGCAGCTTATCAATATCGATCGGATGATCCGGGTCCGTGACCATTTTGATAATCCGCTCTACCAGAACCGCAGTCTTGCCGCTACCTGCTGCCGCACTGACCAGCAGATTGCTGTTTCTGCTCTCAATGACCTGCTGTTGTTCGGTTGTCCAGTTTACTGACATATATCCTCCCAGACCTCTTCTGTCTTTTTACTCTTCAGTCTCCGAAATTCATATCCTGAAGTCTTTTTGTCAAATCCGCATACCGCGTGATACGGACAGTAATCACAAGCTGTCCGTGTACCGCTCTTATAAGGCACTGTGCCGATCTCTCCGGCCAGGATTTCCTGCCCGGTCTGTTTCAGCTTTTTCTGTACAAACGTACGCAGTTTCTCAAACCGCTCCCGGTTGGCTACCGATGAGCGACCCTCCTGAACTTCGTCGTTTTTTAAAACAACCGGAATAATATCGGATTCCTTTTCAATATCATGATCGAGGTGTTTTATAACCTCCAGCTCACTGTTGACCAGTCCGTTCATTTTCAGCTTTTTCAGTATTTCTGCATCAATTTCATCCGGGGACTGTGCTGCCCCTTTCTGAATTACGGGATTCTGAATGTTATAATAAAAAATTCCGGCCGGCACCACTTCTTTGCCGGGATGCTGCTGTCCGGTCAGTTCCATAACTGCATCCATATAGACAACCAGCTGCAGCTGCAGGCCATAATACAGCGCCGCCAAATCAAAGCTGGTACTGCCGGATTTATAATCGATAATTTTAACGTAAACATGTTCTTCATCATGACACAGATCCAGACGGTCAATCCTGCCCCGCAGGTGCAGTACTTCCTCTTCTGAAAGCGATATCTTCATCGCCTTTAAGTTGTCAGCCGCTGAAAAAGATACTTCAAATCCGACCGGTGTGAAATCGCCTTTGATAATCTGCTGCTGCAGTGCCCAGACCGTCCGCTGGGTAATGGATTCTACCCGGCGGCTCAGATAAGCATTCCGGGAGGAACTGTTCAGGATGGTGTTGCCATATTCCCCGGTCACCTGCTGTACACATTCTGCGACCAGCCGGCTGCGTTCCTCGTCTGTCACAGTCCGCCAGTCACCGCCATTTTCTTTCAGCTTTTGAAAACACAGATCGATAGAGTCATGAAACAGATTGCCAATATCTGCGGCTGCCAGTTCATACCGCTGCCGTTCCATCAGCTCCAGCCCATACCGCAGAAAATGGGCATACGCACAGGCGGCATACTGCTCCAGCCGGGTGACGCTGCCGCTGACAATACTGCCGTACAGGGCACTGGCAGCAGCATGTCCGATTCCCTGTTTTTCATAGGAATAAAAAGCTGCGTCAATCAGCTTTCTGGCATCTGCCTGGTATTCTTCTGATTCAGCAAACCACCGGTATACTTCCAGTACGTCCTTACACTGGGTCCCGTCGGCTGAAGCCTCCCTCAGCCCCTCGATCAGCTTCTTCTTTGCCTCCGCAACCGAGTAGATGTCTTCCCCCATTTCATCACGGCACTCTGTTACCTTCAGGGCGGGGAACATCTGCCGGATCTCACCGATCAGATGAGACGCCCGGCGGCTTTTCCCGTCTGATCCCATCAAGGTATAGGACACCACCAGTTTCTGCTGCGGTTTCGTCATCATCAGATACAGATAAAAACGCTGGCGGAAGCTGTCCTCCCTGGCCGTTGGAGCCAGTTCGATCTGATGCTTTCCAAAGAACTCCCGCTCCTTATCCGACAATAGCGTTCCATGCTCCTTTCGCATCGGGACAATCCCATCGTTTACGCCGACAAAGAACAGTACCTTCACATGAGCCAGACGGGTTCGTGTAATATCACCTACAACGACCCGGTCAACCGTTGCCGGAATAACGCCCAGCGACAATTCTTCAAAACCGGCATCCAGAATCCGGGAGAACTCTTTGCGGCTGACCCGCTCATCGCCGAGCAGCTGCTGCAGCCGTTTAAGCATTTCCCGAACCATGCCATAGACCTGACTATATTCCCTGGCCAGACGGTATTCCCCCTGGCCGGCAAAATACTCCTGATAAGCCATAAGCTGATCTTCGGCGCGGCAGGAATCCAGCAGTTGGATCACCGCAGCACTCATCTGAGCAATATCCGTCTCTTTCTTCCCGAAGCCTTCCTTCAATTTGGCAAGCGGCATCATAACCTGCTCACGGAAAGCATTGAGTTCAGTCAGATTCAGATTCTTCTGGCCACGGCTGGTACGCTCCCACGTAGTATTCCATTTCTCATATCCCCGGATGCCGAAAGCCAGCACATAATTCTCCATCCGGTCTGTCATCTCCTGTTCCTGCGTGACCAAACCGCTGCGCAAATAGCGAAAGACCGATTCATAAGAAAAATCACGCATAATCACTTCCAGCGCGCTGCGGATCAGTTCAACCATAGGGTTGTCCAGGACATTGCGCTTGTCATCCATAAAAAACGGAATACCGTTCTGCTCAAACTGATGGCTGATCTCTCTGCCATAGCCGGGCAGGTCTCCCGTAACCACAGCGATATCACGATACCGGAGACCTTCCTCCTGAATCATCCGGCTGATCTGGTGAACCACACAGCGAATCTCCTCCGGCAGCCCCAAAGCCTGGAACAGTTCCAGATGACCGGACAGCTCTCCCTGGTAAGGACGGTATGTATAGCGAAACAAATGCTGCTGTAAAAAATCCAGCTCCGGACTTTCCAGGAACCGGAAAGCCGGACGCTGTTCACACCAGATATCTTCTGATTTTTTAATGTTGTTGCCAGCTGCTGTTTCCGTCAGCCGGTTGACCACCTGACTGCTCATATAGAATAGACTGTGCATTCCGACTTTCCCATATAAGGGGGCTTTCTTGTCACAGGTCACGGTTACCATCACCTGTTCTGCATGAACCAGAAACAATTCGATCAGCCGGTACTGAACCGGAGTAAAACCAGTATACCCGTCCAAAGCAATCACACTGCCGGCAATCAATCCTGATTCGGGGAGCACCCGGCACAATACATCCAGCACCTCTTCCGTGGTAATATAGTGTCCTTCGATATAATCTGCAAACCCCTTAAAAATAACAGCAAAATCTTCCAACTTCTGTGTCAGCAGCGGGGTCGCCGCAAGAGGTGCCATGTCCTTCAGCGTCTCAGGCGTGATTCCATACTGATAAAATTCCGACAACATCGACTTTAACTGATTCACAAAACCATTCTGATTCAAATGACCGGAAAACAGCTTCAGCTGCCTTTTGCACCCGGCCGCCACCTTCCTGAGAACCATCGACTTCCCCATATCATCCAGCACCTGCAGATTCTCAACCGCCAGTTCTTCAAATATCCGGTAAGCCAGACGCTGGAAACTGACAATATCGATATTCATTGTGCCATGATTGGGATGCATGGTAACAATGTCCTTCTGAGTCTGCATGGTAAACTGCTCAGGCACCAGACTAAAAAAATGCTTATCCGGATAATCCAGCGACTGCATTATGATATTTTTATACATCAGGCTGGTCTTACCCGAACCGGAACCTCCGAGAATCAGCTGCAATGACATGAAAAATCCTCCTCAACTTGCTTATCCAAAAGCTCATATGTAAGGTCAAAAATCCGGGCCTCAATTACATAGATATCTTTAGGATCATCACAGCGAGCCGCCAGATAGTCCCCCGGCCGGCCAAACATATAGCCATCAATATACACGGAGGTGTAAAATACTTTGGTGTTCCGTTTCAGCGGGCGGGCATAGATCATTGACTGCTCAAGGGCTCTGCATGCCCTGATGTGAGGATGGAGATCAAGCGTTCTTCCATACAGCCGTTCCCTGATTGTCGGAGCATAGAACCGGTCATCAACCAACTCTGCCGGGAATGAGAATTCCTCTTCGAGAACCTGATAGCTGCGCTGAAACTTATTCGTTGCGATCGGGTAAACCTCGCCTTTAATTCCTACCATCAGATACGTTGCTGCAGTAACTATAAACACAGCATCCCCTTCCAGCGTCCGGATCGTAACTTCCGTTCCCTCCGGATAAAGATCAGTCAGAATTACATAACCGACCGTCACCGGCTTCTTGCGGTAGCGTTTCATCTGTAAGATGTCGGCCTTGTCCTTGCCGATTTCCAGTTTATCATAGGAAGCAAAATAACTATCAATCCGGTGCTGTAGCCAGGCGGCTGTTTCGATACCGGGTTCAAGCCGCAGAAAACCGCCGGCTTTTTCCCTGCTGCCGCCGCCTGATCCTACTCCCCGGGCCAGAAACGCAGCCATTTCATTCGCCATTACCTCGCCACCGCCGCTGCGCAGGGATAGTTTCACCCCACCGTCGATTTCACAAAAGCCAACACAGGTATCAATTCCGGCGGTTTGAATCGTCAGATCACTGACAAAGCCCAAAATATTGGGATCACAGGGCTCCGTCTGAAAAATAGCATTTTTATTGTCCGTATCAAACCGGGCACTGCTCAGGGCCTGGCCGATGATCAGCAGTTCCTCCCGGCTGATGTTACTGCCTTTCAGATACCTGATCAGACGATGGTCAAACTGCAGACTCTCCAGCATATCACGATCAATCGGGTGAAAGAGTTCGGCCAGGCTGTTGGTGTCTGTGTAAAGTCCATAGTATAACGCCGTTGATGCACTAAGATCACCGATTATGTCATATCCGGCCTCAGTCAGCATTCGCCACACAACGGTAGCACAGCTGCCCAGATAAGCTTCAATCCTTTCATAATGTGCCAGATCTGTCTCCTTATTATGGTGGTCAATCACAGCGATATTGATACCGGGGAGCCTGGTCACATTTCCAGCCCCATGCTGACAGTCCACAGTTAACAGCAGTACATCTTTCCGGGCGAGAGTTTCACCCATTTCTTCTGTCATATTGTTGATATGCTCCAGAGGAATTTTCAGTTCTTCTATAAACACAACCAAATTAGACTTGCTGACTATCCGTCCGCCGTAAACAATCCGGCAGCTGATTCCCTGACCGGTAAAATACCGAAACAGCGCAAATGCACTGCCAATAGCATCTGCATCCGGATTGTCGTGACATTGAATCACGATCTGGCGGTATTCCCTTAACTGATTTAAAGCAAACATGATTATCCTCCATTTTGCCTGTAACGGCATCATATATGAAATTATTATATCATTTGGGATACGCTGAGGCAAGGTGAAAGCAGAAAGCAAAGGGCTGCCGCACTAAAAAAAGCCTGTGGACGCTGGCGGTGACTGTGCTGCCTGTCCGTATTTTCTGCCTTTGCAGGACCGCTAGAGTCTCTTAAAGCAGGGAAATGACGCGTTAATGCCAGAAACGGCCATTGTTTGAGCGTAGCGAGTTATGGCGTTTCTGGCATTGTACTTAGCGGCAGTTCCCTGCTTTTAGAGACTCTTGAGGCCCGAAACCGCAGGAAATACGGACAGGCAGCACAGCCGCCGCCAGCGTCCACAGGCTTTTTTAGTGCGACAGCCCCGTCACTCCCCACATTAATGCAGAGTGCCGCTATCCTCTTTCTCCTCATATTCCCAGCAACGATACCACATTTCCAATAAAACAAAACTTTTGCCAGGCACAATTCTTCTGTAATTTGCCAATAGGAGTAACTTATTCATGGAATCGTCAAATTCCGTAAGGAGCAGCTCTTCACGAAATCTGATTTTTATCGTCAAGGCATCATCGTTATAACCCATCTCAATTTCATGACTGGAATCAAGCGAAAGCCTTTCTGCCATGTCTTCGTATAGCTGCATTATTAGTAACTTTTTTTGCCTTAATACTGTCTTAGAAACCCCTGCAATTTGCTGCATTAACTTTTGATAAAATCTTTCGTCGTCCAATACATGATCCTCTCTTAAATTTTATTTTTTTATATATCATCTTCCTGTAAAACCATTCTCAAGATACAATGACTTCCATCACCCTCAAGAGTTAAGAAACCATTATAACTGTCAACAACCTTTTGGATATTCGCAAGACCAAACCCATGACCAGGTTCTGCTTTTGAGCTTGAAGGCAGAGTATGTATGTTAAATAATGAACCACAATAGTGATTTGATATACGAAGGGCTAATGAATCGCCATCATAATCAAAATGAATCTTTATTTCACCATCGATTTCACCATCATCAGCTTTTGAAATTGCTTCTATCGCATTATCAAGGGCGTTTCCCAGCAAAGAAACTATGTCAATATCTTGCAGCCAGGGAAAAGATGTTGGCAGTTGACCTGTGATCGAAAATCTTATATTTTCAGGAAGCTGTGACTGCTTCATATCCAGAAGTAGATCAATCACATAATTACCGGTAATTATATATTGTAAATCAAGCTTCTTATTCAAGGTATCAATATAACCTGATGAAGAGGCTGCAGTTTCTTTCAGGTAGTCCAGGTGATTTTTTATGTCATGGACGAAAATAAGATCAAACGGATATTGCCCTTTTATTCTCTCCAGTAGCTGCATGCCACTGGAAAAACAAAAAACCTCCTCTACGCCATGCTTAAGTAATAATGACTTAAGTTTTACAGTTACTCTTGAATCATCGTCACAAATTCCTACAACCATGAAATGACCTCCCGTTCTCTTGATGATATTAATGGTTTCACTGGACAGGTCCCCCTGAACTGTACAGTATCTGTGTTAAAAAAGGAGTATCTGTCCAGTGAAACCATTAATATCATCAAGAGAACGGAAGGTCAATTCAATGGTTGTCTTGCCCAATATCACCAATATGCCTGCGGCACCCCTGTCTCCCCTTCAATTACTGGTTTAAAATCGACTCCCCCATTTTATTTTCATGATCCGCCAAGTCAATAACATAATCAGCTCTAAATTGGAATAGATTATATCAAATATGCACGGAGGTTCCCCATGAGCTCAAACACAAAAATTGTCGTACTGCGAATGAAAGAAATCATATATACAGCCATATTTGTCGGACTTGGTATATTGCTGATTGCTCTTTTATTTATCATGTTCCGCCCGAAGAAAGATACCCCAGTCTCTTCTGATCAAGTGCTATACATACCGGGAATCTATTCTTCCACCCTTACACTCGGCTCTCAGGAGATAAATGTGGAAGTTGCGGTAGACGCAGACCGGATCAATTCGGTCTCGATGGTCTCTCTAAGCGACTCAGTGACCACAATGTACCCGCTGGTTCAGCCGTCTTTTGATAGTCTGGCTGCTCAGATTTATGAGAAACAGTCATTAGAGGGACTTACTTACCAGGAAGAAAACCGGTATACGTCTCAGACTTTAATAAACTCAATTCAGAGTGCACTTGATAAGGCTTTGGTGGAATAGGCGGATATTGGCGAGGGAAAGTGGGGAGTTCGTGCAGGATGCAGCTCCGTGCTTTCGGCAGGTCAGTCTAAGAGCATAAAGAGGGATTTGCAGGGGTATCGGCCTGCAAATCCCTTTTTATGCGCTAAGAACTGTCGATGTCCGTCCACTACATTAGATTATTTCTTCGGGTTTGACTTCGTCTGTTGTGATCAGGGAATCGGTCTTTTCTTCTGTGTCAGTCTCTGTTTCTTTATAGCGGCGGAAGATCTCCATGAATTCTTTGCCGGTTATTGTTTCTTTTTCGATCAGGAAATCGGCGATGTGATCCATGATCTCGCGATTTTCTGAAAGAAGGCGTTTGGCTTCGTCATAGGATTCTTTTAGGATCCGCATTACTTCTGTGTCGACCTCGGCAGCGGTTGCATCGCCGCAGTTCATTACGGTACGGCCGGACAGGTACTGGCTTTCCTGGGTGGCGAGACCCATCAGGCCGAATTTGTCGGACATTCCGTACTGGGTAACCATTGCACGTGCAATCTTGGTTGCCTGTTCAATGTCGTTGGAGGCTCCGGTGGTTACGGTGTCAAAAACCAGTTCTTCGGCCGCCCGGCCGCCCAGATAGCCAACCAGCATCGCTTCGATTTCTTTCTTCGTGTTGAGATACTTTTCTTCTTCAGGTACGTGCATAACATAGCCGAGAGCTCCCATGGTTCTGGGAACGATGGTAATCTTCTGAACCGGCTCGGAGTCTTTCTGTAGAGCGCTGACGAGAGCATGACCAACCTCGTGATATGATACGATCCGGCGTTCTTCTTTACTGAGGATCCGGTCTTTCTTTTCTTTACCAACCAGTACGACTTCAACTGCTTCAAACAGATCTGGCTGGCTGACTGCTTTTCTGCCGTTTTTGACAGCCAGAATAGCAGCTTCGTTGATCATGTTGGCCAGGTCGGAACCGACTGCACCGGAAGTTGCCAGTGCGATGCCTTCGAGATCTACGGTATCATCAAGGGTAACATTCTTAGCGTGTACTTTCAGAATGTTGACACGGCCTTTCAGATCAGGCTTATCAACAATGATTCTGCGGTCAAAACGGCCGGGACGCAGCAGTGCCGGATCAAGAATCTCGGGACGGTTCGTTGCTGCCAGTACCAACAGACCTTTGGACGAATCGAATCCATCCATTTCAGAAAGCAACTGATTCAGGGTCTGCTCACGTTCATCATTGCCGCCGCCGAAACGGGAATCACGGCTCTTACCAATGGCATCTACCTCATCGATAAAGATAATACATGGTGCCGACTCCTGAGCCTGTTTAAACAAATCCCTGACACGGGAAGCACCAACACCGACAAACATTTCTACAAAGTCAGAGCCTGACAGGGAGTAGAACGGAACATGTGCTTCACCCGCCACGGCTTTTGCCAATAAAGTCTTACCGGTTCCGGGAGGCCCTACCAGAAGTGCACCCTTGGGGAGTTTAGCACCAATATGGGTATATTTGCCGGGATTATGCAGGAAGTCAACAATCTCCACCAGAGACTCTTTTGCTTCATCCTGGCCAGCCACATCTTTAAATGTAACTCCGGTCTCCTTCTGCATATAGACTTTGGCATTGCTCTTGCCGACACCCATCATGCCGCCGCTGCCGCCCATCTTCTTCATCATGAAATTCATAAAAATCACGATACAGGCAAATGGAATCAGGAAACTTAAAACTGTCTCCAGCAGCATACTGCTGTCCTGCCGTTCCCGGTTGATGGTAACGCCATGTTCGATCAGGCGGTCAACCAGTCCGGTATCTCCTTCCATCCGTACGGTATAATACTGAAGCGTTGGGATATAATTGGGTGAATCAGACTTGATCGTAATACTGATCTCTGAGTTCTTAATGACGACTGCCTCAACCTGTCCCTCTTCCACATACTGAACAAACGTATCATAGCTCAGTTCCTGCTTCATACTTTTATTCATTACATTCTGCATAAATGACACTGCCATCAGTGTCAATAATGCCGCCAGAATCAAAATCGTGATTTGATTTTTCGGCACCTTGCCGCCGTTATTTTGATTCGGAGAGTTGTTATTGTTATCCATGTTATGAATTCTCCTATTCCTTGTATGTGCCTTCTCTTATCTTTTGCACAACTAATCTACATTATAAATGCTGTCACGTTATAAATCAAGGAAACTACAGAGAAAAAAACTAAATTTTTTATAAAAAAATATGGATTTATGTCACTGTAAGATGTATAATGTATAAGTTATTTTTTTCCCCATACAAAAAGAAGGAGGTTTCAGCTATGCCAGTAAAATACGTCTTTGTCACCGGCGGTGTTGTATCGGGTCTCGGAAAAGGTATTACTGCCGCATCATTAGGCCGTCTGCTGAAAGCACGCGGCTATCAGGTAACCATGCAGAAATTCGATCCGTATATCAACATTGACCCGGGCACCATGAACCCAGTGCAGCACGGAGAAGTCTTCGTCACCGATGACGGCGCAGAAACAGACCTGGATCTGGGTCATTATGAGCGCTTCATCGACGAGAACCTGACCAAAAATTCCAACGTAACCACCGGTAAGGTATACTGGAGTGTCCTGCACAAAGAACGCCGCGGCGACTTCGGCGGAGGCACGGTTCAGGTAATCCCCCACATCACAAATGAAATCAAAGGCCGGTTCCACCGTAACTTTGCAACTCCTGATACGGAGATTGCCATCATTGAAGTCGGCGGTACCGTAGGCGACATCGAAAGCCAGCCATTCTTAGAGGCCATCCGTCAGTTTCAGCACGAAATCGGCCGTGAAAATGCCATTTTAATCCATGTAACCCTAATCCCATATCTGAGAGCCTCCGGCGAACTGAAAACAAAACCTACCCAGGCCAGTGTTAAAGATCTGCAGGGCATGGGAATCTGGCCTGATATCATTGTCTGCCGCAGTGAACTTCCGCTTGATGACAGTATCCGCAGCAAGATCGCCCTGTTCTGTAATGTCCCCCAGAATCATGTATTACAGAATCTGGATGTGGACGTGCTTTACGAAGCTCCGCTTGCCATGGAAGAAGAGCATCTGGCCCAGGTTGCATGTGAATGCCTGAAGCTGGATTGTCCCGAACCGGATCTTACCGAATGGAAAACCATGATTGACGCATGGAAACACCCGGAAAGGCAAGTCACCGTCGCCCTGGTCGGCAAATACACCCAGCTGCATGACGCCTACATCTCTGTAGTGGAATCCCTGAAGCATGGCGGCGTCGCCAATCGCGCTGATGTTAACATCAAGTGGGTAGATTCCGAAACTGTCAACGCTGACAATATCTGCGCTTTACTCGGTGACGTCCAGGGCATACTGGTTCCTGGTGGATTCGGTGACCGCGGTATCGACGGCAAGCTGCTGGCAATCCGTTATGCCCGCGAACACAACATCCCTTTCCTGGGACTGTGTCTCGGCATGCAGCTGTCGATCGTCGAATTTGCCAGAAATGTAGTCGGATACAAAGATGCCCACAGCATCGAACTGGATCCTTCCACCACCCATCCGGTTATCCATCTGATGCCGGATCAGGACGGTATTGAAGATATCGGCGGAACCCTGCGTCTGGGATCATACCCCTGTACACTTGATAAAGATTCCAAATCATATCAGCTATATCAGTCTGATCTGATTCATGAGCGCCACCGTCACCGTTATGAAGTTAATAATGACTTCCGTAAGGTACTGACTGAGCATGGCATGAATCTATGTGGAATCTCGCCAGATGGCAGGATTGTTGAAATGATCGAACTGCCATCCCACCCCTGGTTCATTGCGACACAGGCTCATCCTGAGCTAAAGTCCCGCCCGAACCGTCCACATCCGTTATTTAAAGGGTTTATTACCGCTGCTTTAAATGTTTGATTTTTAAGATAGAAATGCATACTTCATCTTTTTTATCTCATACTACTCTTATATCGAATGTGAGGTGAAGACGATGAAAAATGATGAAAAACCAGACATTAAGAATGATCCTTATGGCTGTGATACTCCTTCAACAAATAATATCGAGGCAGGTTCTGCTACCGATCTTACCGGATTGATTCCGGCACTTCCTGAAAGTGATGCAGAACTGGAGAATTATGCGGAGCTTTATCCATTTCCGGGAGATATTCTTCATAAGGAGTAGGTGTCGGGAAGATGGTCGCAGGGGGAAAGGAGGTCGTTTATGCACAAACGACCTCCTTTCTTATGCGTTTATTTTCTTTTTAAACTCGGCAACGCTACTCACTCTGGCAGCAATCAGAAGCCACTGGCGCAGCATCTCCTGGTTCGACTGGGATAAAACAATGTTTGCCAATTCATCCGGAACTGATCCTATATCAGTCAATAATTGCAAAATACTCTCGGCAAGTCCTTGGGTTAGCCCTTTCTCCTCCCGCTCCTGCAATTCATCTGCAAACAGTTCACGTAATGCTTCACACATATACTTCCCCTCCTCATATTGTTGATAATTCGCCCGAATAATCAAATTCATCACAGCTTCATAGTGCGGATGCTTCTCTTTGCCTTTATAGGCTTCGGCTAATGGCCTGATATCCTCCGCCACCTTCAGGTTCATCCGCAGACGGCTAAGCCATATGTATTCTCCCGGACTAAGCTTTCCGGTAATAATAATTTGCACCGGAAACATCAGTCCCTTTAGGTAATATATTCCCGGAAACATCAAATCAATCTCTGCTCCATACTGCACCTTCAAATGCTCCATCAAGACTCTCGGATAATGGTTGGCAATCAATGTTATGGTTAATTCTTCCGGTTTTATTGCCTGCACCGTTTCGGTGTTCGACTGGTAGATACAGGTATACCCAAGCACCTTATAGTAATCATTCACACTAATATAATCACCCGGGCTTTTATACTCAATAATATTATACCTCCGAAATATCCGACCGATACTTTTGCTCACTTCACATCCAGGTTCCAGCTTAAGTACCAAACTATCAATCTGAAGCGGCTTTTCAGTGAGATTGTATTCTTTCAGAAATTGTAATCCCTTGGTATCCGACAGTTCAATTTGCAACGCCGCCTAAGCGGTAAGTCCCCCTCCCGATGGTCGGCGGAAAAGTAAGCCGGATGCCATTGCAAAGCTTTATCTTCCATCTATTGTTCTCCTTTTATTATAATCAAAATCAAGTTTCACTTCAATAGACATTCAATAAAATCACCTCATTTACTCTGCATCTTCATTACACGTGTTGTAATTTGAGCCGACCCGGCCAGGATTGTCCTGAAATTTGGACTGATTTACGGAAGAAACCGTAAATTAAGTTTAGAAATTAATGCTATCATATTTGATTAAATAATACAAGAGGAAAACAGAAAGCTGCACACCACCGAATAACTATCAGCAGTATCCAACTCCCTTAGCTTGAATTATGGTATAGCAGGTTCCCCATTTTTACTCTGTTAATCCACCAATTGTTCCGCCTCAGCTTCCATTAACGTTTCCATCCGCTGCAGCCGTTCCCGCATCAAATCATGCCAGATGTGAGGCGCGTAAAACGGATTATAGTCTTCGGTGATTTCCGGTATCAGTGGAATCACACCGACCTGATTGGTGTGGGAAGGCAGACAGATATCCACTTGCATTTGATCGAGTTTACGAAAACCCTCACAAAATTCCTGTTGTAAAGACAACGGCAGGCCATTTTCCAGAAGAAATTTCCGTGACATTGTGTTAAGCCCCAGGCCACCATGGATTCCGCAGGTATAGGTCTGTCCGCCTTTGCCGGTAACATCGAAAAACATAGACGTGCAGCCAGGCGTATGTCCCGCTGTGGACACCGTGTGGATGGTGATGTTTCCCAGACGAATCGGTTTATCATCCGCATATACTTTATCTGCCACAAAATCACCACAGGTATAGCCATCATTGCAAATTAAATCTTTTCTTTGATTCAGGAAAAACAAATCCCGCTCTCCCAGATACAACTCAGCCCCCGTCAGTTCTTTCATGGTTCTGGCCGCCCCGATATGATCGCAGTGGGCGTGTGTCAGCAGGATCTTTTTAATGTCCTTTGGGTCATAACCAAGTTTTCTGATACTTTCCAGCATTAAATAGCAAGTCTCATGCATCGCTGTGTCAATCAAAATCAATCCATCTCCGGTATCAAGCAAATAGCATGCAACCCAGTCATTCCCCGATACATAATAAACTCCGGGAGCCATCCGAAACGGAGGCAGATACGTTTCCCATGGGGTACGGCAGCAATGTTCCATAAGCTTTTCCGGCGGCAGACTAACTCCTGATGTACTATTCAATTTCATTTTTCTTTATACCTGCTTTCTTTTCATTTTTGCCAGGCAGCTCTTAATAATTGGCGAGAATACGCAGCCTATCCCGATAATCATAAACACGCAGGAAATCGGTCTTGTGAAAAAGGTTGTCACCGTTCCGGTATTCTGAAATGCTTTCAGCATATTACTCTCCAGAATCGGTCCCAGAATAAATGCCAGAATCAATGGTGAGGTTGGCAGGCTGCCATAAGCCATCAAGATTCCTACTGCGGCAAATACCAGCATCAAACCGCATTTGTAAATACTGCTCGAATCCACATATGCACTGATAAACGATATAATGATCAGAGCCGGATACATATAGTGATAAGGAACCTTTAAGATCAATGGAAAGGTTCTCATTCCCAGCGCCTGCAAAAGCAAACAGACAATAGCGCAGAGAGCAACCACGAAAAACATCAAATATACTACGTTACCGCTATTACGGAATACCATCGGTCCCATTTCCAGACCGTGAATTGTCAGGGCGCCAATCAGCAGAGCTGTTGTTGAATCACCGGGAATACCAAGTGCAGCCATTGGAATCATCGCACCACCGATCGAGGCATTATTTGCTACCTCCGGAGCCCAGACTCCTTCCGGATTACCGGTTCCAAACGTCTCCGGTGATTTGGAGCCATTTTTAGCCGCCGAATAGGCTACCAGGTTTGATAAACCTGACCCCATACCCGGCAGAAAACCAATACCAAGTCCAATCAGCCAGGAACGAATAATATTGACAAAATTCTCTTTGATGTCAGTAATTGTAATTCCCAGTCCCTTTACCGATTTGGTATCCACCTCCGGCAGCGGGTCGAAACCTTTGGCATGAGCTAATATAATGCTGCTGACACTGAATATACCAATCAGTACTACTGTCATACCAAGACCACCCATCAGATGCATATTACCAAAAACAAACCGTGCTTCCGCATCGATGGGCGAAAATCCTACTGAAGCCAGTAACAGACCGATTGATGCAGATAACAGCCCCTTAAACATATTTCCTTTTGAGATTGCCAGGACCATCGTGATAGCCACAAAACATAGTCCAAAGTACTCCCACGGTCCCAAAAGAAAGGCGACATCTGCAACCGACTGACTTAAAAAGGCTCCGGCAATCGCACTAAAAAAAGTACCCATAAAGGATGCCACCATTCCAATTGCTAATGCTTTTCCGGATTTTCCAGCCTTACTCATCGGGTAGCCATCCCAGCAGGTCGATACCGCTGAAGCCGAACCAGGAATCCCTAACAGCACGGAACCAATAAATGCACCGGAACAGCCGCCAATCCATAAGGATAGCAGAAATATAATTGCGGAACCTGCATTCATGCTATAAGTCAGCGGCATAAACAGCATAACTGCCAGAGTTCCGGACAGACCCGGGATTGCACCAAAAATGAGACCAATAATGTTGCCGACCAGTAATAAAATGATATTAAACGGATTTGATACCTGCCCGATTATGTATGAAAGATATTGTATCATTGTCTGTCTCCTCTCTATCCAAATAGTTCGCCGGTCGGCAAACCAAGACCAAACGCATATATATAAATGACATAAATAATGATAGTAAACAATATCGAGAACAAGACTTTGGCTTTCAGGGTTGCATTGCTGCCCTTCGCATAGTATGCGGCAAACAAATAACTGATAATCGGCGTTGAAATCAGATAGCCCACATACTTTAGTCCTAACACATATATCACCAGCAGGCCAAGGGAACAGGCGCTACGCAGCCAGCCTTCTTTCAATAAAAATACTGGTTCCGGCTCTTTGTTTCTGGTACTGGTAATAAAAACTCCGGCTCCGCAAATAATAAATCCAATCACCGCAATCATTGGCAAAGCCTTTGGGCCGGGATAAGATGCAGAGAAAGGAATCCGAAACTGATTAACCATTACGGCTACAATACAGCCCAAAAGTACAAGTACTGCTCCCGTAATCTGATCGCGTTTTAACTTCATAATATCCCCCTTAGTTTTGCTTTAACCCCAACTCCTCAACCACTATGTTAATGTCCTGCTGCAGCTTTGCCACGATTTCCGGCCCCTCCTCATAGGACATAAATTTCATACCCATTCCGGCCGGCTCCAAAGTTGCATTAACAGCATCACTATCTGCCGCCGCCGAATAATATTCATACAGTTTCTTTGCTGTTTCATCGCTCATATCCTTTGGTCCGCAAAAAAGATTTACGATTGCAAAGGTACAGTCAATGCCCTGCTCTTCAAAAGAAAGAATATCCGGCAATACGCTACTTCTCACGCCAGCCTCACCATTGCTAACAACCGCAAGGGCATATGCTTTTCCGGCTTCTACATACTGTCTGGCCTGATTTACGTTTACAACAGCTGCATCAATCGTGCCGCCGATAAGTGCCGTCAGCTTTTCCGTGTCTGATCCGGCTTCCACATATTTTGCATTGATACCGGCAGCCTTTGCAATCAAACCGGTAATGATATGACTGGTTCCTCCGGTCTCCACGCCAAGTTTCAATTCCCTGCCATCGGCCTCAGCCAAAAAATCATCTAAACTGTTCATTCCGGAATCCGCCGATGTCACCAGCACATACTGGGCCTTCTCTGTCCCCTGGGCTACCCCGATGATTTTAAAATCATCCGCACACTGTTTATCATAAACTCCAGTCGCTGACTTAATTAACATGGTTGTATGGAACTGCAGAACTTTACTGCCGTCATTTTTCGCTGCCCGTACTGTCTCCATAGCCACTACACCACCGCCGTCAGTATTGTTTACAATCGTCATATTAACACCGGCAGTCTGAGATATTTCAGCACTCAAAGCTCTTGCCATAATATCGGTTCCGCCTCCGGCTTTGGCCGGAACCAACACCTCAATCGTTTTCGGCAGCCCCTCTGTTTTTCCCCCTGAACATCCGGTTAACAGGGTCCCCGCCATTGCTGCAACCAAAACCATTCCTGATACACATTTTCTCATCATTCCCTCTCCTTTAACCCTTTGTGCATTTTAGTTAAAATAAGTTGCTTTATTAACATATTGTTATTATAATATACCTATCCACTCAGCACAACTTAGTGCTTTTTATAACAACGCTTAATTTTTTTAAGCCTTGATAGTCAGGAGGGTCTGCTATGGATCTGAAACAACTGGAATATATCGTTGCCATAGAAAAGGAACAGAGCATTTCACGGGCTGCCGAAAAGCTTTTTCTCACCCAGTCCGCATTGAACCAACAGCTGTTGAAGTTGGAAAAGGAATTAGGCACCCCCTTATTCGAGCGCCACCACCATTCCATGATTCCTACTTTTGCCGGCAACACCTATTTAGCAGCAGCCAGACAGATGCTCATAATGAAAGAAGATACCTACCGAATCATTCAGGATGTTGCCGCAGAAACCGGCGGAGAAATTGCGATCTCCTATACGCCGGAACGGGGCGCGCTGATGTTTTCCAGTGTGTATCCAAAATTTCATCAGGATTATCCAAAAATCACCTTTAAAATCCGGGAAGCCAGGGTCAAAAAGATGGAGCAGATGGTTTTGCAAAAAGATGTCACCCTGGGACTGTCAACCTATACGGAGCATTTCCATGCTCATTCGTTATTGGAATATTATGATATCGGCACCGAGATCATGGTTCTGGGTGTTCCAGGTTCTCACCCGCTGGCACATCTGGCCGGGACGGAAAGCTACCGGACATTACCGGAGATTGATCTGCGTCTGTTTCAAAACGATGAATTCATTCTGATGGGGCAGGAAACCCGCTTTCGCGATATGATTGACCTGGCATTTTCGCATGCCGGTTTTAAACCAAAAGTGCTTTTTGAAGCTACCGGTTCACTCACGATCCTAAATCTGGTCAAGCAGCAGATCTGCCTTGCATTTTTTCCGCAGTCTTATGTTGAAAAAGATGCTTCTATTGTTTACTTTAGCGTTCCGCCTGTCCAGGCATGGACATTAACCTTTTGCTATCTTAAAGGAGCTTATTTGACCAGGCCGGAACGACATCTGATGCAGTTATGGAAAAAGCATGTTGAAGATACTCAAACTTATTGACTCAAAAATAAAAAAGGTGAATCTCTATAAATTTTTCTGCTTATAGAAATTCACCTTTTCAATTTAAATTATTATTTGCCCGTGCCTATCTTTGACAGCAGATACTGGTAAAAAGTCTCTTTTTCTTTTCCCAGCACCCGGTTCGTAAGAACAAACCCATGCGTCGTATCAGCAAAGATAATTACCATCGTAGGTTTCTTTGAGATCCGTTTTACGGATTTCCATTTAATACTCGATTCCTGATCTCCTACTATGATATGGATTCCTGTATCATCAAACTGCATCGTTGTATCCTGAGTGATCAGCGATGCCTGCTTTTTAGCTTTGTTTAAGAATGTCAGCGGCTGGATCACGGTGAACAGGCAGCATCCCAGGATCATCATGCCTTTTAGAAAATCACCCGCTTCCTTCCACTTACTGATTGATAATGCTAAGACGGCTGCTGTAAAAATGACATTACATATGCCAACAATGGAACCGTATGTATAGTACATGGTTAACTGCCAGAGATCAGAAGCCGTTGTTCGGTAACTGTATTTATACTCCATAAAATTTTATTATCCTAACATGGTCGGGAGCCATAAGCTGATAGCCGGGATGAATGTGATCAGCAGCAGGGTGATGATCATACACAGGTAGAATGGCAGGGTCGCCTTGACGACTCGTTCCATCGGTACCTTGGATACTGCCGAACCAATAAATAGTACGGCTCCGACCGGTGGAGTCAGAAGGCCGATACCACAGTTTAATACTACGATAATACCGAACTGGACCGGATCAATACCGATGGAGGTTGCGATCGGAAGCAGAATCGGGGTTGCAATCAGAATGATTGGTGCCATATCCATGATACACCCAAGCACTAACAGGATCAGATTCAGCAGCAGTGCCAGCAGGATTGGATTGTCTGTCAGTCCTACGATTGTCTTTGCTGCCAGATCCGGAACATGCAGACGGGTCAGACAGTAACCGAATACACTGGATGTTGCAATCAGTATCAATACGATGGCAAGGGTATCTACACAATCACCGATGACGTTCCATACACCCTTCCAGTTCAAACCTTTGTAAATAAATACGCTGACGATCAAACTATAGATAACTGCGATTGCTGCAGACTCAGTTGCAGTAAATAAACCTCCTACCACACCGAATACAACGATCAATACTGCGGCAAGTGCCCAGAAGGATACACTTAACTGTTTGATCAGGTTTTTCATGCTGAATTTGTCGCCTTTTGGATAGTTGCGTTTTACTGATATAATGTAAGAACCAACCATTAAGGATACTGCTAACAGCGCGCCGGGAATATATCCTGCCAGGAAAAGGCTTCCTACGGAAATACCGCCTGCTGTGGTTGCATAGATAACCATATTGTGACTCGGAGGAACCAGCAAACCTTCACAGGAAGATGTAATGGTAACTGCAGTTGAAAAGTCATCATCATATCCCTGATCAACCATCATCGGAATCAGGATAGATCCGAGAGAAGCTGTATCTGCCGATGCTGAACCGGAGATTCCGCCAAAGAAGTAAGATGCAACAATATTAACCATCGCCATACCTCCGCGCATCCAGCCCACACAGGCATTAGCCAGTGCAATCAGCTTTTCGGAAATACCGCCGGTACCCATCAGACAGCCCATCGTGATAAAGAACGGAACCGCCATCAGGCTGTAGGAACTGATTCCCTTTACCATATGCTGGCAAATTGTTGTCAGAGGCAGTCCCTGGCTGAGCAGGCAAAGTACAGATGCCAGTGCTACTGCATATGCTATCGGGAAGCGTAATAATACCATGATAAAAAAGCTGGCCAGTAATATAATAATTGCTAAGCTATCTGCACCCATTATAGCGTTACCTCCTTTACAAAAAATGCTTTGATATGATTGTATAGTGTTTCAAACTGGAAAATAACCATTGCAACACCGGCAAGCGGTACCGGGAAATACATCCAGAAACGGGATACGCCCGGCATACTTACATAGGTACCTTTGGCACCGATTCCGGATGCATATTTCAAGCCTACGAAAATCATGATAAATGCCAGAATCAGTACTCCCATATCAGATATCACATCCAATGCCATTACTAATTTTTTAGGTAAATAAGTATCCAGTGCCGTCATCCGAATATGCGCATTTCTTCTGATAGCAAGCGCCGCTGAAAGTACGGCCATGTATGCCATACAGGACAATACCACTTCCTCCGTCCAGGCCGGATCCGGGATAAATGACACATATCTTCCCAAAACCGACATACAGGTAATCAGGATATCAATAACCAAAAGAAACTTACATATCGTCAGTACAAATTTATAGACCATATCATATGCTGGTTTAAGCTTGTCAATTTTTACAAATATCGCAGGCATATCAATTCCTCCTTAAGAAATCGAGAGCACCGGGGCATATATTTCCCCAGTGCCCAGTTTCATTTCACTTTATTCTACTGCATATCTAAAATCTGCTGATATAGTTCTTTGTTTTTTGCTGTCGAAGATTCAATAATATCTTTACAAGCTTCCTGCCATGGTGTAATATCATTTACTTCAACGATATTAGTGCCTTCAGCTTTCAGATCATCAAGTACTTTGTTTTCTGCCTCTTCAGAAATTTTTGCATTGTAGTCAGATGCATATTTTCCTGCTTCTACTACGATTTCCTGCTGTTCAGGAGTCAGTTTGTCCCATGCTTCATCAGTGATAATAACTTGAATTGCACCCAGGGTATGGCCATCCAGAATCAGGTTTGGAGCTACTTCCTGGAATGCGTTGGACTTGTAGTTTGCAACCGGCTGCTCAGCGCCGTCCACAACGCCGGTCTGCAGTGCGGAATATAATTCGTTGAATGCTACTACGGTTGCATTTGCACCAAGTCCGCTTACCATGCCGTTCATGATCGGGTCATTCGACACACGCAGTTTCATACCTTTGATATCTTCCAGAGTCTTTACTTCTTTTACCGTGAAGAAATGACGGAAACCTTCTTCTCCGTAGAACAGACCTCTCACACCAAGACCGATCTCTTCCGGCTCAAGCAGGAATTCCGGAGCCAGGTCGCTGTTTGCAAAATTCCAGAAATGTTCACGGCTTACAAAGGTATAAGGAATGGATAACAGAGTAGACTTTTCAGCTCCATAGCTGGTCAGTGCAAATGCGGAAATACGGGACATATCAATCGTTCCGCCGCCGCCAAGCATGGTATCCAGAACATCATTTTCAGATCCAAGTACGCCGCTTGCCTGGAGGTCAATTTTAATGGAACCGCCGGACAGCTCTTCTACTTTCTCTTTGAATGCAGTATCAGTCTGGCCAACGATTGTATCTAATGGGTTAACCTCTGCATAAACCAGGGTGATTTCAGGTCCAACAGGTTCAACCGCTTCACTTGCAGTATCACCTGCTTCTACTTCTGCCACTGTTGTCGGAGCTTCGGTAGCTGCTGGTTCCGGGGACTTCAGTCCACAGGCTGCCAGGGAAATTACCATTGCTGATGAAAGTGTTAACGCAAACAATTTTCTCATAAAAAAACCTCCCACTTTTGACTTTTTTTAGAAAGTGTTTATACTTTCTTTATATTTACAACCTAATTATAACTGATTGTAATAAAATCAAAAATGGGAAATATTTAACATTGCAAGTAATATTTTAACATCTTATTTACCGGCATCAACAATAGCTTCAATAATATTCATGTAATCTGCACAAAACTCTTCATAGACCGGAAAAACAGCCTTCTGGAACCTTGCTTTTTCTTCGGCGGAAAGCTCTACAACCTCACATCCGGCAGCCCTTACCACACGTTCTGACAGCGTTTCCCGCTCAGCCCAGATACGCCGCTGATACAACGCCGATTCACTGGCACAGGCGGTGATGATCTCCTGATCATCTGTGGACAAAGACTCCCAGGTAGACTGAGAGCATAGCTGTATTTCTGGTACCCGGGTATGTTCATCCATGGTATAATATCTGGCTACCTCGTAATGCTTCATGGATTCATAGGAAGGCCAGTTGTTCTCAGCACCGTCAATATCCCCCATCTCAAGCCGGGAATATACATCACCGAAGACGATCTGGGTCGGATTTGCTCCGAGTGCCTCAACCAATGCCATCATCAGCTCTGACTCCTGTACCCGGATCCGCAGGCCTTTTATATCTTCAAGGTTATGAATCGGCCTTACGTTATTATAAAAATTCCTCGCACCGCCATCATACCATGACAACGCCACGAGATTCGAACCCTCAAAGGAATTCATAAAATCAGCACCGATATCTCCGTCCAGTACCTTCCACATATGCTCAGGTCCGGTATAAAGATACGGCATCTGAAGAACATTCAGCTTCGGTACGTATTCAGCCAGCGGCGACAGGGATACTCTGGTAAAATCAACACCACCGTACTGAAGCTGTTCGATTACTCCCTTTTCTTCTCCAAGTATACCTCCTGCCCTCACCTGTATTTCAATTCTTCCTCCGGTTCTTTCATACACCAGTTCTGCAAACTTGTAAGCCCCAAGTGTTGTCGGATAATCCTCGGCATGATTTTCGGCATAGGTAAAGACGCGCTTCTGTTCAGGATCGACAACGGTTTCATCCAGCTTGCTTTTACAGGCCCCCAGCTGCAGCATCAGCAGGAGGCAGATGACGATATGGCCCAGCTTTTTCCCCATTATTACCTTTCCTTTTCTGTTATTCATTTCTCTGATACAGCTCCATCCGGTATTCGGTGGGACTGCTTCCGGTATAACGGCGGAATACTTTGGCAAAGTAACTGGAGTCCAGATAGCCAACCGATTCCCCGATATTTTTGACATTTGCTGTCGGCTCCAGCAGCAGCCGTTTGGCCTCCTCCATCCGAAATTCGGTCAGGTATGCAGTAAAGTTGCGGGAGAAACATTGCTTAAACAGTTTGCAGAAATATGGCTCCGAATAATTCATTTCCTTTGCCACCTGTTGAAGCGATATATCCTCCATATAGCGGTTCTTTATATAATTTTTAATTGATTCTTTAACTTTACCCAGCCGAACCTGACCATTGTCCATAAGCTCGTCCTCCGATGGGAAGACGACATTCTCCCTGACTCCGAAGATTTCATTAGGCTTTGCTTTTCCGGCTTCGCTCCTGACCTTATCAATCTGATAGATGGCCATTTCCAGAACGCTGAGCAATTCATCTTCCTGATAAGGCTTCAGCAGATAATCCAGAGCCCTTACCGAAATTGCCTTTCTTGCATAACTGAATTCATCATAGGCCGTCAGGAAAATCAGACAACAGTCCAGATCCCGTTTGCGGATCGCCTCGGCCGTCTGAATCCCATCCATTCCGGGCATTTCAATATCCAGAATAGCAATCTGAATCTGTTTCTCTTCATATATCCGCAGCGCTTCCCGGCCATTTTCCGCCTGATAGATTTCACAAAAGTCTGAAAAATGCTTTTCCAGCGTTTTATATAATACTTTTCGTTCAATTTGCTCATCATCTGCAATCAATATCCGATACATGTTGTCCCCCGCTTTCTTTTATACCTTTCGATTCCCCAGCGCCATTTTCATCTGCACGACCGTTCCGGCATTTTTCTTGCTGTAGATTAATAAATCAGCATCCTCATACATCATGTGAAGCCGCTTGTAGATATTGCCAAGCCCGATCCCGGTCCGTGAGGTCTTCCGCTGGCTCAGGGCTGCACGTAATTCCCGCAGCCTGTTTTTATCCATGCCTACTCCGGTATCCATAATGGTAATCTGCAGTTTCTGATTGATGATCCGGGCCCGGATAAAAATCCGGCCGCCCTGCACCTTGCTGGACAGGCCATGAATAATGGCATTTTCCACAATCGGCTGAAGCGAAAATGACGGGATAATCCGCTCCAGAGCCTCACTGCTTATATCTTTCTGGTACTGGATCCGGTCACCAAACCGCATCTGCTGCAGATACATATAATCATCAACAATTTTCAGTTCCTGGCTCAGCGGTACCTCGGTCTCGGTTGTTTTCAGATTGTAGCGGAACAGATTACTCATACTGTTAATCATCCGTTCCGTAACATCCGCTTCTTCCAGTTTGGCCATACAGGCAATCATATTCAGCGTGTTAAACAGAAAATGGGGATTGATCTGGCTCTTTAACACATCCAGCCTGGTTGCCTCCAGATTCTTCTCTATCTCCACCCGCTCCAGTTCTTCCTTATGAAGCAGCTGGGTAATTTCGTACTTCTCCTGTAGCGCTCCGATATATCCTACCGTAGCCTGCTTCATTTTATTGAAGGTCTGAACCAGTTCGCCAAGCTCGTCGCGATTCTCTACAACGATATCATCTTCCGGGAAATTGTTTTTGGCAATCCTTCGGGATACCCGGACCAGCTGCTCTATCGGAGTGACCATCGACCGCCACATCAGGAAAGTCAGGACAATGACTATGCTGACAACCAGACATCCGACCAGCAGCAAAATAACAGGCAGCCGGTAAAGACTGGATACCCGGCTCAAATATGAACTGTTGCCATCCTGCATCGTCAGCTGCATCAGACGCCTGGCATAGCTGTCCATATATTTCTGCATCTGGTACACACGGTACAGAACTTCCACGTAATCCAGATGATTCTCATTCATCGTCAGAAAATGATCACGTTCCACAATATAATTGGAATAAAAGCTACGGATCGACCATGTCTGCGCATAACGGGTCGCCCCGATCTGTCTGTAGTCATACGGCAGCGCCGTTACACTGCGCCGCGTCTTTTCACAGGCAGTCTCATACGCCTCACGATTTTCCGGTGTCCGACTCCGCACATAAGTTTCAAATGTCTCCGACTCCAGACTCATGGCTACCAGAAAATTATAGCTTTTTACATTATCCTCCATAATCTGGCCAAATCCATATAAGGCATAATTAATCGTGTTAATATTGCTGAGAATCGCCAGTCCGATGGTCACCGTAACAACTCCTGCAAACGTGCAGAACTTTTTCTTCATGCTACATGAAAGCCAAAAGCTGTATAGCCGACCACGCTTCTTTTGCTCTGTCATCTCCTCTTCCCCGCCCTTTTTTCTTAATCCTGCCGCTATTTCAGCAGCCGCCGCAGATATGCAATGGTAGTCTCCTCACCCTCATCCCGCAGCATTATCAGGATTTGTTCCAGCAGATGCCTGGTATCCTTGTGCATTGCCTCTTGTACATATGCTTTTTCACGCTGGTAATATTCCCATGCTGCTGCATCCGTATAATCCTTACCCTGATATATCCGGCATGCCGCGATCCGGTCCATCACCATCTCCACCACATAAACAAGCGGCATCTTACATCCGGCCAGCCCCCCGCTGGCTTTTGAGAAATCAATCCAGTATTCAAAATGATGTTTATTTCTGCCTTTATGATGAAGCCAGGCGGCAGAATAGCCCTTTTCATCCCGTTCCGCCGCATTGGGACTCCGGTCGCCCTGATAATAGCGAACCCCGGTTAAAAATTCTGACGGCATATATTTTGACAAATCGTGCAGCAGTCCCTGACGATATAAGCCGACCCGGAAGCAATATCGCATAACCAGTAATTTATGCTCCGTAATCGTTGTCAGATGCTGCCGGATATTATTCCATTTCATGTCTCATTTCCTCAACTTTCACTCACCCTAGTTTATCACAAGTTTGCGCCCATCTTCCACTTATTTTTGTATTTTGTAAAGGTTTTGATATTTTACCAAATCGGACAAAACTGTTTGACACATTTCTACTTCTATGCTATTCTTAGGGCAGTTACAAAAAATGGTAACATAACTATATTTTTCAATTGATTTTGGAGGTATGATCATGAACAAAGGTACAGTGAAGTGGTTCAACAACCAAAAAGGCTACGGCTTCATCAGTGATGAGCAGGGGAATGATGTATTTGTACACTACTCCGGCCTGAACATGGACGGCTATAAGAGCCTTGAAGAAGGTGCAGAAGTAGAATTTGATGTAGTAGACGGTGCAAAGGGACCACAGGCTACTAACGTATCCAGGCTGTAATTTATATATTAGATTCGGCACTTCACAAGAAAGGGCTGTTGTACCGGGAATTTCTCCCGGATACAACAGCCTTAATTCATGCCCGTCTGCCGCTTATCGTTGTTCTGCCATTGCAATCTCAGGAAGCAGTGATGTACCGATCGTACCGTCCGGCATCTTCAGTCCGAAATTATCAGCCACTGTAGCTCCGACTGCTGCAAAGGTGTCCGGCTGCCCGGGCAGTGCTCCGCCTTTCAGAGCGCTTGAGTAAATCAGCAGCGGCACCCGCTCTCTGGTATGATCAGTCCCCGTATAGGTAGGATCATTGCCGTGATCAGCCGTGATCATCAGCAGGTCATCCTGGCCCAGAACCTCCAGCAGTGCGCCCAGCTTTTCATCGAACCGTTCCAGTTCTTTCGCATACCCTTCCGGATCCCGGCGATGCCCCCATAAGGCATCAAAATCAACCAGATTAACAAAACACAAACCATGGAAATCATGATCCCTGGCGGTTTCTATGGTCTGCTCCATACCATGTACGGAGGAGTCGGATTTGAATGCCTCCGTAATTCCTTCACCGTTAAAAATATCATTAATCTTGCCGATCGAGATAACATCCAGCCCATGATCTTTCAGCAACGTCAGTGCGGTCGGACCAAACGGCTTAACGGCATAATCATGCCGGTTGCTGGTCCGTTTGAATTCCCCTTTCTTTTTCCCTGTATAAGGCCTGGCAATGACCCGTCCGACCTTCCACTCATCTTTCATGGTCAGTTCTCTGGCAATCTTGCAGCAGCGGTATAGCTCCTGCAGGTCAAAGGTCTCTTCATTGCCGCAGATCTGCAGGACTGAGTCTGCCGATGTATATACGATCATATTGCCGGTGGCAATCTCTTCTTCTGCCAGCTCATCCAGAATCTCGGTTCCGCTGGAGCTTTTATTGCCGATCACTTTATGTCCGGTACGCTCTTCCAGTTCACGGATCAGTTCCGGCGGAAAACCATGATCGGTAAAGGTAATAAACGGTGTTTCTGTCTTCAGGCCCATCAGTTCCCAGTGTCCGGTCATTGTATCTTTTCCTTTACTGCGCTCATTCAGCTTGGTATAATAAGCCAGCGGCGCTGCCACCGGGCTGACCTGTTTGAGCGGATGCAGGTTGGCCAGGCCAAGCTTCTGGAGATTTGGTATGTGAAAGGTCTCTACTGATTGCGATATATGCCCCAGGGTATCGGCACCGACATCGTGATATTCGGCAGCATCTTCTGCCTCACCTGCCCCCAGAGAATCCACTACGATTACAAATATCCGTTTCCATTGCTGTTCTTTCATTTTTCAGTCTGCTCCTCTCCTGCCAGATTGTCCGGCCCAAATCCCATCGGAAGCAGATCTTTCAACAGCCAGGTCTGATATTCAGTCTCACTTTTAGCCAGTATAATGCGAAAATCCTCCGGACAGCAAAATTCCATCATAACCTGACGGCATACGCCGCAAGGTGATGTGTAATCCGTCAGGATACCATCCTTGCCACCCACAACACAAATAGCCTGAAAGTCCGTCTGTCCTTCGCTTACTGCCTTGAAAAAGGCGGTGCGCTCCGCACAGTTGGTCGGAGTATACGCGGCATTCTCAATATTACAACCCTGATAGACCGTTCCGTCTTTCGTTAGCAGTGCCGCTCCTACCTGGAATCCGGAGTATGGTGTATATGCGCGCTTCATTGCCGCGATAGCAAGGGGAATTAATTCCGTATCTTTCATCTCAGGCACCTCACCTCTTTTTATCTTCTTTAATCAGAATCCGGATTGCTTCGACCGCCGTGCGGATCGCTGCATCCGTATCGTGTACCACCGGATTATCCAGTCCGGCTTTGGCCCGCTCCTGATTGGCAATGACCAAAAAGACAGAACCGGCCCGAACCTTCAGGGCACTGGCAACCGTAAAGACGGCTGCAGATTCCATCTCTGATGCTTTGCAGCCCAGCTTCACCCAGGCATCCCACTTGGCCTGCAGCTCATAACTGACCGGCTTGGTCTCCGGAGAATGCTGACCATAAAAGGAATCCTTGCACTGTACCACACCCACATGATAAGGCAGATCCATCTGCCTGGCTGCCTCTGCCAGCGCGGTGGTAACAACAAAATCCGGTACTGCCGGAAACTCAATCGGAGCATATTCGCGGCTGGTTCCTTCCATTCTGATCGCGCCGTTGGCAATCACCAGATCACCACTCTTAACCTCCAGATCCATACCACCGCTGGTCCCGACCCGCAGGAAGGTGTCTGCACCGCACATTACCAGCTCTTCAACGGCAATGGCCGCGGACGGGCCGCCGATTCCGGTCGATGTAACACTTACCGGCTCGCCATCCAGGGTTCCGGTATAGGTAATATATTCCCGGTTGTCGGCAATCAGCCGGGGATTATCAAAATAGCGGGCAATCAATTCGCAGCGCTTCGGATCCCCCGGTAAAATAACGTACTTCCCCACCTCACCTTTTGCGACCTGAATGTGATACAACTTCCCTTTGTCCTCTGAATAATTAATCAATCCTGTTCCTCCTTTCCGGCTCTTCTTATTCTTGCTTTGCTTTATTATTGCTTTGCTTTCTCGAGCAGATCTGCTATTTCTGTGATCGCAAAAGGATAATGCTTATTACAGAAATGACAGTTTACTTCAATTGTCTCGCCATCATCAATCATGCTCTGCAATTCTGTCTTTCCGACACTGATCAGAGCCTTCTCGATACGCTGTTTCGAGCAGTTGCAGTACCACTGTACCGGTAAAGTCTCTGAAATCTCCAGGCCAAATTCACCCAGCACCTGCTCAAGAATCATCTCCGGCGTCTTCCCTTCATCCAGCATGGTTGTCATCGCCGTAATCTGCTCCAGCTTCTGTTCCAGTGCCGCAATGATCTCTTCGGAAGCCCCCGGCATCAGCTGAATGATGAATCCACCGGCCTGGCGGACCGTATTGTCCTTATTCATCAGGACACCAAGAGCCACACTGGAAGGGGTCTGTTCGGATGTGGCAAAATAATAGGTGAGATCTTCTGCGATCTCCCCGCTCACCAGGATCGTCTGCCCGATGTATGGTTCTTTCAGGCCAATATCTTTCATTACACTTAAAACCCCAAGATCCAATGCTCCGCCTACATCCAGCTTGCCATTGGCATTCGGCGGCAGCATTACCTGCGGCTGCAGTACATAGCCTTTGACATTCCCTTTGGAATCGGCCGTAACGGTCAGCCCCTGAATCGGTCCATCACACTGAATCTTAATGGTCAGCAGGTCGTCGTCACCTTTCATCATCGCCCCCATCATTGCGGCTCCGGTCATCAGTCTTCCCAGCGCTGCGGTGGCGATCGGGCTGGTATTATGGGCAACCCGGGCTGCCTCTGTCATCGCTCTGGTAGTCGCAGCAAAGGCACGGATCTGTCCGTTTGCTGCTGTTGCCCGTATCATATAATCGTTCATATCACTTACTCCTTTTCGTGTTTTTGGCACTCCTGTGCAATCAGATAAACTCGCTCACTGGTTTCGTGAGGGGCATTTTTAGTGAATGCATCATAAGCCGTCACGAATGTCATTCCGGTCTCGTTAAGCGCCTGCTTTACCGTTTCCAGTGAGAAAGCCCGCTGATAATGGGTCTCCTCATATTTACAGTATCTGCCGTCTGCTTCTTTAATAAACAGCGTCAGATCAAATTCGTTAATCGCTTCCTCTTCGTCGTAGTAATTCTCCCAGATAAAGCTGCCTTCTTCGCGGTTCTCGGCGATCACCTGATCTCCCAGGATCTGCTCATATTTATAACAGGTATTCAAATCAAAAATAAATACCCCGCCAGGGTCGAGATAATTGTTGACCAGTGTAAATACCTTCACCAGATCTTTATATTCCAGAATATAGTTGAGGGAATCGCAAATACTGACAACTGCCCGGACGGTACCATACAACTCAAATTCCCGCATATCCTGGAGCAGATAGAGAATCCGCCCATCCTGCTGACGAGCCATCGCCATATCCAGCATTTCTTCTGACAAATCCACCCCAATCATATCATATCCCCGGTCTGACAGCAGCCGGGTCATCGTGCCTGTACCGCAGCCAAGCTCCAGCACCAGCCCGTCTGATACCCCATATTCCTGCAATAGTCCGGTCAAATATTCACACCATGTCTCATAAGGAATATTGTCCATAAACAGGTCATAGATTGAGGCAAAGCTCGTATACGCTTCCATATATATCCTGTCCTTTCATTCGAATAAATACAGAAGAGCAAACAACAAGATCCGCTTCGCTCAGACAGTTGTTGTTTGCTCTTATCTCTAATATCAGTCGTTTTTGCCGCAGCACTTTTTATATTTCTTGCCGCTGCCGCAGGTACACGGATCATTTCTTCCTACTTTTTTCTCTTTGCGAATGGTACCGGAAGCTTTCTGCTCTTTATATAATTCTTTTCTTTTCTCTTCGGAGACAATTGCATCCCACTGAGGCAGGCCATACAGCCATTCCGCTTTGGCTTCAACCATGTGATAGTAAAGTTTCTCGGGATCAATCTCAATCTTGACTACAGTATCTTCTTCCATTGTGTCAAGCGGATTCTCATAGCCTTTCAGGCTTTCGTTGATTCCGTCAAGGAATCCGGTCATGATCAGGATCTCGGTCTCATACTTCTCTGCCAGTTCCTTAACCGTGCCTTCAATCACTTCAGCCGGGTTGGACAAAATCTGTTCGTAAATTCCTTTTTCAATGGTAAAGTAGCCTGTCCACAGGTTTTCTCTTTCTTTATCGTTTAAACCGTCACCATAGGCAAGGTTTCTCCAGGTCTCTAATAATGGCATACTGCTAATCCTTTCTTTTCTGTACAATTTATCTTTTCCTAGTATATAACAATTCTTTTATTTTTGCAATTCTATTTTCGAAACAGGTATTTGGGTATGCCATCTTCCATCGGATGACTGACCTCCCCCTGAATCAGCGGACGGACATAATCGATAAAGGCCTGTCCGATATCGCTGCCGCCTGCCGTAATCCATTCAGCCGGTACGGTCTTTTCCTGATTGCAGACTTCATTTACATCTACGGTCCGGCATGTCATGGCGTAGGGCTCCTGACTTGTACGGGCAAAGGCGATCATCTTGCCTGTCTCACCCTGAAGCGCTGCCTGGATTCCCTTGCGCCCTGCCTGCTCGGCTTCTTCCACATCGGTCAGGGACTGAATCATTCCTGAGCAGCGCTGGCTCACATTCAGTTCTACCGATCTTACCTTGATCTCGAAATTGGAACGAATATACTCCTCCAGTACTTTTCCGCAACCGGTCAGCATCTTATGGCCAAAGGTATCTACATGGGCCTCGCTGGCATATTCACAGATGAATTTGCCGGATGCATCGGAGATGCCTTCGGATACACAGATCACCACATTCGGCTGCTTCTCCAGTGCCAGTTCCAGCTCCCGTCCAAACTCGCCGAAGTCAAAATCGGATTCCGGCAGATAGATCAGCATCGGGTTATCACCGCTATGCTTTCTGGCGAGCACACTGGCTGCCGTCAGCCAGCCGGCATGACGACCCATCAGTTCGATAATGGTTACTGCTCTCTGCTGATATACTGCAGCATCAAGAGCGATTTCCCGGACTGTCGATGCAACATACTTGGCTGCACTGGCGTAACCGGGAGTATGATCAGTCTGAACCAGATCATTGTCGATTGTCTTGGGAATACCGATAAACCGGATCTCACTGTCATGCTGTGCGGCATATCGGGACAGCTTGCTTACTGTATCCATGGAATCATTGCCGCCGATATAGAAAAAATAACCGATATTAAGTGCATTAAATTTATCAAAAATCAACGGATAGCATGGATCGTTTAAATCCTTTGGCAGTCTATACCGGCAGGAACCGAGATACGCAGCCGGTGTTATTTTCAGCAGATCGCGCTCATCCTGGGTTAATTCCGCTTCCATATCCATATACTGATCCTTCAGAAAACCCTCAATTCCATTAATCATCCCATATACATGGCCGATCTGTTCTTTCTGACCGATCGCTTCCTGAATGACTCCGTATAAACTGGCATTAATTACTGCCGTCGGCCCTCCGGATTGTCCAACAATAACATTTTTCATAAGCTCTCCTCAAATATTTTCTTTTTTAGTGTATAAACAGGGAAGATACGGCAATACTGATATTATTACCAAAGAAAAAAGAAATACTTATCCTCCCCTTTTTGATGCGCAAGGTCTTGAAATCTATGATTTATAAGGCTTTGCGCGTTTTAAGTGTTGTTTTTGACAACAAATAACTGATGTCTTTATTTATATTACCATTTAGTAGTAAAGTAATCAACATGTCTTTCATCCCATTTTTCAGGTTATCTTCTTTATTTATTTTCGTATAGAATCCCTGAGTCTTATTTACTTGCCATTTAACACTTCATCAAACTCTATTAACGCATTATTCATTTCTCTACGATGGAAATCATCTTCTGGAATAAAATGTCTGCACTGTTGCCATGAAACATTTTCTTGGTCTTTATAGTATGGTCAATGTGACATCAATGAAATACTTATTTTAGAGCATTTAGAGCAAAAAGAAAAAGACCTATGATCAGGTCTTTTCTTAACAACTTCATTTAACTACCCAAAGTACACCATTATCATTTTATCATCTTTTCAAGGCAAACAAGATTCACCTCTTTAATACCATTAAATTCGCATGCAACAGTCCCTACTTCCCGATACCCTAACTTTTGATAAAGCTTACGGGCCGCAGAATTTATTTCATTGGTATCCAGCCGCAAATACCGACAACCGTTTTCCAATGCATAAGTTTCATAGAATAATACAAATTCGGTGGCATATCCTTTTCCTGATTTTTCGGGATCAACAACCAGTGTATGGATAACCATGACCTCATTGTTTTGAACTTCAAATTCCCATTCGCACTTCGCATATTCACGCACTTGCTTTTGATTAATGATTGCCGCAGCAACAATTTCGCCCGCATCTTCCATTACAAAAAGTTCACCATTGTTGTGTGCTTCAAGGGCTGTGGATTGTGACGGGTATATACCCTTTTTCCAGCCCGTCATGACATTAGCTGAAACTTCCCGTTCAATTATTTTATCATAGATTTTCAAAACATGAACAATATCACTTTTATTACTTTTTCTAATCATCTAACTATTCTCTCCTTTTTGTAGACTCACAACTGCTCCCTCAGATCATTGTCATTTGATGCGTGGCTTGTTTCTACTGCATTGCCTCTGCTACCTCTAGCAATGGAATTTGTCTTTCATAAAGAAAGTTCTTCACTCATAAAACTTATTTCTGATATGATATTTTACTTACTGGATGCAATTCTATCTTCCTTCAGTATTTCCCCGATATAGTCTATGCCATCTAAAAGCGGATAGCTAAGTGTACCATGAGCAAACCAATAAGAAAACTACAGGCTTTTTTATACTTCTGAGGCTGAAGTAGACTCGGGGATGGATATTCTGCCCATATTAACGAGGTACATCTTATCATTTGCTCCCATCATCCCTGACTGAACAGCATTTACCAGTGACCCATTACATTTGAATGTACGTGAAACAAAGAACCGGCAAGATCGATATACCATCCTTTCTGAACGCAATCTATAAATTCACTCCGCCAATACAACAAAACTGATAATAAAATATGTGTCCGCATATTTACTCCTTCAATCGGTTTTAGAACACCTTACTTCTTAATAGTTTTTCTGGCGGATGATATTAAAGCGGATATAATCGGTATCGACATATTCCCGGGCGGACACAACCGGTTGATCCTCGGTATCAAAGTTAATGCAGTCCAGCCGCAGGAAGGAGCGAATTTTTTTGCTGCACTGGAAATGTTCGGTCAAGAACTTTTCCTCTTGATTAGTGGTGGTAGCAATTTCAGTCTTATCCCAGGCAATTTTACGGTGGCAGCGAAATTCCAGAAAGTCAAACAGTGAATCGGGATATTCGCTAAGGTGGAGCAGATCGGATTCAGCCGGCAGCACATCAGCTGAAAAGTGGTCCAGGCAAAAGGCGCAGGGTTTCTTATCGGCAAAAAAGATTTTCCGGGTGATGACGATGGGGCTGCCTTCATCAACCAGCAGATCGCTCGCCAACTGCTGATTGGCATAGCCAACCTCATTCTCCAGCATTTTTACGCTGGGCGTAAAGCCGCACTGTTTGATCATTTCGCTGAATAAGGTGACCGGATTAAAGGATACTTTCATGCTGAGCGCCTGTGGGTTAACAAAGGTCCCCTTGCCTTGTCGGCGCAGAATCATTCCTTCCGAAGCCAATTCATTCAGGGCGGTGCGGATCGTGATCCGGCTGACCCCCAGCAGCTTTGCAAACTGTTCTTCGGTCGGCAGCTTATTATTGATGCCGTCGTAAGTAGATTTTATATGTTGATATATTTCGGTCTTTACTTCATTGCTTAAAGACTGTGATTTGATCTTTCTCATAGTTACTCCTCGACAATTGGTTGTTAGCAATAATTACATTATATAAAAAAAAACGACAAAAAACAATTGATTTATTATATACAACATGATATATTATAGATATAACGTTATAAGTATTACCTATTACAGAATTAACTATTGATTGGAGGAGGAATTAATATGAAGATGAGTCATGAAGAGTATTTAAAACGGGCCATTGAGGTCTCTAGACAGTCTCGCAAGAATGGAAATACACCATTTGGAGCACTGTTGGTTGATGGTGACGGCAATATCATAATGGAGCAGGAGAATATCGAAATTACTGCTCATAAATGTACCGGCCATGCGGAATGTACCCTGGCTGACCGGGCATCGGGGGAATATTCCAAAGAGTTTTTATGGAACTGCACCCTTTATACCACGGCAGAACCATGTGCGATGTGCTCGGGGGCGATTTATTGGGCAAACATTGGCACTGTCGTATATGCGATGACAGAAAAGCGACTGCTGGAACTGACTGGCAGCGATGAGCAGAATCCGACGTTTGATCTGCCCTGCCGCGAAGTGTTTAAAAAGGGCCAAAAAGAGGTTCAGGTAATCGGACCATTTCCGGAACTGGAGGCAGAAGCAGCAGAGGTGCATCAGGGCTACTGGAACAAATAGGAGGGTGGAGCATGGAGAAGGTTGTACGGGCAGAGGGGTATCAGGAAACAAAAACATCATGGACAACGAATTTGATTATGGGGCTGCAGCATCTGCTGACAATGTGTCCCGGATCGATTGCCGTACCACTGATTATGGGCAATGCACTGGGGCTGGATAGGGAAATCACAGCCTATCTGGTCGCCGCCAATTTATTTACCAGTGCGATTGCGATCCTGATTCAGGTGTACGGAGTCTCAAAATACATAGGGTCTAAACTGCCGATCGTGCTAGGTTCCGCCTTTGCACCGCTGGGGCCGATGATTGTCATCGGGGAACGGTATGGTTTAAGTACTGTTTTTGGAGCGGTTATTGCGTCCGGAATCATTATGTTCATCATTTCCTGTTTTATGGAAAAGATCATGAAATTCTTCCCGCCGGTGGTGGTAGGGTCCTTTGTTACCCTGATCGGCATCAGCCTGGCACCGACTGCCTTTGCCGATCTGGCCGGGGGAAGCCAGGCGGAACATTTTGGCCGACCCGAAAACCTGCTGCTGGGGTTGTTGGTGCTGTTCATCATTGTCTTGTTAAATCGTTTCGGCAGGGGGCTGATTCAATCGATTTCCCTGTTATTGGGGCTGGGAATTGGGACCGTGGTTTCCGTCTTTTTGGGGATGCTTGATCTGTCTCCGGTAGCGGATGCCAGATTGTTTGAGCTGATTACACCGTTTCGCTTTGGACTGCCGCAGTTTAAAGCCGATGCCGTTTTGATTATGGCATTGTTTTGTGTAATCAATATGATCCAGTGTATCGGGGTATATGGATTTTTAGATTATGTCTGTCAGACCGAGACAGAGAACCATGTCAAAATCAATGGGATGAGAGGGCAGGCATTTGCACAGTTTATTTCCGGGATCTTCAATTCCGTTCCTTCGACGATGTTTAATGAGAATGTCGGTGTGATTAAACTATCCGGAATTAAGGAGCGGTCAACGGTCGGGACTGCCGGAGTGATGCTGCTGGTGATGAGTCTGATTCCCAAACTGTCGACCTTAATCGCCTGCATTCCCAAGCCGGTGATCGGCGGTGCCACACTGGCACTATTTGGAACGATTACCGCCGCCGGAATTTCGATTTTGTCAAAAGTCGATTACACTGATAATAATAACTCTCTGATTGTCGGCACCGGTCTGGCTCTGGGGGTTGGGGCTACCTTTACCAAAGCCGCCTTCGGGCAGCTGCCGGCGGTGTTATCAATGTTGTTCAGTGAAGGATTATTTGTGGTTGGGATTGTGACCATTATCTTAAATATTGTACTGAATTTGGGAAAAGAATCCTGACCCAGCAGAAGGGGACTGTCGGGAAATAAGATAGTTCAGAAACAGGAGGCGAATTACTCATGTGAGTAATTCACCTCCCTTCGTCGCCAACAAATGCAGTGCAGTGATCATCCCGGATCCTGTGCTGCAAGCTCTTCTATAGTCACACCGTCATAGAAAAATTTCAGGATCTCCTCACAGCTCATTCCCGCCTTTGCCATCCCCTGGGCACCATTTTGGCTCATTCCCACGCCATGACCATAACCGCCGCCGTAAATGCAGAAGATCTGTTCGCCGGCATCGTTCGTGCCCTGATTCTCGATGGTCAGAAAACCACTGGGCAGGGAAGACCACGTCTGTTTGCTCTCATTGTCGTTTTTCTGGATCAGGGTGAGGCGTTTATCGCCAAGGGCCGACCGGATATTGTCCTGACGGTTAATCGTCTTTTCCCCTTCGGTTCCGGTTACCAGCATCGTCTGGGCTACACCGCCGGCGCCACGCTCAGTGATTTTAATGTTCTGCACCGTTCCCACACCACCGATATTCTCCGTAAGGATACTGCTTGTTGTTGTCACCCGCCAGCGGTACAGGGCATAACCCGAATCATACGATGGATAGTCCTGATTTTTAATAAAAGAAGAAAAGGCTTCTTCTGATGTCAAATTCAGATTTTTTCTGCCCGGCTGCAGTCCGACACTTTTTAAATATGGTGTTTTCTCCGGATCGCTGCCCCAAATAGCTGTGTCGGTAGTTGTGCCGCATGAGGTTGAATAGAAATAGGTCGGTACCGGAACACCTTCATACAGCAGCAGCTTTCCGTAAGTCTCCTGTACCGCAGCTTCCGTGCGGACATCGGTTTCAACATTGTTATACACCTGAAAATTGATACTGTCATCCAGGTGAGCCCCGTACTGACTGTAATTGTTGCCCTGCATTTGTATGTACGCATAGGTTCTGGCACAGATAGCCTGTGCTTTCAGCGCCTCCTTCTCATAATCGGAAGGCATTTCACTGGGAACCACTTTCTTCAGGTAATCTTCCAGATAAAGTTCATTGATAACGGCAATCCCCTGATCGGTGTCAATACACTCCAGACGGCCGCCGTAATAGGGAATCCGGTCAGAGCGCTTAATGGATGAAAGCGCCAGTTCATATCCCGCCGCCGGTTCGATAATCAGCCGGCCATCCCTCAGGCTATCATCACCCCGATTGAGGCAAAGCTCTTCGCCTGCCCCCAGCTCCCGCTGCTGATCTCCCTGCCAGATATTCATACCACCTTCACAGGAAATCGTAACCGTATCATGGCAGGCAGCCTGAAATCCTTCAGTCATAATCAATACCCGGATCTTATCGGCTTCAAACGGCCGAACCGTCAGCGCTGCACAGATTTTACCACCGGCCACGACAAACTCCTGCATATCATATCCGACCAGAATATCTTTTAACTGCTGCCGCTGCAGATCACCATAGATCTTTATAATCTTGTATTCTTCATCCAGCGGGACAAGACCGTAGCCTTCCAGCTCAATCCCGGTCTCTCCGACCGACAGTACTTTGGCGGTAATCCGTTCTTTCTTAACTGATACCTTTGATATCTCCCCTTCTTTCATATAGATATCCGCCATATTATAGATAACCTCGTCAGTCTTTTTTGATTTTTTCTGGAAAGATATCTCTCGCTCAATATCTCCGATAAACAGTTGCAGTGAATCTTCATCCCCATCAGTTATCCAGACATTCTTGTATACGACTTCACTGCCTTTATCATTCAGGATATGGATAATCTCATCCCCCCGTACATAAGCTTCCAGCTCATGGTCGATATAGGCATCCATCGCCAGACCATGGAAGGTTACCTTACCCAGATTGGTGTACGCGGTCCATTCCGGGGTGTTATCTAGATTTGCAGCGGTACCATACACCAGTACCGAAGTAAGTCTGGCGCGGTCTTCTGAATCAGTCTCCTTTAGCAGGGAATCATAGAGCCGCCACCAAAATTCTTCAGGGTATGGTTTATCTACATTCTTGGTGGTCAGCCGGACAGAATCCGTCAGATCCGGCGAAAACTGATAAGCAATCTGATATGCCTCCCCATAAGTCAGCTGGTCCATGGCCGTCTGCTCGTTGGCAGGAGTATCCTGCTCCTTCAGATATCCCTGGGCATAAAGATAATCCATATAGGGAACATACCACTGCTGCAGTTCTTTCGCAGAATAAAATGATGCCCCGTATTCCTGCTGCCAGGCTTCCAGCTCCTCCTGAGACTTAACAGCAAGGGCGACCGACTTTGCAGCCATCGCCCTCGTTATGCCGTCCCGTTCCGGCTCATGGAATACAATAATCAGAATCAATACAATAACCAATACGGGAATTCCCGTCATCCATCCAATTAATTTCCACTGTTTCATTCATGTCCCTCATTTTTAACATATCGCTTACTGTCAGAATCTATATGGTCAAGATTTGCATAGCTGCCAATATCCGCAGATAATTGTTTTTTCCTGAGCAGATGGGTCACCAGTTCGGTCACCAGCCGGTAGATCACAGCAAATGCCGGAACCCCGACAATCATGCCGGCAAAGCCGAACAAACCTCCAAACAGCAGGATGGAGAACAACACCCAGAAGCTGGAAAGACCGGTAGAATCTCCCAGAATCTTCGGTCCCAGTATGTTTCCGTCAAACTGCTGCAGCAGAAAAATAAAGATAATAAAGTACAGGCACTTCATCGGACTTACCAGTAAAATCAGAAATGCACTCGGAATTGCTCCGATAAATGGTCCGAAAAACGGAATTACATTGGTCACACCGATGATTACACTGATCAGCAACACATATGGCATATTCATAATATTCAGCAGCACGAAACTCATGATCCCGATAATCAGGGAATCCAACAGCTTGCCAATGATAAAACCACCGAATATTTTATGGGCATAACGGAATTCCTCTACTACCTTATTCGCAACTGCCAGCGGAAATGCACTATATATAATCATTTTTGCCTGGGTTGTCAGTTTTTCTTTCATATTCAGCAAATATACCATCACGATAACACCGATCAGGACATTTTTCAGTGCAATCAGCAGGTTGTAGATACCGATTGACAGGCCGCTGATAATATTGTAAATATTCGGCATCAGCTCCTCGCTACTCCATGTCTGCAGGTAGGTAATCACCCGGTCATAGTACGTCATAATGTAAGTTTCGACCTCAGGGTTATTCACCAGTATCTGTTCCAGCCAAGACTGCAGGTTGCGGGCACTGCTCGGCAGCGCTTCCATAATTCCGATAATGCTGGTAATCAGCTGCGGCAGGAGCATGGAAAAGAGCCCGACAACCACAATGGTCAGCATAATCACACTGGCCGCTGTAGCAACTACTCTGGCTAATCCCTCACCACCGGTATCTGATTTTGTTAATTTCTTCTGGAGTGTCAACACCCAGAATCTTACCTTATTAAATACCGGTGCCAGCAAATATGCCATGACTGCGCCATAGATAATGGGCATTAAGATTGAGATAATCATATCGATGATCTTTTTAACCCGCGCCCCTTCAATCATAAAAAATACCAGGGCGACAGTAAGTGCCAGTACAACAAACGCAGTCAGCCCGATCTGCAGATACTTTGGTAATTTATTGCTTTTCATGAAAACTCCTTTAATTTGTTATTTAGATATTTCCCATATTTTTCCGAAGCATACCTTAATAGATTACCATAAATCGACAAAAAGATAAAGCAGCGATTTCTCGCTGCTTTTATCTTTTGTAATCCCCAAAATGCCGTTCTTACTTATTGACGCCTAGCAATGCTAGGTGGGCGACCGCATCCAGGCTTCTGCCTTCCCCTCTGAGGAGGCCCGACATCCGTCTGGAAATGTAGGAATCCCGTTAGTCCAAATGTAGGTTCAAAATTGGTAAGGTTATCGTACATTTCAGGAATTACAAATCTGCTTTTTTTTTATGGTTTCATTATACAACAGAGTATCTCATTTTTCAAGTTCCTTTTACTCCCAAAGCAACTTCATTTTTACATTCTGACAGTAAATCAGTTGAAATTCAGGCAAATATTTTCTGCACCAGAAGCATGTAGCATACCGTACCTGCCCCTATGCTGAGTAAGGAGTTTCTTTTCCACCGATGCAGAATTACAATCAGCAGGACAGCAATAACTTCGGGCACACCATGAGGTGCACTCATAACACTTACATGCTTCAGACAATAGACCACCAGCAAAGACATCGTCGCATACGGCAGGGATTTTCCTAGATAATTAATGATTGGAGGTGTGGGCTTGCCGGGTGGAAATATAAAAAACGGCAAAAACCGTGTAATCATCGTTCCGACCATCATGACAACGATAATTAAAATACTGTTTGTGATATTAATTTGCTCCATGCTCTGCCTCTTTCTTCTGATGTCTCCGGTAGTTGACCGCCAAAATTATAAGAATCATCACCATTGCCGGTATAATAAAGGAATCAGCTCCCCAGATAATCAGACAGACCACTGATGCCAGAGCACCGATGAGGGCTGATACATGACCTTCCGCCTGTTTCCACTGATCGGTGACAATTACTACAAACAAAGCCGTCAGCGCAAAGTCAAGCCCGGTTGTATCAAATGTGATGAAGTTCCCGGCTATCGCTCCCAACACACTGCCAAGAACCCAGTAGCTGTGATCAAGAAGGGTAATCCAGAAGTATACTTTGTCCCGATCCAGCTGCTTCGGTATCTGTTCGTGGCAAACAACGGAAAACGTTTCGTCTGTCAGTCCAAAGATCAGGTATGCCTTATATCTTCTGGCCTGGCCATATTTCTCCAGCATCGAAATTCCGTAAAACAGATGTCTGGCGTTGATCATCAATGACATAGCCAAGGCTACCAGCGGATTAACTGCCGCAGCCAGCATATTTACTCCCAGATACTGCAGGCTTCCGGCAAATACTAGAACACTGACAGCAAACGTCCATAATACACTATATCCATTTACATTCATCAGGATTCCATAAGCTGCCCCAAGAAACAGATACCCGACAAAAACGGGTATCGTTCTGGGGAAGGCATATTTTAATTCAGGCATACGATCTTCCATTATAGTTCCTTTCAGGCTCTCCGTTTCTTTTCTGTTTCAATAAGTACCTTACCACCTTCGATGACAAGAATGACTGCCAGTACAAAGATTGGTACAATAATGATACACTGCAGGCCTTCTCTGATCAGGATCGCATCACCAGTCTGGAACTTCATCAGGTTGCTCTTGAACGACAGCAACAGTGATGACAAACAAGCCGCCAACATGAATATCATTGGGAAATAGAGCATTTTATTGTTCTTTCCTTTTTTAGCCAGCCATACTGCCAGTCCCAGGAAAGCAGGTACGGCTACCAGCTGGTTGCAGGCACCGAACAGCGGCCAGATATTCTGATAACCGCCCAGGCACAATATACCCCCAAAAGCTACCGTAATAAATGTCGCTATGTACATATTCCCCAGAGCCTTTTGAACCGGACTTTCCACCTTTCCTTTATTGGAAGCTGATCCTGCAAATAATTCCTGGAACAGGAATCGTCCCAGTCTGGTTGCAGTATCCAGAGAAGTTAATGCAAAAGCTGAAATTGCCAGAGATATAATTGTATAGGTTGCACCTTCATGGATTCCCAAAGTTGCCAGGAAGCCGGAAACCGCTGTTGCAAAAATCACGGCCGGTGTTCCCTTCGGCATCTCCCCATTTGCAAATAATGCACCTACGGCAATCAGGGCGATTACCGCCAGTAAACACTCAATCAGCATGGAACCATATCCGATCAGCTTGGCATCTTTTTCATTATCCAGCTGCTTGGAAGTTGTTCCCGATCCGATCAGACTGTGGAAACCAGAAATTGCTCCACAGGCTACCGTAATAAACAGGTACGGGAACAGGGTTTGTCCGCTGGCATTGGTCCATCCGGTCGTAGCCGGAAGATTCATGGCCGGCCTGGCACCAATGATACCAATTATTGCCGCAATCATCATAAAATAAAGCAGGAAACTGTTCAGATAATCTCTTGGCTGAAGCAGAATCCACACCGGTGCTACCGATGCAATACAGATATACACAAAAATAAAACCAAGCCAGAAGGTCTTTCCCACATAAATCGGAAACTTCAGACCAACTGCAATACAGACTGCCAGTAAAATCACACCTGCTACCGTTGATACCAGCAACGGAGCATTTCTCCGGTAAACCAGAAAACCAAACACCACTGCCAGCGGAATAAACAGAATGGAAGCTGTCGCCACGGATCCGTTCGCAGCATTCACTGCCGCTGTCGCTTCGGCATTATAAGCAAAGGTTCCGGCGACAATGTCACTGAATGCCGCCACTACCAGCAACAACACCAGCCAGGCAAAAATAGTAAATAAAATTTTACATTTATGTCCGATATTTTCTTCGATTACTTCTCCCAGAGATTTCCCATTATGACGGATAGACACAAGAATGGAACCAAAATCCTGTACCGCACCAAAGAAAATACCGCCGATAACAATCCATAAAAGTACCGGAACCCATCCAAATACCGCGGCCTGAATCGGTCCGTTGATCGGTCCGGCACCGGCAATCGATGCAAAATGATGCCCCAGCAGTACCGGGGATTTCGCTGGAATATAGTCAACACCGTCTTCCATTTCATGTGCCGGTGTGACCTTCTTCGGATCCACGCCCCATTCCTTAGCCAGCCAGGATCCGTATGTAACATAGGCAATCAGAAAGATTGCAAGTGCTCCTAATAAAATTACCACTCCACTCATTTTTTCCCTCCTGTATAATCTTTAGTCAAATAGCATGCGATAGAATGGAATCAGCTTTTTAGCCCTTCTGTTGCCGTATACCCTGTTCTCGGACAGGTCCACCGCCACTACCCTCGCATCGCACCAACCACGCAGGGTAAACAGATAATTCTTCCCAAACCGGTAATTTTGAATCGGTTTTAAAATAGGCTCTTCAATCCGGCCTTTACTCAGAATGACATACGTAATATCCGAGTACATATGATTTTCCACGGGATACTTCCGTCCGCCGCGAACCAGCTCGGGTTCTGCGAACTGACGAATGATCCGGTCCATATCGGCTATGGTATGCTCCGTAGCCGTATCAACCTCCAGAAAAAAAACATGATCAAATCCATTGCTTTCCCACATTTTAACTTCACGGACCAGCATGTATTTCTCCTGACGAGCGTAAAAATGACCGTATGCTGCAAATGCTGTATTTCCACATGTATATGGAACTGTCAGATCATAGCTTTCCTGATATGATTGCAGAATCCTGGATAAATAATAGTGGTCTGTCATTTGTGCTCTCCTTCATGGAAAATATATCTTGTAAAACCAAGAAAATTTTACCATTTTATCAAATTGAAGTCAACTGGTTCGTTCGTGCACATAGTCGCGAGGGCCAATGCAAAAGAGCCATGTACTACAATAATATTTAGCAGTAAATGGCTCTTTAGTTGAAAATATCATCAATTAAACACTCTGGTTCTGAGATCAGGCAATGTCTATTTCAGTAGTACCGCAATCGCGGCCCGGTTTGACTTGGGATAGTATTTCATGATTCGTCCTTCTACAACTACCTCTGCTGCGGTATCGGAATAGACTTCTGTAATCGTTTGGGGGCAATGTTCTGGCAGCGGAATTTCTAATAGGTCTGCTAATATACCGTCAAAGGTATGGATGACTGCATAGGCAACGGTATTGTCATCGCTTATGCGAACTACTGCCTGCCAACCCTCGGGGTGGCGGATGCTTTTAATTTCTGTTCCGTAGCAATGGGTATGGCCGTATTTGATTGCGGGAACAAGATGGTGGTAAAAGGCCATTCCTTTTTCAATTAGCTCCCATTGTTCTTCTGACAAGGTTTTGACGTCTCCTGACAGGCACATCCGACCTAGAAAGGTGTTGATTATGGAATAGGCGATCCGCTGTAATGAGTCGTCGTGGCGGATTACTGCCCAGATCTGGCTTTGACGTGGCAAGATCGCGCGGTGGAGATTGGCGGCTATAATTGGGATTTCTTCGCACTCGTGAGCGTCGGAGAAGGATGCCATGCTGGTTGCTGCCATGAATCCGGGTTCCAGACGATGGCCCCCTGAGGCGCAGTTTTCGAGGACAATACCGGGGATCTCTTGTTTTACTTTCTCGATAAAATTTCGGGAATGCTCAATATTCTTCCGCAGGCCTTCGCCGATTGACTCGTATCCGTCACAGCCGGGACCGATGGTATCGTTGTAATCTATTTTCATATACTCAAACCCGTATTTCTTTAGAAATCCGATTACCCGTTCGGTTAGATATTCTTCCACCCAGGGATCACTCATATCCCAGAAACGACGTCTGGTGGTAGTCAGGACATGGCCGTCCAGGTGAAGCAGGTGATCGGTCTGCTCGTAGGCCCGGGAGGCTTTGCCGACATTATCGATTTCAAACCAGATCCCTGGTTTTAATCCGGCCTCGCGGATTGCCTGCACGGTCTTCTCCAGACCGTCGGGGAACAATTCCCGGGAGATCTGATAATCCCCCATGCTGATATCCCAGGGAATGCCATCCTCTTTGTACCAGCCGCAATCGATGACAAAATAAGTGAAGCCTTTATCTTTTATCTTAGCCAATATTTCTGTGATGTTCTCGTGTGAGGGACAACCCCAGGTGGTGCAGTATTCATTAAAGACCAGCGGCAGATCCTGCTCGATCGCCGGCCCTGTGTCTGCTGCTGCCTGACCGGCATCGGTCAGCCGTTTGGTGACCGTATCCAGGGATTTTGCATGGCAGACAGTTACGATTGCTGTCGGTGTCACAAACTGCTCTCCTGGCTTCAGTTGTTTCATCCAATGGCCGAACTCCCGGTCTGCCAGACCGCCGCTGATTGCAATATTTTCATCGATCCGGTATATTTCCATCTGCCAGGATGCCCCATGGTCAAGCTGACATCCCCAGAACACCTGATTTTCCCGATCCTCCATTGCCAGAAATGGAAAATAGTGATTGACCGGCAAGGAACCGATCTGGCCAAACCGTTCGCTGCGTACTGCCTCCATGGTCCATGAGGTGTCAAGCTGAAGATCTTCCATTGTCTGGGTCAGCAGCCTTCCCTCCTGACTCCAGCGGCTCTGCAGCCGGTGGACGTAGATCTGATTGTGTCCATCTCCCTCCAGATAAGGAGAGATGCTCGTCAGCGAGAAGCTGGAAAGCATCTCGATCAATATCGCTTCCGTATTTTTATTTACAATCTCATTCCACATCCTGAGCGTATCATGCCCGGCTAAATGCTGCAGACAGTGGCGCACCTCGTAACCTCGGTTATCGGACAATGTAGTGACAATTGTTTTCTGCAATTCGTCTGCCACTACCTCCTGATTTTCAAACCGGAGACGCCAGGTGCTTTCTCCTCCCCGCAGGGTATTACCTGGTGCATAGGCACCGTTATAGATATCTCCAGCCAGTTTAATCTGTACCATCCCGTCAAGGGCGGCCTTCTTTTCCATCTTTTCAGGCAGCGGCAGCTCCCGGGGATACAGCAGCAGCCCTACATGCTGTTCCACGTCTGTCAGGTAACAGACCGTCATATCGCCCAGCTGATATTCTTTTAAGATTCCGTCCATTGATCCTCCTAGCCTTTGACGGCTCCGACCGTCATTCCTTTAATAAAATATTTTTGCAGACTCATAAACAGGATTGCAATAGGCAGCACCGAAAGCACAATCGCAGCCATTGCCGTGGTATAATCACTGGTCTGTGCTGAAAAAAGTGACTGGATTGCTACCGTCAGTGTTTTTAACTGTTTTTTGCTCACGTACAGGCTGGCCAGCAGATAGTCATTCCAGATCTGAAATGCCTGCATAATAATCAATGTGGCCATTGCTGGTTTCAGCAGCGGCAGGACAATCTTGAAATAGGTTTTAAAAACGGAACAGCCATCGATTCTTGCCGCCTCCTCCAGCTCTATCGGCACGGTAGATACAAAGCTGTTCATCAAAAATACTCCAAAAGAGATTCCGGTTGCCACATACATAAAGATAATACCAAACCTGGTATTGGTCAGGTGCATTTTGTAACCAATCGTATAAATCGGTAAAAACAGTGCCTGATATGGGATCAGTATCCCGACAATAAAATAAATATAGCAGAACTTGAAAAATTTATGTTTGCATCTGGCGATCGCCCAGGCCGTCACACCACAGAGCATTGCCAGCACAAATACACTCACCGCTGTATAAATAAATGTATTCACAAATGTTGTCGTCATATCCAGCTTATCAATTGCTTTGAAGTAATTATCAAACTGGAACGATTCCGGCAAAGCCAGCGGGCTGTTAATATACAACTCCTTTTTGGTCTTAAAGGAGTAATTGATGATAATGAACAGCGGTGCCAGAAACAGGGCGGCCAGAATGGTCATCACCACCTGTACTGCCAATGTGGTTCTGGTAAATGGCTGTGTTACCACCTCTTCTTTTTTCTTTTTCAGCACAATCATGCCTGCACCTCCTTGCCTTTCAGCCCCTTCACCTGCACCAGTGCAACCATCAGCAGAATAACTACCAGCGTTACCGTCATAGCTGAGCCATACCCATATCTTCTGCCATTAATTGCGGTCGTATAGGTCTGATAGATGACCGAAGTTGATGCCCGGCCAGGGCCGCCCTTCGTCGAGGATACCAGCAGATCGTAAACCTTCAGTGAGCCGGTCGTGATACCGACGACACAGATGGTAATGGACGGTGCCAGCATCGGAATTGTTACATTCATAAATCGTCTGACCGCTCCGGCTCCATCAACCTTTGCAGCCTCATACAGATCGGACGGTACCGACTGCAGTCCGGCAAGATAGATCAGCATCCAGTACCCGATCCACTGCCAGTTGTTGGCAATCAGCAGACCGGATAGTACCGTTTTGCCGCTGCCAAACAGCAGAAAATTAAAACTTGTTCCCAGCCATTCATTGACGGCCGGCAGGACGTTGGAAAACATCTTCAGCCAGATAAAACCAACAATAATCGAACTGATCAGGCAGGGAATAAAGAAAGCAGCCCGGTAAAACTTCTGCCCTTTGATCCCGCTGTCCAGAGCTACGGCAAACAAAAGCGCGGCTGCATTCTGGATCAGGGTATTACCAATTGTAAATTTAATCGTGAACCACCAGGCACTGCGGAAATTTGCATCCTTAAAAAGCTCTATATAATTCTTCATTCCAACGAACGTCTTGGCTGCGGATATTCCGTCCCAGTCAGTTACGGAGTAGCGGAAAGATAACAGCAGCGGCAAAATCAGGCCGACCGTAAAGATTACAAAACCGGGTAAAACCAAAACAAAATATTGCAGCAGAAGTTTGTTGCTCATCACTCCGTTTTTACTTGTCTGCATGGATTCTCCTCTCCTGACCAGCGGCTACCTGGCATCAATGACCTGATACAGTCTGAAACACCAGATAGCCGCTTCCTCATTTATTTACTTATTTTGTGGCACTGCTTGAGTCCACTCTGTTATCAGAGGCTTTCAAGGCATCCTCAAAGCTGATATCGCCCTGCAGCCAGGCCGCAATGTCCTTGGCATTTTCTTCCTGAAAACCACCCCAAACCAGTTGGTTATTGCCAAGGGTAACGTCAACGATATTGCCTGCACCGGCATATTCGTCAATGTCACGCTGGCTTGGGTTTTCAAATGTCGGTGTGACATCCTTCAGCATCGATGCGGTCTTGGTATAATCAAAGATCTCACCGGCCAGCTCCTGGTTGTCAGTCAGCACATCCAGAACACAGTTGACCGCATCCCGGTATTTCGTGTCAGCACTCACCATAAATGTAATATTTGGTTCAAAGATCAGCCTGGCATCACCAGTCTGATTGGGAAATGGAAAAATACCAAAGTCAAAACTCTCATCAATGTCCAGGAAATTCTGAATCGACCATGATCCGGATACCTTCATAGCAGCTTTTCCCTGCACCATTCTGGCATCACAGTCAGTCTGCTCGGTCGAAAAGGTGTCGGCAAAGGTGTTGTCGAAAATCAGTTTGTTGTACTGGTAAGCAGCCTGGAATTCTTTACTGTCACTGAAAGAAACCTCCCCGGCACGGAATTTGTCACCCCACTCCGGTTCGTTATTAAATACATCATTCATGGCGAATTGCATGGTCACATTGCCGAGTGACCAGGTGTCAACCATATGGCTGGCAAATGGTGTAATGCCTTTGGCATTGCAATCATCAATGATAGCCTGGAGCTGTTCCGGGGTTTTAGGAATCTCCCAGCCATTCTCCGCAAACATAGCCCGATTGTAATAAACTCCCTGGTAAAGAGCGTTATATACCAGACCGTAAGTACTGCCATCGAAAGTAACATTTTCCCTGGCAGCATCCATTCCCCGCTCCAGATATGTATCATCAATCGCACCGAGTACCCCAAGCGGCGCATAAGTTGCCACATCCTGAGCCTTGCCGATCATGATATCCGGAAGACCCGACTGCAGATACTGCTGCATCTTCGGCTGGAAATCATTGCCCCAGTCAACACATTCCCATTCCAACGTAATGTTCGGGTATTTTTCAGCAAGCGCTGCGTCAATCATATCCTCAATTCCGGCATCCGTAGTTGACTGGCCGGCCAGCACAGTCAGGGTAATCTTTTCATCACCTGCCGCTGGAGTCGTTGTCCCGGATCGGCTGCTGCCATCAGCACTGTTATCACCCTGATCTGCACTCTGTGCCGGCGCACCTGAATTCTCCCCACTGCTGCCACATCCCGCGGTCACACAGGCTGCTGCTGTTACCATTGCCGCTGCCATCCATAAATAAAATTTTTTCATTTCCTTCCTCCTCGCTTTCGCTGTTTATAACTTTACTATAACTCCTACAGTAAAAATGAGGTAGGACTATATTGAAAAAAGAGTTGTACATTTTTGTGAAATGTACAACTCTCTGCCCCTTCCTTCAACCATGCACCGCAGTGGCACGGTAATCCCGTGGACTCCGTCCATAAGTCTTTCGAAACACCCGGTTAAAGTATGCATAATCATCATATCCTACCATAAATGCGATCTCTGTCAGACTGATATCACTGCCCCTCATATACTCACAGGCCTTCTCCATCCGCTTTCTGGTGATGTAGAGCATCAGATTCTCGCCCGTCTCCTGCCGGAATAAACGGGAAAAATAGGACTTTTCCACGCCAAACTGGTTAGCCAGAGAGGTCAGGCTTAAATCTTCATAGTAATATTCATCGATATATTTAGCTGTTCTCCTGACAATGTCGGGCAGAGACAAAGCCGCTTCTTCCCGACCCACGGACAAGCCATAATCGACCACATCCCGGATCGCCTCACAGATCATTGATACCGTCAGACGCTCCACCGTCCGGTCTGCCATAGTAATCATATTCTCCAGTACTGCCGCCTCTTCCGACTGCAATTTCGGTTGCAGAATCTCAGACAGCGTATTCATAATCCGCCTGACGGTCTGCTTGACTTCCAGGTAGGTCCACTGCTGTGCTTCACACAGTTCAAGCCCGGTTGTTTTCAGCAGTAACGCCTCGATTGCCGTACGGTTGCCGGTGTGAAACAGCTTTTTCAGTTCAGCCGCCTGGGTATCGACGAAACGGCTGCTGATATTCCGGCTTTCCGCCCGCTCCAGTTCCGGTCTGGATACCAGCAAAACATTCTCCGGTGAATATTTTCTGGTCATTAACATGGCAATATTTTTTATGTAAGCCTCATGGATACTATCCATAGAGTAAGAGTGTCCGCTGATCATTACCGTCAGCGGGGAGCGAAACTGCTCCCGCATCCGGATCATCAGGCACCCCGCCCGGCTGACCAGTTCAGCATTGTCAAGTTCTGATATCACAGCAAATTCATTTGGACGGTAAATATGATTAAAAACAAACAGGTCTTCTGACTTCAGATATTTTTTCATCTCCTTTTTAACCGAATAGGACAGGAGGTTCATATCATATTGATATTGCCTGGATAGATGACTCATGTCATGAATCTTCACCAGCATCAGACTGACTCCGGCAAAATCAATATCGTTGTTAATCGTGATCACCGGAGTAAACGGCGCTTCCTCCCGCTCCAGAAACTGGCTGAATTCACGATCCTGAAGCAGCGAAGATGCCTTCAGCAGCTCGATCCGTTGCTGTTCCTGTTCCTTTTGCCGGTTTTTCCTTTCGCTGATCAGTTCCAGCGCACCAACCAGTGCATTAACCAGATCAATTTTGGTAATTGGTTTGATCAGATAGTTGATTGTCCCGGCCATGAATGCCTCTTTGACATACTGAAAATCATCATAACCGCTGACAACAAAGGTTATGATGTCCGGAAATGCGGACTGCACCCGCTGCAGCAGCTCAATGCCGTTCATAAACGGCATATTGATATCTGTAATCAGGATATCCGGCTGCTCGATCTGAATTTTTTGCAGCACCTCTTCCCCATCAGCCGCCGGCTCCAAACAGCACAGGGAATAGCGCTCCCAATCAATCATATGGCAAAGCTTCTCCCTGGTCCAGTATTCATCATCCGCAATCAGTACTTTGTAAATTTCTCGTTCCATGCTTCCTCCCCCGTCACTTTTCTGGCAACCGTCAGACAGATCCTTGCCCCTTCCCCCCGCTGGCTTTCCACCCTGATACCGTAAGCATAGCCATAGAGCATCCTGACCCGGGCATTAATATTGGTCAAACCGATTGATTTGCCACCTTCCACCAGATCCTGATCATTTTCTTCCATCCGCCGGTTAATCTCATCCGGATCGGCCAAACCAACACCATTGTCTTCGACTATAATCACCAGCTTCTCACCCTCCGCTTTGACACGGATGATAACCTTCTTTTCCCCTTTTTTATTTCTGAGCCCATGAGTCAGGGCATTTTCCACCAGTGGCTGAAGACAAATCCTGGGAACCACATCCTTAAGCACTTCATCATCAATGTCAAAGTCATAAAAGACATTGTCCTGCATCCGCACTGTCATTACATAGATATAGTTTTTCAGATGCACCAGTTCCTTTGTCACCGTCGAAAAAGGATGCTTCATATCCAAAGCATACCGAAAAATATTAGACAATGACTGACTCAGGCGGCTGACCTCCTCACAGTTGCGGATCTGAGCAATACTGCTCATGGTATCCAGTGTATTATACAGGAAATGCGGGTTTATCTGAGCCTGCAGTGCATTATACTCGGCCCGGTTCAACAGCAGCTCGATCTCGTACTCCCTGCTGATCAGACGTTCGATCTGATCCAGCATTTCATTGAAGCTTGTCCCCAGTTCGCCAATCTCATCACGGTTTGCCACCTGTACCCGCAGATGGGTTTCCCCTTGTTTGATCCGCTCAGTCGTCCCGGTCAGTTCCTCTAACGGCCTTGTCAGGCTTTTTGAGCATAGATAGGATGTTACCACCGTTATCACCACCATCACACCGGCGATAATGATTAGGCTGACAGTCAGGGTTTTCTGGTTGGCTGCCAGCAGGGATTGCGGCATCTGGGCATATGCACTGATATTATATTTATTCTGATCAACCTGAAAGAAAACACGGCGACTGCCGCCAGACGACAGATTAAAATCCGTGCTGCCGGTATTGAGCTGTCCGGCAATGTCAGCGTACACCTGTCCATCTGCCTCATTCAACTGCCCGATTGACAAAACCGGACGGTCACCGATCGGCTGAAGCCAGATAAACATCTCAGCATCGGTAACAAACTTTTCGATCCGGTAACGGAAAATCTTACTATCAACATCACAGACCACGTAACCGATCATCTGCCTGGTATCACTGTTATGATACAACTTCATCACGAAGCGGATAATATCCGTTTCTCGGTATTGATTATAATAACTGGAAATCAGCATGGTAGTATCACCCCCATGCACATAATCACTGACTATTGCCGTATTATTGTCCTGCGTACCATCATAAATATCGACCGGATAGTGATGCCGGGGGGTCACCGCCCTACGGTAGGTACTGATAATCTGATCATCCCGATCATAGATATACAGCGCCAGAACACCATCCGAACTATCAAAGCATTCCAATGCCGCATTATATGCTTCACGATAATACTGGGAACGCAAAACATCAATCGACCGTTCACTATTCAAATCCTTCATAAACTGCCGATGATTATAGATACTGATAATATTATTCTCAATATTCTTCTGAATCCCAAACAAATCATCCTGCATATTCTGCAGCAGGCTCAGATTCTCTGCCTTCGCCTGATTATAAATCAAAGCCGACGAACGACGGTTAAACAACCACGTCTGCAAAAGCAGAGCAGTCATAGTAGTCGCCAGACACAATATCAAAATTTTAAATCTCAATCTCATTCTCACCGCCACCTTCTCAAACGTACACAAACTTCAAACAGAAAAGCCAGCAAACCATCTACCGTAACTTTACAACACAAGAAGACGGATATCAAGTAAAATTCAGCTTGATACCCGTCTTCACACGACTATGTCCATTGGACTATACCTCTTTCTTTAGTCTATGTTCTTATGTAATTATTCCATCTGCTTTTGCTACTATGCCATCTTTCCTTTCATTCCTTGACTCTATGTTCTTTGTTACATTCTTTTAAACTTTTTCTTTAATTTGTACTTTCTCGTCATACAAATCAGAGAAGATTTAAAAACTTATAACCCTGAGATATGAAAAAATATATATTAATTACTGGCTGTTCACTTGGCAGATTGGTTTTCTTTTGTTTCTATTTATCAGATTCGATAAATGAAACGCGACTTATGTTTTTGGTGGACCGTACCTCCTTGTTTTATTTTTGTTACGTATTGCTTTTGTTATGTATATATTACCAGAGAATTCTCCCTTTGTCAATACTATTGTATCATTTTTTCATTTTTATTTTAAATATAAATCGTCAATTATGTATATATTTTTCATTTTGTTTATTAATTTTAAAATTTTCCAACTTTTTACCCAACAATAAGCATTATTCAACGCCCCTTACTAAAGCCTGCGGAGCCTGACGACGGCCGTGGTACCAGTCTGTATCTCCTGCCTTTGCAGGATCGCTAGAGTCTCTTAGAGCAGAAAAATGACGCGTTAATGCCAGAAACGGCCAATGTTTGAGCGTAGCGAGTTTTGGCGTTTCTGGCATTGTATTTAGCGTCATTTCTCTGTTCTTAGTGACTCTTGAGGTCAGCAACCGCAGGAGATACAGACTGGTACCACGGCCGTCGTCAGGCCCCGCAGGCTTTTATTGCGTGACAGCCCCGTCGGACCGGTAAGGTTGCAAAACTCAGCACCTGGCAATCCCCTGCCCGCGAACCTTTTTCGCCCTGGCTCCCCCTTAAAACTTCTCATACCGCTCCACATCCGTCACAAATATCGTCGCTCCGCCCATCTCAACCGAAACCGGCATCACCATATACCCTGCTGATACCGACCCAATATTAGGTGCCGGAACATCGCAGTTGATCTTCTGCCGTTTACCACAGGTCTCGCGGATCAGACTGATCGCTTCCTCTACACGATCCTTATCAGTACCAATCATCAGAGTAGCATTGCCTTTCTTCAGAAAGCCTCCGGTGGTTGCCAGTCTTGTCACACTGAAATGATGGTCATTTAAGACATCGGTCACCCGGTTTCCATCATCAGAACTTACAATTGCATAGATTATCTTCATAGCAAAACCTCCTTTATAGTTGGGTCTGTTCTCTCTTATAACGCTGAATCACTGCCGCCACCTGTGCCCGGGTATACGGCTTCTCGATAAAGCTGTATGCATGAATCTTCCATGCCTCCAAAGAAAATCCGGGAATGCTCGACATCAATACCACCGCCGGAGCCTCCTTCAGCTTAGAAAGCTCAGTGGCAAGGCTGATACCGCTGATATCCGGCATGACGATATCGGTAAAGACCATATCGACCGGGTTCTCTTTTACATATTCTACCACAGCTACCGCTTCTTCAAAAGTCTTTAATAATTCTACACCCTCCATATTTCGAAAAATCCCCGTCATTTTATCCAATAATTCTGGTGCATTATCTACTGCTATTACTCTCATGATTTCCCCTGTACATTTTCATATCCGGCAGGTTCCCCAAGCGTTAGTTCTTCGAACAACCGCTGCGCCGCCAGCCGATATTCCAGTATATTGCCTGCCTTTCGTATTTTTTTTACGTGTTTGCTGCTGTCGGTAAAGCTGCCGCCCAGATAAAACCACAATTCCTTCATTTTAAACAGAACATTGCGGTCACCCGGGATGACCTCCCGGTATCCCTCCAGCACCAGTTCATGAAACTCAGCCAGCCGGTCTTTATTTAATCCTTCTCCAGTAGTCAGTTCTGTGATCAGGGCTGGATTGGCTATTACGCCCCGGCCCAGCATGACGGCCGATACATCCGGCTGCTGATGCAAAAATCCCCGGCATAATTCCCGGTTAAATAAATCACCATTGTAGCAAACCGGATTTCGGCTGTCTTTGAATGCCTGTGCAAATATCTCCATATTGGGGTGATTTTTATAAAAATCACGCTGTATTCGCGGATGGATAATCAATTCCTCCAGCGGATACCGGTTATAAATAGCCAGCAGGTCTTCAAATTCCTCGGGATCATCTTTCCCAATCCTGGTTTTGATGGAAAAGCGGATCCCGCACCGGTCCAGTTCTGTGCTGACCCTGCACAGAAAACGATCAAGCGCCAGCGGCTCTGCCAGAAAGCCGGATCCTCTGCCCTTAGCTACTACCGTACCGGAAGGGCAGCCCAGGTTCAGATTGATCTCCTGATAGCCAAGCTCACTGCAGCGCATTGCCGCCCAGATAAAATCCTCTGCACGGTTTGTCATGATCTGAGGAATTGTCTTCATGCCCTGGTTATGTTTCGGCAATATATCATTTAATTCCCTTGAAGTGAGCTTGCGTGTCTGATTCGGTGTGATAAATGGTGTAAAATATTTGTCTGCCCCCGGAAAGATCTTGTGATGGGCACTCCGGTAAACATATCCTGTGATACCTTCCATTGGTGCCAGATAATAGTATGTCTTCTTCATAGTAGTTCTATTATATCCGTTATCAAAAACGAGAGCAAGCCGTTTTTTCGCCCTGCTCTCGTTTCTTACGTTATTATCCTGTTACAGCTTATGCCTTGAATGCTTTTATAGCCGCCTGCTCGATCGCAATTCCGGTGCGGTACTGCGCCATAAACGTCTCGAATCCGGCCACATCCTCCGGTCCCGGTTCCATTTTCGTTCCGGTCTGACCGGCAAAAACGGTCTCCTCCAGATAATGTTCCAAGGTTTCATCCCCATTTCGGTTCATCATATACAGAGCCAGCAGCGCCATGCCCCATGGACCGCCTTCACCGGCGGTCTTCATCACCGATACCGGGGTCTCCATGGCGGCTGCCATCACCCGCTGTCCTACTTCCGGAGTCTTAAAGAAACCGCCGTGTCCCTGTAAGGTGTCGACCTGAACCCCTTCCTCTCTGGTCAGGATATCCATTCCGATTTTAAGCGCACCTACTGCTGAATACAGATGGCTCCGCATAAAGTTTGCGAGTGTAAATCCGGCATCCGGCATCCGGACAAACAGCGGACGTCCTTCTTCACAGCCGGTAATATACTCGCCGGAGAAATATCCATAAGACATCAGACCGCCGCAATCAGCATCTCCGGTCATTGCATTGCGGTATAATCTTCCGTACAAATCATTCATATCAATATCCACTTCGAATAACCGGGCAAATTCCCCGAACAATCCCACCCAGGCATTCAGATCTGATGTACAGTTATTGGCATGAACCATTGCTACCGGATGACCGCTGGGAGTGGTCACCATATCGATCTCGCGGTGCAGCCCCTTCATGCTCTGCTCCAATACCAGCATGGCAAATACACTGGTTCCGGCAGATACGTTCCCGGTTCGTTTCGCGACACTGTTAGTTGCTGCCATTCCGGTTCCGGCATCACCCTCCGGCGGACAGAATGGAATCCCTGCCTGCAGATTGCCGCCGGTATCCAGAAGCTTTGCACCGGCCTGGGTCAGCCTGCCTGCTGCTGTACCTGCCGTCAGTACTTTGGGCAGGATATCCTGCAGTTTCCATGGACAGTCTGCTACTTCCCCACAGGAGTCAAACTGCCCCGCCATCACTTCATTATAGTTCATACATTCCGAATCAATCGGAAACATTCCTGAGGCATCGCCGATCCCCAGCACTTTTTCACCGGTCAGCTGCCAGTGAATATATCCCGCCAGTGTCGTCAGAAACGAAATATCATTGACATGCTCTTCCTGATTCAATATCGCCTGATATAAATGAGCAATACTCCAGCGTTCCGGTATGTTGAACTGGAATAACTCCGTCAGTTTTTCCGCCGCTTCCCCGGTAATGCTGTTACGCCAGGTACGGAACGGTACCAGCAATGTTCCCGGCTCATCAAATGCCATATATCCGTGCATCATGGCGCTGATACCGATGGCTCCGATACGGGTCAGGATGATATCGTAACGCTCCTTTACATCCCGCACCAGATCCTGATAACAGGACTGCATTCCCATCGTAATATCTTCCATACTATACGTCCAGATTCCGTCAACCAGGGCATTCTCCCATTCATGGGCACCGGCTGCCAGAGGAGTTCCGTCCGGTGCTGCCAGCTGTGCTTTAATTCTGGTTGAACCGAATTCGATTCCAAGCGCAGTCTGCCCCTGTTCAATCATATGTTTTACATCCATGCCGCAATTCCCCTTTCTTTAATGGTCAGATTGCCCGTAATATGCATTCGGTCCATGCTTGCGCTGAAAATGCTTATCCTGCATACAGGCCGGTGTCTGATCCGCCCGTGGGTTGATCAGTTCCGTCCATGCGTTCATTTTTGCCACTTCTTCAACAACTACGGCATTATGAACCGCATCGGCAGCATCTTTTCCCCAGGTAAACGGGCCATGATTCTTGCATAATACGCCCGGAACGTGAACCGGGTTCTTTCCTTTAAAGGTCTCAATAATAACAATCCCGGTATTTTTTTCATACCCGTCATCAATTTCTTCCTGGGTAAGATTTCTGGCACAGGGAATCTCGCCGTAAAAGTAATCGGCATGCGTAGTACCATAACACGGCAGTGCGCGACCGGCCTGGGCCCAGGCGGTTGCCATCTGCGAATGCGTGTGGACAATCCCGCCGATTTCGGTAAAGGCCTTGTATAATTCCATGTGGGTCGCCGTATCGGAAGAAGGGTTATACTTCCCTTCAACCCGGTTGCCCGTAAGATCCATAACGACCATATCTTCCGGTCTCAGCCGGTCATATTCCACACCGCTCGGCTTGATTACAAACAGGCCAAGTTCCCGATCCACAGCGCTGACATTGCCCCAGGTAAAGGTCACCAGACCATACCCGGGCAGCATCATATTCGCGTCATATACTTTTTGTTTCAGTTCTTCCAGCATGATTCATCCTCCATCCAGTTATTTCCGGAATGCAGAGGCATTCCACATCAGTTCCTGTTTCAGTCCGCGGATTGTGGTATCTTGGTCAATATAAACAGCTTCAATACTCATCGCCGCAGCCCAGTCGCCCATCTGCTCAGCACTCAGGTCATAACTGAATGCCGTATGATGAGCACCGCCGCACAGGATCCAGCTCTCGGCACCTGTAATAAGATCTGGCTTCGGAGTCCAGAATGCGGTAGCAACCGGAAGCTTCGGCATCGGTTTCTCGGTCTTTTTACAATCCACCTCATTAATAATCAGGCGGAAACGGTCACCCAGATCGATCAGGGAAGTCGCAATAGCCGGACCGGTTTTGGAGGTAAATACCAGGCGTGCCGGATCTTCCCGGTCACCCATCGACAGCGGATTGACTTTAATGCTGATATCCCCGTCAGCTACAGTCGGACATACTTCCAGCATGTGAGACTGCAGGATTCCTTCCTTGCCGGGAACCAGGTTGTAGGTATAGTCTTCCATAAAGGAAGTACCTTTGGCATCCTTCATTCCGGTCGTCATGATCTTCATCAGGCGTACCATGGCAGCTGTCTTCCAGTCACCTTCACCGCCAAAGCCATAGCCTTTTTCCATCAGCCGCTGGATAGCCAGACCCGGCAGCTGTTTCAGACCGCCCAGATCACCAAAGTGAGTGACGATGGCCTGATAATTCTTCTCTTTCAGGAAGGTTTCAAAGCCGATCTCGATCTGTGCCTGAACCGCCACGTGTCTGCGGAATTCCTTTTCATCGCGGCCTTCCAGCAAGATCTGATAGCGGCTGTAATATTCCTCTACCAGAGCACTTACGGCACCGTCAGCAACAGCGTCCACATATCCGTTGATCTCATTGACCGGATAGGCATCGATCTCCCAGCCGAATTTAATCTGTGCCTCTACCTTGTCACCCTCTGTAACGGCAACATTTCTCATATTATCGGCGATACGGACCACGCGGATATGGCTGCTTTCCATGATACCGACTGCGGTACGCATCCAGGATGCCATCCGGTTAACGGTTTTTTCGTCACTCCAGTGTCCCATGATTACTTTGCGCTCAATTCCCATGCGGCTGACAATATGTCCGTACTCTCTGTCACCATGAGCGGCCTGGTTTTCATTCATAAAGTCCATATCGATGGTATCATACGGAATCTCCTGATTAAACTGGGTATGGAAATGCAATAACGGTTTTCTGAACTCCTGCAGACCCAGAATCCAGGATTTGGCCGGTGAGAATGTATGCATCCAGGTGATTACACCGGCACATTCTTCATCCATATTTGCTTCCTGGAAGGTTTTCCTGATTGTTGCATTATCAATCAGCGTCGGTTTCCAGACGATCTCAAATGGCAGCAGACCGGACTGGTTAAGCTGATCTACGATAATATGTGAATGCTCTGCGACATTGTTTAGACATTCCTCTCCATACAGGTCCTGTGAGCCGGTTGCAAACCAAAATTTGTACTGTTTCATTGTTGTGCCCTCCATATGCTTTACAATTTTATATATCTTCTGTCTGTCCTGGTAAGCGGTATTCTTTCTTAATCATCTTCTTCAGCGACCAGATGCCAAGAATTCCTCCTGCCAGTACAAATACCAGCATACATGAAATCTGGAGCTGTTGTCTCTGGCCTGATGATTTCAGCACTTCCTGAAGCAGACCGTAAGCCAGATAAAGCAGGTATCCCGATGCTGCCAGCCGCAGGATTACCGTAATCTGAGCGGGATATGATACATTTTTGTTCTGTGTTTCCTGACTGTTCATATTCGCTTCCTCCATTACCGTTGTATTACAGAACTGCGTTCTACCAGCTCTGCATCAAACAGATAGTTTCCGTCAAAATGTGGGTTTTCTATTAAATTCATCATATTCTGAGCCGTCTTCTCGCCCAGTTCTTTCACCGGGTGACGGAATGATGTGATCGGGATATCACCCATGGAGCATAGATCGGAATTGTCAATTCCAATGATCGATAGCTGCTCTGGTATCCGAACCCCTTTGGCCTGACAGATGTTTGCCAGGATATATGCCACTTCATCATTATAGCAGACGACAGCAGTATATTCGCTCAGACGCTGCAGCAGATAATCGGCCCAGTCTGACATCCGTTTCTGATCAACCGTATCGATCCAGATTACCCGTTTGCCATCACTTATCAGTCCGGCCTCCCGCATCGCTTTGGTATAACCGGCATATCTTAAATGCCCTTGACCGTCATCGCATTTGAAAATACCAGCAATCCGCTGATGACCTGAACGGATCAGGTATTCTGCGGCTCTTTGTCCGGCCATTTCATCGTTCAGTGAAACATAGGGCAGGTCAAGCGCGGGATAATGGCTGTTGAAGAACAGCACCGGAATGCCCTGCCCGATCAGTTCGTGGTAATAATGAAGATTGGGGTTTGGCAGGGCACTTTTGGCAGGTTCTACAATCAATCCGTCGATATTGCGTTTCTCCAGAATCTTCTGCAGTATATCCCGCTCCTGTTCGACCAGATTACCGGTAAATGCCATCTGCATGGTATAGCCATTTTGTGACAGAACAGCTTCCAGCCCGCGCATCACCCCCGGAAAGATGTAGATGTCGATGTAAGTACTGATCACGGCAATATTCATATGCCGCTCCTGCCGCACGACCCGCCCGCTGCGGTTCACGTAAGTACCGCTGCCCCGGATCCGTCTGACCTTGCCCTGCTGTACCAGAATATCAATGGCGTGACGGATCGTCTGCCGGCTCAGCTCAAAGCGTTCGCTCAGTTCATGCTCGGACGGAAGCTTCTCACCCTGCCGGTATGTTCCATTATTAATATTCTCTGACAGCCAGTGAACTACCTGCTGATATTTGGGTCCTTGCAATGTGTCCATGTGTGCCTCTGTTTCCCGGTTATTTCTTCCGTTTTGACAACAGATCTACTGTAACTGCTCCTAATAATACCGCACCTTTTACGATCTTCTGAATATCAGTAGACCAGCCATATAGTGACATACCGTTGTTCAGGATTCCCATGATAAACGCTCCGACAACCGCACCGATAATCGTACCGACACCACCGGTAGTTGCCGCTCCGCCGATGTAGCAGGAAGCGATTGCATCCATTTCAAACTGGTCGCCCGCCTTCGGGGTTGCCGATGCGTTACGGGCCGACAGTACAATTCCGGCTACCGCACATAGAATTCCCATATTGGTATATACCCAGAAGAATACTTTTTCTGTATTAATACCAGATAATTTCGCTGCCTTGGCATTGCCGCCCAAAGCGTAGATCTGACGTCCGGCTACCGTTCTGCTGGTAATAAAGTGATACAGTGCAACCAGACAGCCCATGATCAGCAGGACAAACGGTATACCATTGTAGCGGGACAATTTGTAAAAGAAAAACCACACGATCAGCAGGATCACCGCTTCTTTTAATATTACCTGCCACATCGGATTGGTTGCAAAACCATATTTTTTCTTCGTTCTGATGCTTTTTAACTCCGACAGGATAATCAGAACCGAAGCTGCTGCTGCTACTGCAATGGATACCAGATCCATTGTTCCCGTCCCGAATGGTATCTTAACAGTCGGCAGAAAACCTGCACCTATGTATGTATAATTGGTCGGCAGCGGTCCTTTGGTCTGTGCTTTCAGCAATGTATAGGTAAGACCGCGGAACATCAGCATTGATGCCAGGGTTACAATGAAAGGCGGAATAGCCAGCTTGGATACAAAGAAACCAACAAACATACCGGCCAGGATACCAACTGCCAGTGCCGCAAGAATTGCCACCCACATATTCATTTTGTAATCAACCATCAGGATACCGGCTACCGCACCGCAGATTGCGACTACCGAACCGACACCCAGGTCAACGTTGCCGGTCAGTACACAGAGCAGCATACCAACCGCCAGAATTACAACATAACCATTCTGCATAATCAGGTTGTTGATGTTGGCCGGAGACATGTTCTTGCCGCCCGTCATCAGCGCAAAGATCAGAAATACTGCAATCAGGGCAAGTACCATGCCGTATTGCTTCATATCAATATTAACCGTCTTCTTCTTATCCATTTTCAATCTTCCTTTCTGCCCTTGCTCATGATACATTTCATAATCCGCTCCTGGGTCACTTCTTCCTTGGTCAGTTCGCCGACAATCTGTCCTTCATTCAATACATATACACGGTCACAGGTACCGATTACTTCCTGCATCTCTGAAGAAATAACGATGACGGCTTTTCCTTCCTTCGCCAATTCGTTGATAACACAATAAATTTCATATTTGGCGCCCACGTCGATTCCCCGGGTCGGTTCATCCAGAATCAGCACATCCGGCTGGGTCAGCATCCATTTTGAAAGTACTACTTTCTGTTGATTGCCGCCGGACAGCGAGCTTACCGTCTGATTAATGGAGTTTGTTTTGATGTTGATTTTTTCCTTATATTCGGCTGCCTGGACGATCTCTTCATTGCTGTTCACAATGCCGTTTTTAGAGAAAAACTTGCGCAATGCCGCCAGCGTCATATTGCCTTTAACGCTATCAATTAAGACCAGTCCGTAATTCTTCCGGTCTTCTGATACATAAGCCAGTTTATGATGGATTGCTTCCTTTACTGATTTCAGCCTGACATTTTTTCCGTTTATGATTGTTGTTCCGCTGATCTTCTGTCCGTAGGAACGGCCGAATATACTCATCGCCAATTCCGTTCTTCCTGCGCCCATAAGTCCCGCAAAACCAACTACCTCACCGGCCCGGACGTAAAAGGAGATGTCTTCAATTACTTTTCGTTGCGGATCTTCCGGATGATATACGTTCCAGTCTTTAACTTCAAAAATGGTATCCCCAATCTTACTGAAACGTTCCGGGAAGCGATTGGTCAGTTCCCGTCCTACCATACCTTTAATCACTCGGTCTTCGGTAAATTCATCGATACCTTTTTCAAGCGTCTCGATGGTCTTGCCATCTCTGATGATTGTGATTGAATCAGAGACATAGCCGATTTCATTCAGCTTGTGGGATATGATAATACAGGTAATACCCTGTTTTTTCAGATCGAGCATAATTTCCAGCAGTCGTTTGCTCTCTTCATCATTGAGGGCGGCGGTCGGTTCATCCAGGATCAGCAGGTTTACTTTTTTCGCCATCGCTTTGGCGATCTCGATCAGCTGCTGCTTGCCGACCCCCAGACTGTTGATGGGAGCATTGAGATCTTCACCGCCAAGTCCTACCTTTTCCAGCATTTCCTGAGCGTGCTTACGGGTTCTGGTCCAGTCGATCACCCCCTTGACGGCGGTCTGCTCATTGCCAAGAAAGACGTTTTCCGCAATTGACATATGCGGACTCAGGGCCAGCTCCTGATGAATAATAACGATTCCCTTCTCCTCACTCTGTTTGATGCTGTGAAACCGGGAGACTTCACCGTTATAGACGATATCGCCGCTGTAGGTTCCATACGGATAGACACCGGACAGGACATTCATCAGGGTTGATTTGCCTGCCCCGTTTTCTCCGCAAAGCGCATGGATCTCCCCGCGCTTTACCTTGATATTGACATCGTCCAGCGCCTTGACTCCGGAAAATTCCTTGGTTATGTGATTCATTTCCAGAATGTAATCGGACATCTTATCAACTCCTTTTCATTTTGATGTATTATATAGGAAGTGCTGAGGTTTTCGCATTTTCCTATATATAAAAAGGGCAGCGGCCTGCGCCGCTGCCCGATTCTTACCCTGGCAGCCGGATTATTGTGCCAACTGATCTTCGGTATAGTAACCGCCTTCTACAATAATCTCCTTATAATTGTCCTGATCAACAGCAACCGGAGTACACAGATAAGACGGAACTACAATCTTGCCGTTGTCGTACTGTTCGGTATCGTTGATTTCCGGTTCTGCGCCTTCCAGTACTGCCTGAACCATCTTTACACATTTTTCAGCCAGAAGTCTGGTATCTTTGTAGATAGACATGGTCTGATATCCGGAAATTACGTTCTTTACTGCCATCAGTTCCGCATCCTGACCGGTGATCATCGGCCAGTCTTCGCCTACTTTATAGCCTGCACCTTCCAGTGCTGCTTTACATCCATATGCAAATCCGTCGAATGCACTTGCTATGATGTCAAGTTTTTCATCTGCATAGAATCCGGTCAGATAGTTCTCACAGTTCTGCTGAGCTGTCTCCTGAGACCATCTGAGAATACAGGTATCTTCAAAAGAAGTACGTCCGGACTTACATACCAGGGTTCCGTCATCCAGATATGGCTGCAGAACTTCCATCAGTCCGTTGTATAAGAATAACGCATTGTTGTCATCCGGAGATCCCATAAAGAATTCGATGGTATAAGATTCTCCTGCTGCTTTTGCTTTATCAAGTTCTTTGTTTTCTTTTATGTATTCGCCGATTGCGGTTCCGACACCTTTGTTGTCGAAGGTTGCATAATAGGAAACTGCATCGGTATCCATCAGCAGACGGTCATAAGCGATAATCGGGATACCTGCACTCTTGGCCTGCTCTTCTACGTTCACCAGTGCGGAAGAGTCAATAGAGGCAATAACAAGACAGTTAACACCGGATGCGATCATATTCTCGATCTGGGAAACCTGCATCTGAACATCATCTTCGGCATACTGAAGATCTACTTCGTAGCCAAGAGCTTCCAGCTGTTTCTTCATATTGGCTCCATCATTGATCCAGCGTTCGGAAGACTGAGTCGGCATCGCAACGCCTACTTTGTTACCGCCTGTGGTTGCCTGAGGAGCTTCTGTCCCGACACCATCGGCCGAAGCATTGTCACCTGTTGTGGTTGTTACCTCAGCTGCTGTTGTAACAGTTGATTCCTGAGCACCGCACCCTGCCAGAAGTGCTGCTGCCATTGCCGTTCCAAGAATGATACTGCATAACTTACGTTTCATAATGTTACCTCCCTTGATAAATGTTTTAAGTTGTATTTACAAGTTGTCTGAGTTTGACAACTTTGTATCAATGGGTATTGTGATACTTTTTCTCATTTTTTGTGCTATTTTTCTCCATTTATCTGTTGTCTTGTTTGTTCTCTTGTAATATTTATACAACCAAATAACACATTTGTCAATATCAACTTTAAATATTTATCTACATTTTTCTGCAAGTTGTACGTACATTATCTGGTGGCGGGGACGCTCACTTTGTTCAATTAGGCCAAACCGAAAATGATGTAAACGAAAGGGCAGTCACTGGAAAGTCAACGCTCTTTTTCGTTTACACCATTTCGATTCTAACCTAAAGAATTTGTATCAATCAATTACGTATAACTCAAAAGCAATGTCTGCTCTTTCAAACGGAAATTTTTCTTTATCAACGGGAATTTCTATAAATCCAAATTTGCGATACAAATGCACAGCATGTTCACATTTTCGATTAGAAACAATGATTATTTTTTTCAAATGCTTTTCTTTTGCATAATCAATACAGGCTTTTAGGCAAGAACTACCTGCACCTGTTCCGGTATACATTCCTCTTGCTGCAAATTTCATAATTTCCCAATCACCATCTTCACGAGGTGCAATCATACAGCACGCCATCACGTGTTCATCATCATCTAGTGCAAAAAATATTTGTCCACCGTTTTCAATATATGGCTCTATGTTTCCCATTTCTCGAATGTCTTCGTCTTCAAGAACAAACATATCAGCAATCCAGGCTTTGTTCATTTCTATAAAATCTCTTTTGTATTTCGGATCGTATGATACTATTTTCATTGCAGATTTCCACCTTTCTATTTACTCAGCAATTTCATAATTGTGTCTATTGCATTTATCAAACATAGTTCATCTTCGTCAGATAGTTCTTGAAGAATATTTTCTATTTCTTTGTCAGACTCTCTTATAAACTCTTTGGCTCTTTTTTTTCCTTTCATAGTCAAGAACAATGAGTACGAACGTCCATCCGCATCGGAAAGCTTTCTCTGAATATACCCTTGTTTTTCATGATTCTTGATAATACGGCTTAAATAACTCTTGTCTATATTCATAATCTGTGCAATGTGGGCTGCATTACAACCTTCGTTTTCATATATTTCAAAGAAGATACGGGCTTCCGTTACGGAATACTCTGAACCTAGATAATGATTTCCAAGCAAATTCATGGAAGGCATATAAAAACGATTAAAAGCTCTTACTTTTTCGATACTTCCTTTTCTGTTCATGATTCACCTCTCTATGTTTGTAGACTATGTCAACTAAATACATTATAATTTATGATAGTTGCTTTTGTCAACCATATGGTAAGATAATACCCAGAATCAAATAGATTCTGGGTAAACTATAAGAACAAATTCAAATTGATCGTTCTCTATATCTTATAGGCACTGTGGGAATGTGTATAACTGGCCGTGTTTATGGAACTGTGTGAAACAGTGTTTGCAGACTGTGGTAAAGCTAACGACCCGAACAATACTAACTTTTATCTTCTGCCTGTGTGATTGCGAATTTTAAAAAAACTCTGAAAACTTACATAAGCCGCTTCTTCATCGTCCCCTTCCAATTCAACGGTAATTCTTTGTCCATATTTAACTCCCAATCCCATAATCCCGATCAGATCGGTCGCCTCAATACGTTCTCCATTCGCTTCAATCATAATTTTACAGGAATACTTACTGGCTTTTCCCGCCAGTAAAGCAACAGTTCTGGCATGAATACCTAATGGATCCTCAATCATACACGTAAATCTTTTCACCTTATCCCTCCGTCCTATAAAAGAGCTGCTGCCTCCTCATCCAAAATCACTGTATAATGCGGGTGAAGCTGGAATACACTGGCGGGAATCCTAGGATCAACGGAACCACACAAAGCTTTTTGGGTAATTTCCGCTTTATGTTTTCCATTGATAATCATAATCAGATGTCGGGCCTGCATAACCGTCTTCGGACCAAAGGTTACATAACGATCCGGACTCCCCTCCCGCTCAAAATAAGGAACGCCGTCCATTTTGTGAACCATTCTGGATTCCTGCCCAAAATGTTCAACCGTACCAGCCAGATTACCGCAGAAATGACCATCCAGCCCCAGCCCCAAAAGCATCATATCCAGACCGCCGTCAGCCGCTATCTTCTGGTCATAGCCTTCCCAATTCGCTAGATCAAACGCCTCAATCTGTTCTCCCGAAATCTTAGCTGGATGGAAAAAATACTGATTCAAGTCACTCATTGTAACGCCAATGTCTTCTCCAGCTCTGGGAATTTCGTCAAAATTATAATAATGTACATGAGAAAGATATTGATTGTCCCTAACTTCCGGCACTAGCATTTCATACAGCCGGATCGGTGTTTTTCCGGCTGTGACAGACAAATTAACCCGCCTGCTGTCACCGGTATACATGTGAGCCAGTACATGAGTCATGGCTACTTTACTCATTTCCTCATAGTTCTTTGTAATAATAATATTCATTAAATACTCGCCCCTTTTTAATTATAACTCTCGTCCATTTGATGCAATTACTTGTTTATACCAGTAAAAAGAGTCCTTACGTCTACGTCTCAGCGTTCCCTGATTATTATCATCCAGATCCACATAAATGAAACCATAACGTTTGGCCATTTCCGAAGTGCCGGAGGATACGATATCCATCGTCGACCAACTGGTGTAGCCTATTACATTGACACCGTCAAGTATGGCCTCCCTAAGTTGTTCCAGATGTCTTCTTAAATACTCAATTCGATAGTCATCATGAATCGCCCCGTCTTCTGCAATCACATCTACAGCACCCAGACCATTTTCCACTACCATAACCGGCAGCTTGCCATATCGGTCGCCAAAACATCCCAGCTGATAACGCAGCCCCAGCGGATCAATCTGCCACCCCCAGGCTGAAGATTCCAGATAAGGATTTTTCAGTTGAGTATGAAGATTGCCGTCAGTCGTTTCCCATCCCTCCTGCTCTACACTGGAAATGCTGGTAGAGTAATAACTAAAGGCCAAAAAATCAACAGGATACCGTTTTAATAATACCAAATCTTCCTCTTCCACCGTCAACTCAATACCACGATCTGAAAAATAACGGATTGCATAGCCCGGATACTCTCCCCTAATATAAATATCCGTGTAAAAATAACAATCCAGATGCATATCCTGATGCATTTTCATAACATCCTCCGGCTTACAGGTTCCGGGATATCTGGTAAACGGTACAACCATGCAACCCATTTGGGCATCCGGCCACAATTCCCTTAAAACAGCAATTGATTTTGCAGATGCTACAAACTGATTATGAGCCGCCTGATAAGTAGCCTGCTCAAACTTATCACCCCAATCCTCCCGCACAATTCCGGTAGAATAAAAGGTATTGAATCTGGTTCCGTTCATTTCATTAAAATTAATCCAATACTTGACCCGATCACCAAATGCCTCAAAGCAGGCACTGGCATAGCGGACAAAATAATCAATCAACCGCCGGTTCACCCAGCCGTCATATGCTGTTACGAGATGTAAGGGCATCTCAAAATGGGATAATGTCACAATCGGTTCGATCTGATAATGCTTAAGCTCATCAAATACCTGATTATAAAAAGCAATACCGGCCGGATTCGCTCTTTCTTCATCTCCTTTCGGAAACATACGGCTCCAGGCAATTGACATCCTGAATGTCGTAAAGCCCATCTCTGCACAAAGAGCAATATCTTCTTTATAGCGATGAAAAAAATCCACTCCATGACGTTTGGGATAAATATCATCGCCTGTGTATTCCTCGGCTGCATAGATTTGCTCGCGAGTAATATTCTTATACGCACTTCGTGGTTTCTCCTTACCATGACGCATGGCGATATCCGCCACACTCATGCCTTTACCGCCTTCCTTCCATGCACCTTCAATCTGACAGGCCGCAGTGGCACTTCCCCAAAGAAAACCATCAGGGAATCCACCGGGCACCTTAGCGAACATTAGCGGCCTCCCGTCTAATCACAGAAAGGAGCTTCTCACCTTTGAAAATCACCCCGGAGTCATATTCTGCCACCACTGCATCATACTCGTTTGTATTGCTGATCACAATAATTACCGTGGTGTCATAGCCTGCTGCAGCAATCGCCTCCCGGTCAAATTCCAATAGAATATCACCTTTTTGCAGCACATCCCCTTCTTTACACCGAACCGTAAAATGCTGACCCTCCAGCTTCACCGTATCAATACCGATATGAACAATTACCTCTACGCCCTGATCAGTAACAAACCCCAAGGCATGACCGGTTTCAAAAATAGTCTTTACGGTTCCGCACGCCGGTGCGGCAACTTCATTTTCCGACGGCAAAATTGCGATACCTTCACCCAAAACCTTACTGGAAAAAGTCTGATCCTTTACCTTATCCAAATTCTGCAGCTCGCCATTAATCGGGCTGTAAATTGTAAAGTTTGCAGTCTTTGCTTTTGCTGATGCTATCTCTGAAAGGCCATCTGTTAAGACATCTCCGTCAACCTTAAAGACCGTTCTGCCTAATATCGCCGTAATTGCAAAGGTGGACACAAACATAACTGCCAGACCGGTAATAATACTAATAGGTTTGTCTCCCCAGAACACAGGAGTCGTCAGCACACTTGGCATACCAGGTGAAAAAGCCCTGGCTCCCATCGCGGTTGACACCATACCGCCCAGTCCGCCGCCCAGCATACAGCCGATCAAGGCTGCTTTATTCTTAAAAATAACGCCGTAAAGAGCCGGCTCAGTAATCCCGAGATAACCGGAAATCGTTGATGATGTGGCAATCTGCTTATTCTTTTTTTCTTTTGAAATAACTGCTACTGTTAGTGCCGCCGTTGCCTGTGCCATCGTGGAAATGAACGTGGCTGGTGAAATCGTCGTATACCCCAGCGTATCCAACTGCATATACTGAAGCGGACGAATAGCATGATGCAAGCCGACTAAAACAAGAATCGGTCGGGTTGAACCAAGTACAAATCCGGCAACTGCCTTATTCAAGTTAATCAGCCACTCTAAAAAGGTCGCCACATATCCGGTCAGATATGTAGACAATGGAGCTATCAAGGTCAAATTAATCGGAATAACAATTAAAAAGGTAAGCAGTGGTGCAAATATTACCGTTACCATTGATGGCAGATTATCCTCCAGCCAGTTATATATCTTGCTCATAAACCAGACTGCAAGAATAATCGGTATAACACTGCTGCCATAGTTAATCATCGGCATTGGAACAAATCCCAGCAGCATGACCGGATCTTCACCGACTTTGGCAATTATATTGGGATCCATCATTGCCGCTGCAATACCCATAGCCATATAGATATTCGTATTAAATTTCTTCGCTGCCGATACTGCCAGCAGGAATGGAAAGAAATACAGACAGCAGTTACCGATTACCGTAAGTAAAAATATCAGCGAATGATCATTCGGCAGAATATTTAACGTTGTAAACATATAACGGATACCAAGGAGCAAGCCACCACCGATAATCGGTGCCAGTGGAGCTACCAGAATTGACGTCAGTGTAGCGAGCATCCGGTTGAAAATATTCCCTTTCCTCTCTCCGGCATCTACCCCAACTTCTCCGCCTCCGGCAATCGACGGATACTGCCTGGCGATTTCCTTATATACACGAGCCACATCATTTCCGACAATTACCTGATACTGCCCCCCCTGGATCTGTACCCCCAGGATATCCAGCTTTTTAAGTTCTGTTTCACTGGCTACTGCGTTGTCCTTCAGGACAAAACGCAGTCTGGTCATACAATGTGCCATGGAGCGGATATTACCCACACCACCAACCTGCTGCACGATTTTTGCTGCTAATTCTGTTCGTTCCATATACTTCCTCCTAATTTAAAATTTTTATCACTAAAAAGACCCAAATGAATACAAAAAGATTGCTCCATCTTCCTGTTTCATTTTGGGTCTTGCCAGCCGGACTGTAACGAATCCCGATTCTATTCTTTTTTCCCTTTTTTTACTGTATTTGAAATATGTAAAATAAGATACATCTTTTCTGTTTCTGATGTATGCCAGTCGTTCCTGTCCATCAGATATTGTGCTATTTTGTTGGTACAGTCATATTCTTCCGGGCAAGAGGTACGAAGAGTCATTATGACCGACTCATCTTCAAACGGTGTGCTCTCCCCTTTTAGCTGCCGCATCAGATAATATCTCACATGAGTAAGAAAGCGATTATAAAAAAGGCTGTCTTCCTGAAAATTACACTGAAAATGATATTTCACTATTTTTACTACCGCATTGGTCATCTCCGTCAATTCAAAAATCTCATTACCAGTGATCCGATCCAGTTGGGCATTGACAAAATGAAGGGCAAAAAACGCCGCCTCTGACTCCACCAGCACAATCCCCATTCCTTCCCGGATAATTTCAAGAAATTGCTTCCCCAACTGATACTCCATCGGATAAAACTTCTTCACTTCCCATTCCAATGGATTTATCACCTGCATATTAAGCTTCTGTCTTTTAATACAAAAAGACAAGTGATCCAGCAATGTAAAAAATGCATTGTCATTCATTTCCGGAAATTTTTTCTTGGCAATATCAAGGATCTTATACACCGCTTTTAATTCATCCGTTCCGGCACCGGTAATCAATGCTGCCATCTGGGAATAAGTCACATCTTCGGCAGGATAAAATGTCTTTTCGATCCTGCTTTTATCCACCAGATCTCCCGGATACACCTGAAATCCGATTCCACTTCCAAATAAAACCAACTGTTTTCCTTCATCCACTGCAAGGATAACGTTATTATTAATCCGCTTCTCCACCTGCAAGAGTCACACCCCCCCAACTGCTTCACACTCTGATATCTCCACTCTCACAATTTTCTCTAAAATAAAAGAGACCAAGATTATGTAAAAAACAACAGACGAATAAATCCTGCTTACTTTTACATCATCCTAGTCATGCCTGATCTTACAGTAACAATTCTAGTATTGCTGTACATTATAGTTTTCATATGTGCATATTATACTGATTTTTCTTCTTAATGTCAACACTTACTATCAAAATTACCAATTACCAAAAAATACCAAAAGCACTCTGCTGAGATAATTTCTTTGGCATTCTGGGCAACCGGTCAGTTTTTTTCATGATCACAATAACAATTTAATTGAATTGCGTATTACCGGATCTGCATCAAACAGATAATCCGCCTCAAAACCAGGATTCTGAATCAGAGCCAGCAGATTCTCAGCCGTCTTCCTTCCCAGCTGCCCCTTGGGATGCGGATATGAAGTAAACGGCACATCCGCCAGACCAGCCAGATCCGAATTATCAATACTGATCAGAGAAAGATCTGCCGGGATAGCGATCCCATTTTTCTGGCAGTAGGCCGCCACCTGATAGGCCACCTCATCGTTGTAGCACATCAGGGCGGTACAGTCACTGATCCGGTCTTTAAAAAGACCGTCAAATTTAAACCGTTCCAGATTCATCATATCATCCGAATCCACCCAGACCACCCGATGGCCTTCCATCTGGATTCCTGCTTCGTCCAGGGCTTCCAGATATCCGGCATACCGCAGGTGCCCCTGTCCGTCATCCAGCTTAAATAAGCCGCCGATCTTTTTATGACCGTTATCGATCAGATATTTTACCGCTTTGCAGGCAATCTTCTGATCATCAAGAGATACACACGGCTGATCCAGCCGCGGGTATTTGGCATTAAAAAACAAGATCGGGATATGGCGTTCTGCCAGCAGCTGATAATAGTGAAGATTGGGATTGGGGAGTGCACTTTTAGATGGTTCTACGATTAACCCGTCAATATTGTCTTTACTGATCAGGTGTTCCAGAATCATCCGTTCCCGAGCCACACTGTCATTGGTGAAGGCGACCTGAGTCATATAACCATTCTTCATAAGCACATCTTCAATCCCTCTCAGGGTCGCAGGAAAAATATAGCTGTCGACAAACGAACTGATTACCGCAATGTTCATATATTTTTCCTGACGGCTCTGGCGCTGGTTGCAGCCGATGTACGTTCCGCTGCCCTGAATCCGCCTGACCACTCCTTCCTGCTCGAGAATATTGATCGCATGCCGAACCGTCTGGCGGCTCAGACCAAACATGGCACTCATCTCATTTTCGGAATTTATTCTATCTCCGTACTGCAGCTTGCCGTTTTTAATATTTTCATGTACCCAGTCAATGATTCTGCGGTATTTCGGTTCTCTGGTACCCATATTTGCCCTCTTTTTCTAAGATATTTTATCAGCCAGCCAATATGCGGCTGCGAACCCTGGCTATACATTCAGCCGCAATCCCACAGTCCTCCAGAAAGCCATCAATGCCGCCCTCATAACCTGCTACATAATCATAAGCTGCCTCAATATATTCTGCATCAGAACGAATTAAATTATTAAACTCTGACTCCTTAATATGACAAAACCACTCTTTTCTGGTCAGATTAGTAAACGACTGCATATAATTCGTCTGACAATCCTGCCGGTCAACACCCGCTAGCATTAACAGCAGCAGTGCCAGCACTCCGGTCCGATCCTTCCCCACTGCACAGTGAAACAACACACAACCATCCGGTGCCCCGGCAATACACGTAAACAAATCCTTAATAACTGTCTTTCGCTTCAGCAGTCTCAGATACAAATTGCTCAAATCAGCCAGCCGCTCCTTCTCCGCCGCCTGTCCCTCCGGAGACAGATCCTCTTCCAGAAACGGGACATTACAATATACCACACGTCCAATCACCCCTATATGATCCGGATTCTTTTCCATCTCAGCCCTGCTGCGCAGATCAATCACCATACTGACCCCATATTCCAACAGCATCTCAACATCATCTTCCGTCAATTCATGCAGATTATCCGCCCGCAGAAACTGATGCCACTGAGTCTGCCCCCCCTTCATAGCCGGAAGCCCCCCCAGTTCTCTGACATTACACGCCCCCTTTAGCGGAAGTCTGATCCAATTACGCTTCATATGTATCCCCTTCCCGAACAATCCACAAACCGCTGCCCGACACTCCATCATAAATTTTTCATTTCCCCCATTATACCAGAATTCCCACCCATAAACAACGTACAACCCCAAGCACATACCAATAAATTTGTCAAGGACTTGTCTCAAAGTGATAGCAGTATCCTTGACAGATATCAAGAATTCAGGTATCTTTCCTTAGCACACAAATAGGGCAGTCGCACTAAAAAAAGCCTGCGGGCCCTGGCGGCGGTGGTGATACTGGTCCGTATTTCCTGCCGTTTCGGATGGTAACGATATCTAAAATAGGAAGCCTGTGACTAAAAGCATGGAATAAATCACAATAACTCGCGATAAAGCCGCTCAAACAATTGCTGATTTATCCC
>JBOFYZ010000173.1:0-30177 GCA_051654925.1 Lachnospiraceae bacterium | reverse complement strand
TATGTACTCGGGCCGCTGGTGACGGACATTGCCCCCGGATATGATCATATTACGGCAGCGATCGGAGGCGCGGTGGCAGCTGCAAATGGTGCGGCATTTCTGTGCTATGTAACGCCGGCGGAACACCTGCGTCTCCCCGATGTTAACGATGTAAAAGAGGGGATTATCTCAGCCAAGATTGCTGCCCATGCGGCTGATATTGCCAAGGGTGTGAAGGGCGCGATGGATTGGGACAGAGCGATGAGTACGGCACGCAAGAATCTGGACTGGGATGCGATGTTTGATCTTGCGATTGATCCGGAAAAAGCCCGGGCGTACCGGGAATCGGCCAAACCAGAAAAAGAAGATACCTGTTCGATGTGCGGAAACTTTTGTGCGGTTAAAAATATGAACCGGATTCTGGATGGTCAGATTGTGTCTATTTTTGAAGAATAACAGCAAAAGGAAGAAGGAATATGAATCTGAATACAAAAAAAATAGCAGTCAGTGGGATGCTGGTTGCTGTAGCGGTAGCCTTGTCCGGCTTTTCAATCCCCATCGGAGCATCCAGATGTTTTCCGATCCAGCATCTGTGTAATGTACTTGCCGGAGTATTTCTGGGGCCAGGATATGGTGTTGCGGCAGCTTTTGCTACATCACTGATCCGTAATCTGATGGGCACCGGAAGCCTGCTGGCATTTCCCGGCAGTATGGTCGGTGCGCTGCTGTGCGGCATTTTGTACCGCCAGACCAGAAAATTATTTATGGCATACATCGGAGAGGTATTTGGAACAGGGATTGTCGGCGCGATGCTGTGCTATCCGGTGGCAACATTGCTGATGGGAAAGGAAGCGGCACTCTTTGCCTATGTGATTCCATTTCTGATGAGTACTTTATGCGGGACAGCCTCAGCTGTTATTTTAATTGGAGCGCTTTATAAATCCGGTGGTTTTTCTTATCTGACACATATGCTGATCGGGGAGGAAAAACTGCTGTGATGGAACATCGATATTTTAAAAGACGGATATTGAAGCAGGTCAGAGAGCAAAAGCCACTGATACACTGCATTACTAATTATGTTACGGTCGGGGATGTGGCCAATATGATTCTGGCCGTTGGAGGATCTCCCGTAATGGCAGATGGAATCCGCGAAGTAGAGGACATTGTGAGACAGAGTCAGGGACTGGTGCTGAATATCGGAACATTGCAGGAATCCGTACTGGAGTCTATGCTGAAGGCGGGGAGGGCTGCTGCCATGCTTGGAATACCAGTTGTTTTTGATCCCGTAGGAGCCGGAGCCTCAGCATTTCGTGAGCAGGCATCAAACCGTATTATAACAGAGGTTCCCTGCAGTGTCATTCGCGGGAATGCATCGGAAATCAGTGTACTGATGGGAAAACAGGCCTTTTCACGCGGAGTGGATGCGGATGACCGGGAGCAGGTTACCCGGGAGAACCGGTTGGAACGGATTGACGCCATGCAGGTGCTTAGCAGGCGTACCAAAGCCGTGGTGGTTATGACCGGAGCACAGGATATCGTAGCAGATGAAGAACGTGTCTGCATGATTCACAACGGCGACCCGATGATGAGCCGGATTACCGGAACCGGTTGTATGATGAATGGTGTCATAGCGGCTTGTCTGGCAGGCTCCCGGGATCAGGAGGAGCGATTCTGGAGCACAGTATATGCTACCGCAGCAGAAGGAATATGTGGAGAAATAGCACATAAAAAAATAATACAGACAAACGGAGGAACCGGAAGTTTCCGGATGCATTTCCTCGATGCTATGAGCATACTGAAGGATGAGATGGTTTGGGAAGGAGCACGTATTGAAATTTGATTTATTATTATATGCCGTCACGGATCGTACCTGGGCGATCGGGAAAACCCTGGCAGAACAGGTTAAGGAAGCACTGGCAGGCGGTGCAACGCTGGTGCAGCTGCGCGAAAAGAATATGGGCGAGGCTGCCTTTACAGAAGCTGCCAGAACGATAAAGAAGGTTACTGATTCCTACGGTATTGGTCTGATTATTAACGATAATGTTCAGGTGGCGCTGGCTTGTGATGCGGCCGGTGTACATATCGGGCAGGATGACATGACGGTGGAAGAGGCACGCAGACAGCTTGGTCCGGATAAGATTCTTGGCGTTACAGCCAGGACGGTGGAACAAGCGTGTGATGCACAGGCACAGGGGGCAGATTATCTGGGGGTAGGTGCTGTGTTTGGATCTGCGACCAAGACCGATGCGAAGGCAATTACGATTGAACAGCTGAAAGACATCACGGCAGCGGTCTCTATCCCGGTTGTGGCGATTGGTGGAATTAACCATGACAATATTCTGAAGCTGAAGGGCAGTGGTGCGGCTGGTGCGGCAATTGTCTCTGGTATCTTCGGTGCTTCTGATATCAGAATAGCGACGGCTGAACTTAGGAGTAAGGCAGAACAAATCGTAGGAACAGTCCGTACCCGGGTATTGACGATTGCCGGTTCAGACTGCAGCGGCGGTGCCGGAATCCAGGCCGACTTAAAGACCATGACAGCAATGGGTGTCTATGGTATGAGCGTGATCGCTGCATTGACGGCACAGAATACAACGGGGGTATATGGCATTCATAATGTGCCACCGGAGTTTGTAGCGAATCAGATTGACTGCGTATTTAAAGATATTGTTCCGGATGCAGTGAAGATAGGAATGGTATCCCAACAGGATATTATTAAGGTGATTGCTGATAAATTGAGGCATTATCAGGCTGAACTGGTAGTTGTGGATCCGGTGATGGTCTCAACCAGCAAAAGCCGTCTGCTGGCGGAAAATGCGATTGCAATGCTTGAACAGGAATTACTGCCGCTGGCCTCTCTGATTACCCCGAACATACCAGAGGCGGAATTGCTGGCAGGAATGAAAATCAAAATGCAGAATGACATGGAAGAAGCGGCACAGCGGATCGGTAAGCGGTATGATACTGCTGTGCTGGTAAAAGGCGGGCATCAATCCTGCACCGCTAATGATGTCCTCTGGCATCAGGGAACCGTGATCTGGTTCCATGGAGAAAAAATTGATACGCCAAATACCCATGGAACCGGATGTACCTTGTCCAGTGCAATTGCCTGCGGACTTTCCAGGGGGAAAAGCATGGAAGAAAGTATCCGGGAAGCCAAGCGATATTTGGGGCGGGCGTTGTCCTCAGGACTGGATCTGGGGGAGGGGAATGGTCCGCTGGATCATTGCTTTTTGACCGCCAAACAGTTATAATATGCGATATAGCATAGTAAACAGGAGGTTTGAAGACAATGATTCGTGTTGATGCATTAGGCGATGCCTGTCCGGTTCCGGTAATTAAGACGAAAAAAGCGCTGGATGGCGCGGGCACAGGCGAAGTGATAGAAATCCATGTAGACAATGAAATAGCTGTTCAGAATCTGCGGAAGCTGGCCGGGAGCCAGGGCTGCAGCTTTCGTTCAGAAAGACTGGAAGACAAGCATTTTGTAGTAACAGTTGCGGCAGCAGGTGCACCGCTGCCGGATGAAGCAGTACTACAGCCGGAACTCTGTCATCCGGACAGCCGCGGTACCGCAGTAGTGGTGATTCGCGCAGCAGTAATGGGACAGGGGGATGATGCGCTCGGCAAAGTCTTGATCAAAGGATATATCTATGCATTAAGCCAGTTGGAAACGCTGCCGGCAGCAATTTTGTTTTATAATGGCGGTGTCACACTGACAACGGCCGGATCAGACTCGCTCGAAGACTTAAAATCAATGGAAGCGCTGGGGGTCAAGATCATATCCTGCGGTACCTGTCTGAATTTTTATCAGCTGACCGACCAACTGGAGGTAGGAACAATCGGCAATATGTATGAGATAGCAGAAACCATGCAAAATGCCTCAAAAGTGATAATCCCGTAGTGCATGCCTCCAAAACTCTTGCGGTGATAAAGAGAAATACCGAACCATTTCATAAGCCATAGAACTAAGGCTGGATTCCAACTTGATTTTTGGTGTGAATCCAGCCTTAAACAGGTACTGCCGATAAAGCCGGATGTTTTTTAGGGGACTGGTCCATATAAGTATACATATCCGGCATGATATCCATGCAGATGTTGATTAATTCACTAGCCGGCCGCGAAAGCTTATCTTCCTTCAAATAGCAGACCGCCAATTCCCAAAATGGTTCAAACTCATCTTCTATGGAGTAAACATTAGGTAAAGAGTTTTGGTTGAACAGTTTGGAATAAAGTTTGGGAACAAGTGTAAGTCCAAGACCTGCACCGGACATACGTGTTGCTGTCTGTATACTTGTGGTCAGATATTTTATTTTCGGAGTTATGTCTGCTTTTGATAGAATTACATTACATCTTTGACGCGTCCTCTGTGACGGATATGTCAGAATATAGTTATAGTCCGCTGTAAGTCTTAAATCAATATATGCGATATCTTCTTTAATATAGCTTTTTTCATTAAGAGGGTCTTCCTGAGGGACGGCCAGCAGAAATGGTTCTCTTGCCAATGGTATGCAGCAGATATCTTCCGTACCCAAAGGCATGTGAATGAGACCTATGTCTACATCGCCTTTTAATATCGCATTCTCTATTTCTTGAGAGACTCCCTCTACGATTGAAATTTCAATATCAGGATACAGCCGGTTGAATATATAAAGGAAATGGGGCAATATTACTGAGCCAAGAAAATTGGTAGTGCCAATACTCAACCGGCCAATCTTCAATTCATTCATCCATGAAATCTGATCCTCCAAATGTTTGTATTGGCCGAGCATGTTGTGGGCTGCTTTAAGGTAATATTCTCCTGCCATAGTAGGTATTAGACCGTTAGGTGTTCTTCTAAACAAATTAACTCCCAGTTCTTTCTCTACTTTCTGTAAATAATGGCTAAGAGAGGGCTGCGTCACGAACAGCTTTTCCGCAGCCCGGGATATGTTGCCGAATTCGGCGATTTTTATAATATATTCAAGCTCTCTTTGAGTCATAATGTAAACTCCCCTCATCCTTTGATATTGACAAACTATATATATCTATTATAATAGACAAATTTATAATATGGAAGATACCTGGCTATACATATTTGTCTATATTAGCTATAAAATAAAAAGCATTTTACTTTACTGGTAACTTTGACTAAAATTTAATAGAAATACAATTTTGGATTGGAGGTTTTGTATGGCGGAATTAAGACAACTGGCTGAATTTATATCGGCACTTACCTGGGAAGCTGTGCCCCAGGATGTGCGTGAGGCTGGTGCAATGCAAGTGCTGGATACAGTCGGGGTTGCTGTGGGAGCACAGGATAATGAACAAATGAAGTGGGTCAGGGAATTGTACGATACCCTTGTGGGAACTCAGGAAATTGCCAAGGTATGGGGGCAGGATTCCAGAGTTCCGGTTACTGTCGGAGCCTTTCTGAACGGCATGGCCGGTCATACACTGGAGTTAGACGATGTACATACAGGCTCTAAATCTCACATCGGAACGGTTGTAATACCTGCCGCATGGGCTATGGCGGAAAGCCTGCAGGTTAGCGGCGAGGACTTTTTGCTGGCAGTGATATGTGGATATGAGACAGTAGCTCGCATTGGTATGGCCTTTGGTGTAACAAGTCACCGCCTGCGTGGCTGGCATGTTACTTCTACAGCAGGAACCTTTGGGGCTGCTGCGGCCTGTGCTAAACTCCTTGGCCTGGATACCGATCACATAGTCAATGCCCTGGGGATTGCAGGAACACAGTCCTTTGGTGTGTGGGCCTTTCTCGGGGACGGAGCAAGTAATAAGGTTTTGCATCCGGCACGAGCCGCTCAGCTTGGTATGGAAGCGGCATATTTATCGCACAGCGGAATGACAGGAGCCGAGCACATTCTGGAAGCAGCTGATGGAGGTCTGCTTTACGCCATGTCTGATGCATACGATGTTTCCTTTGTAAATAGGGAACTGGGCAGCCGTTATGAGCTGTTATATATGGATAATAAACCTTATCCCTGTTGTCGCAGCACTCATTGTTGTATTGATGGCGCCCTGGCTATGAGGGAAGCGTATGGTATTGAACCCGGCAAGGTGAAAAAAATTGATGTGCTTACCTATGAGGTGGGTTATCTGCAGTGCGGAGTCAGTGAAGGCAGCCTCAGACCAGTCACGCCGATAGATGCTAAATTTTCAACCCCATATTGTGTCGCTTGTGCACTACTTCATGGAGGAGTCACATTGCAGAACTTCTTGCCCGAGGTAATTGGCGAGGCAGAAATACAAGAGCTGCTTGCAAAAGTACAGGTATATTCAGATGATGAATTTACCGCCGCCTATCCGGGGCATTGGGGTTGTAAGATACAGATCGAGTACGAGGACGGAACTTCCTATAGCAAGGTGATTCTCGATGCATCCGGCAGTGTGGATAACCCCCTGACCACAGAACAAATGCGTGCCAAAGCACTTGGAAATCTAATAACGGTTTATTCGGAGGAAGATGCACAGCGGATTATAGAAGAAATCCTTGCAATCGCAGAAGCAGAAAGATTACCAATAGTCTAGTGTACGGAACCTGCCAAAAAAATAAAAAGGAGTGATTAAAAAAATGAATCCTGCGATTATTGTTTTATTGATTATTGGAATAGCACTTATACTATTTATAACCGAGATTATACCTCTTTCTTGTACGGCAATGCTGATAGCAGTAAGCTTCCAGTTAACCGGTGTAATCGAAGGTAGTGATACATTTAAGGCCTTTGCCAACCAGACAACTATGATTATTGCTTCAATGGCAATCATTGGTGAAGCTGTGTTCCGAACAGGCGGAGCAGCAAGGATCGGAGATATTATCACCAAATTTGCCAAGTCGGAACGGCAAGTAATATTCGGCACCATTATCCTGTCCAGTCTTATGTCTGGATTCCTCTCCAATACTGGTGCGGCCGCGCTTTTAATTGCCATTATCAGCGGCATGGCTGCGACTACCGGATACCGGCGCTCTAAGCTGATGTATCCGATTATTGTGGGTTGCTGCCTTGGCGGAGGTATTAGCGTGGTGGGTACCACATCGGGCATGTTTGTACGTGAGTCAATTGAGGCTCTGGGAACCGGAGAGACGTTGGGATTTTTTGAAATGGCTCCTCTTGCTATTCTCCTAACCCTGATTGCGGCTTTTTACATGGCATTTATAGGTTACAAGCAGCTTCCGGATAATGAGGAGAAAGATGAAGAATATCTGGCGGAAATCAGAAAAGCCGCCGATGAAGATCCATTCAAGGATATTCCAAAGTGGAAGAGGAACCTAAGTCTAATCGTGCTGATCGCCGTCTTTGCGGGAATGGTGTTTGAGCCTATCCCACTGCACCTGATTGCCATACTGGGAGCTATGCTTGTGATTTGCAGCAGATGTATAACTGCAAAGGAGGCCTACAGAGCCGTTCCTCTTGCCGGTATTATCATTTATGCAGCTATGGTGCCGGTATCTACCGCAATGATTAACTCCGGGGCGGCTGACATGATTGCCGGGGCTTCCCAAAATATCCTGGGCGGTCTTAACAGCCCGATTTTGATAATAGCCATAATTTTCCTGATCATTAATCCTATCACCAACTGCATGTCCAATGCCGCTACGATCATCCTCTTTACGCCAATCGCCGTCATTGTTGCCCAGTCCTTGGGAATTGATGCAAAGGCTATGATTCTGGCAGTCAGATGGGCTGCCTCAATAGCAATAGCAACACCTATAGGTATGCCCGCTAATTCTATGGTAGTGCAGCCAGGCGGCTATAAGTTCATGGACTTTGTGCGTCCAGGACTTCCAATGACACTAGCCCTGGTGGTGGTGTCAATTACGTATATATCTATTGTTTATCCCCTGTATGGTTGATTGATGCTGCAAAATAACGCTGCAAAATAATCAGGATTAGTGCTTGACAAATGAAAAAACAGTCGCTATAATATGCATCATCAAAGCAAAAGAATAAAAGCGATGATAAGAACAAGTAACAATCAGTAACACCACACAGAAAGCAGCCGGCTGATGAGAGGCGCGTGGAAAGCAGATTGCGAATACATCTTTGAGCTTCACACCGAAGGGTTCCCCGGGGATCTGGTAGGCTGTGACGGAGTCCTGCACCCGTTAACGTGCTAGAACATCATGCTTTAGAGCAGGTGCTCGATAAGGTAGGCGGCGTAAGCCGTTTATAAACTTAAGGTGGTAACGCGAGATTTGTCTCGTCCTTTTGAAAAAAAGGATGGGACTTTTTTTGTCCCAATTTTATGTTACTGGTCAGTCTGAGAACGAAAAGGAGAAGAAAGATGAAGTGTTATGACGAACTGGTAGCCCGTGGCTTAATTGCCCAGGTGACCAACGAAGAAGAGATCAGAAAGATGGTGAATGCCGGAGAAGCTACGTTCTATATCGGCTTTGACCCGACGGCAGACAGCCTGCATGTAGGGCATTTCATGGCATTATGTCTGATGAAGCGCCTGCAGATGGCAGGCAACAAACCGATCGCCCTGCTTGGCGGCGGAACTGGTATGGTGGGAGATCCTTCCGGCCGCAGCGATATGCGTCAGGTGATGACGGTGGAAACGATTAACCATAACTGCGAATGTTTCAGACAGCAGATGAGTAAATTCATTGATTTTTCAGAAGGAAAGGCATTGATGGTGAACAATGCCGACTGGCTGCTGGATTTAAATTATGTGGAGCTGCTTCGCGAGGTTGGTTCCTGCTTTTCCGTGAACCGGATGCTGTCGGCTGAATGTTACAAACAGCGTATGGAAAAAGGACTGAGCTTCCTGGAGTTTAACTACATGATCATGCAGAGCTATGATTTCTATGAGTTATTCAGAAGATATAACTGCAATATGCAGTTCGGCGGGGACGATCAGTGGAGCAATATGCTGGGCGGTACCGAACTGATCCGCCGCAAGCTGGGCGAGGATGCTCATGCCATGACCATTACGCTGCTGCTCAATTCCGAGGGTAATAAGATGGGCAAAACCCAGTCAGGAGCAGTATGGCTTGATCCGAATAAGACCACTCCGTTTGAATTCTACCAGTACTGGAGAAACATTGGTGATGCCGACGTATTGAAATGCCTGCGGATGCTGACCTTCCTGCCGATTGAGCAGATTGATGAGATGGATCAGTGGGAGGGCAGTCAGCTGAACCAGGCGAAAGAGATTCTGGCCTTTGAACTGTCCAGTCTGGTACACAGCGAAGACGAGGCACTGCGGGCGCAGGAAGCGTCCCGGGCACTGTTCAGCGGCGGCGGTAACTCTGAGAATATGCCGACCTTCGAACTGAGTGTAGAAGATTTTACGGACGATGTCATTGATATTTTAAGCATTCTGCAGAAGTCAGGACTGGCGGCATCACGCTCTGAAGCACGCCGTAATGTAGAGCAGGGCGGCGTATCCGTAGATGGAAATGCAGTCAAAGATTTTAAGGCTGTCTTTAATAAAAAAGAGTTAAGCGGAGATGGAGTTGTAGTAAAAAGAGGCAAGAAGAATTTCAAGAAAGTCCGGATCGCAGAGTAATCAGTTTTTGTATAGAAAAGGACCTGAATTTGTAAGGATATACAGAATTACTTAAGTAGGAATCAAGGTGCAGGTCTGCTATACTAATGGCAGGAGGTGGAAGAAATTTCACTTCCTGCCAATATTAATTATAGGAGGAACATGTATATGAAGAAACAACAACTGGCAATAGCAGCCTGTATCGGTTGTCTGACAATATTTGCAGCAGGAGGGATGGCACTGGCATCGTCACCGGTTTTGGAAGCGGGACGGGGCGTGACGACAGAGCAGAACAGCCATAACACAGCGGAGGTTACACCATTGGAATATGACCTCGTTCCGGCGTGGGGAACGATTCAATCAATTAACGGAGACCGGATTGTTCTGGACAATCTGGCCCAGGGTGCAGCTGCGGGAGAAGTGGTGGTTCAGATTGCAGACCAGGAGTCCAGAATCCTCGATGCGGTTGAAGGACTTCCGGTAGCACTTGCGGATTTAAAGGAAGGTGACTTTATTTATGCCTACCTGTCTCCGATGATGACATTAAGCTTGCCGCCGATTACCAATGCAAAGGTGATCATCTGTAATGCCCCGGCTGATTTTAAGGTGCCGGAATACCTTAACATCAAAGCGGCAGTATTCCAGGAAGACGGTTCTGTAGCACTGACAGCATACAATGGCAATACTTATCATGTACCGGCAGACTGCACGATTACGCCGTATCTGACCAGAAACATGGCATCTCTGCAGGATCTGGCTCATGGCCGTTCTATTCTTTTGTGGTCAGACTCAGATGGAAATGCTAGAAAGATCGTAGTATTTGCTCAGGAACAATCATAAATACAGCACAAAAAAAATGGAGCATCTGTTCAGTGAAACAGATGCTCCATTAATATATGTGCACCAACCAGGATTAAAACAACCCCTCCGGCAAATTCTGCTTTTGATTTGTATCTGGTTCCGAAGATATTACCTGCTTTCACACCGATAATTGCAAGAACGCAGGTGATACTGCCGATGATCCAGACAGCTGATCCGATCGAAACCTGGAGAAAAGCAAAGGTTACGCCAACAGCAAGTGCATCAATACTGGTAGCAATCGCCAGCGGGATCATGCTTTTAAAATCCAGATCAGCATCACAGCGATCTTCTTCCTTGTTGAGTGCTTCTCTGATCATATTGATTCCGATCATGGACAGGAGAATAAAAGCGAGCCAGTGGTCAATGTTGATGATTGCATCATGAAACTGTGCCCCCAGCAAGTAACCCAGTAATGGCATGGCAGCCTGAAAACCGCCGAAGTACAGACCGACGATACAGGCTCCTTTCCAACTCATTTTTGGCATCGATAATCCCTTGCAGACAGCAACGGCAAATGCATCCATAGACAATCCAACCGCGATAATACATAAACCTAATAACGACATGTGAGACCCCTTGAGTTTATTCTATACTGCCAAGTCCGCATCCAATGGCTTGATCTTATTAATGTAAATACGTCTGAACAGGATGGTACTTAATACTACTGCAATCAGCTCTGCAATCGGGAAGGCATACCACAGTGCATGCAGGCCGACAAAGCGGGCCAGCAGATAAGCAACCGGCAGAATACAGAGCAGCTGTCTCGCAAATGAGATGACAAGGCTGTATACGCCATTGCCCAGTGCCTGGAAGATCGATCCTACAATAATACAGTATCCGGCAAAAATAAAACTGACGCTGATCAGCCGAAGTGCCGGAACCCCTACTTCCAGCATATGTTCGGATGCGTTAAACATGAGTAATAATTCTCTGGCAAAAATCTGGAACATGCCAAAGCCGGCCAGCATAATACCAATTGCAATATAAATGCTCATTTTGGCAGTCTGCATGACGCGTTGTCTGCTGCGGGCGCCATAGTTGTAAGCGATGATGGGGATCATACCATTGTTCAGGCCAAATACAGGCATGAAGATAAAACTCTGTAATTTGTAGTATACCCCAAATACTGTAACGGCAGTAGTTGAAAATGCCGCCAGAATTAAATTCATGCAGTAGGTCATAACAGATGAAATGGAAAGCATGACAATCGACGGTACGCCGACTATGTAGATCATCTTAATGGTTCTGGGCTCTGGTTTGAATCCCTTCATGCTGATACTGACATCAGTATTCTTGGTGATATTGAAATACAGTGACAGAAGCATCGCCAGAACCTGTCCGATTACGGTTGCCAGCGCAGCGCCCTGAATACCCATCTCAGGAAAGCCGAACAGACCGAAGATCAGGATCGGATCCAGAATAATGTTGGTGATCGCTCCCACGCCCTGAGAATACATATTATAAATGGTGCGGCCGGTTGACTGCATAATACGTTCGAACGTCATTTCCAGAAAACAGCCAAAGCTGATCACGGTACAGATTCTCAGATACTGGACACCGTAACTGATAATAAGTGGATCGTCTGTCTGACTGCGGAAGAATGCTTCCACTCCGAAGATGCCGAACAGGGCAAAGGCAATTGAACCAAGAATTCCCAGAAAGATACCGTTTACTGCGGCCAGTTGAGCTTGTTCCGGATTCTGTTCACCGAGAGAACGGGACAGCAGTGCATTGATACCGACGCAGGTGCCGGCGCAAACGGCGATCATCAGATTCTGGATCGGAAACGCCATGGACACGGCGGCCAGCGCCTGCTCGCCGATCTGGGCAACAAAGATACTGTCGACAATATTATACATAGCCTGTATCAGCATCGATAGAATCATTGGCAGGGACATGGTGATAAGCAGCCTGTTGACAGGCATTGTACCCATTTTGTTTTCCATGGGTTTTGTATTTTGAGGCATAAAAATCCCCCTCCTTCATTAGTTAGCGTGCTAACCATCCTATCACTTTTAGCTTAGTTTGTCAATCTGATTACTAATTTATTTGCTAAATGGAATCGATTAATGTATAATATCTTCATAAGATATGGAATGTAACTGTAAAGGCATAACCGAAGTCTTATTTATGGAAGAACTATGTTCTTTTATGGATAGCTGGGGGTATGTCTTTTTATATTGCCCGAATATATCCTGCTGCGTGGTAATTGGGGAGAGGGGTAGCGAATGATAATTGAGAAGATTTACAACAATAACATTGCTGCAGTTTTATCTGAGGATGGTACTGAGATTATTGCATCCGGCCGGGGAATTTGCTATGGAAAGCAGGCTGGAGACAATATTGAGGAAAGTAAAATTGAGAAACGCTTTGTTTTGCAGGATGCCAGAGTGATATCCCGGCTGGATGAACTGCTTGCCCGGATTCCGGATATTTATTTGACGATTGCGGAAGAAATTGTACAGATGATCAGGGCGGAATCGGAGCTGGAGCTTAGTGAAAATATCTATATTACTTTGATGGACCATATCAGCCTTTCGCTGGAGCGGGAAAAAAAGGGTGTTATTTATGAGAATCCTCTGCTGATGGATATTAAACAAATCTATAAAAGAGAGTATTTACTGGCGAAGAAGGCCAGGAAAATTATTGAAAGGCATATTGATATCCGTATTTCGGAACATGAAGTCGGAAGTATTGCATTGCATTTTGTCAATGCCTCTATGAATCAGCAATTCAGTATTACGATGCGGGCCCCGAAGCTGATTCAGACGATCTTGGAGATTATACGGGTTCATTTCCGGGTTGAACTTGATGATTCGTCCTTTCATTATGAACGTTTCCTGCGGCACCTGCAGTTCTTTGTCAAGCGGGTGCTTGATGACAGGGAGTCTCAGGAAAGTGATACGTTTTTGTACCGTCTGTGTCAGGAACGGTATCCGGATGTGTTGTCATGTGTCAGAAAAATTACACTGTTTATTGAGATGAACTATGAAAAGAAGGTCAGTCGGGCGGAGGAGGGCTTTATTGCTTACCATATTATTAATGTGGTGCGTGAAGTCCGCCCAGAGTTGTTCGACAGTGAGCAGGACAGTATTGTCTGAATTTTCAAATGGATTCGCTGCGATACTGTACCAGAAGAAAGGAGAAGTATATGGATTATAAAGCAACGGCTTCAGAAATATTAAAATTAATCGGTGGGGAAAGGAATGTTACTCATTTTGAACATTGCTCCACCAGACTGCGTTTTACGCTGGCAGATAATAAAAGAGCTGATATTGAAGCTCTGAAACAGGTTCCGGGGGTGATGGGGGTTGTAATGGCTTCTCAGTGCCAGGTAATTATCGGAAATCAGGTTGTTGAGGTATTTGATGAAATAATGAAAATGGCCAGTTTTTCTGATCATCCGGCCGGTGACGGCGAGAAGCAAAAGATGAGCATTGGCGAAACCGTAATGGATTTTGTAATTGGTGTTTTTCAGCCGGTAGTACCGGCAATTGCCGGTGGCGGCGTCTTAAAGGCAATGTTATCACTGCTGGTTTTGATCGGTGTGATGGATAAGACCGGTACAGCTTACCAGATTTTTAACAATATTGGTGATGCGGCTCTTTATTTTCTGCCGCTGTTGGTTGCAGTATCAGCAGCCAAAAAACTCAAATGCAATCAGATGGTTGCTCTGGCAGCTGTCGGAGCTTTGTTGTTGCCGAATATCAGCAGTATGCTTACGGCTGAGGGCGGCACTGTATTCCTTGGTTTTACCTTACAAAACATTGCCTACTCTTATCAGATTTTCCCGGCTTTACTGACTGTTTTGCTGCTTAGCATTGTTGAGAAATTGTTTACGAAAATTTCACCAAAGCCGATCCGGATTTTCTTCGTACCGATGATGTGTTTTATGATTGTGGTACCGTGTACCCTTTTAATCCTGGGACCGCTGGGGTATAATATTGGTACGATATTGACCAACATTATTTTATTTATGCACAGTAAATTAGGATTTGTTGCAATCGGAGTTCTGGCAATGTTATTGCCGTTTTGTGTTGCTACTGGTATGCATAAAGCCTTTTTACCTTATGCGATATCCACTTATTCAGCGTTGGGATATGAGTTTTTATATCTGCCGGCTTCATTGGCACATAATATTGCCGAGAGCGGAGCCTGTTTTGCCGTAGTACTGCGAACCAAAAGTAAAGAGCGGCGTTCAACCGCAATTTCTGCTGGTATTTCTGCTTTGTTTGGCATCACGGAACCGGCCCTCTATGGTATTACCCTGCAAAATAAAAGGGTACTTGGCGGGGTCATGATCGGCAGTGGAATTGCCGGTATTGTGGCTGGTATCTTTTCCGTGGCCGGATATGCCATTGTTGGTCCGGGACTGGCTGGGATGGCAATGTTTGTTGATCCGGACGGAGTGAATGTAAATAATATTATGTATGCATTTCTGGCCTTTGGCGTAGCATTCCTGGGAGCAATGGCGGCGACTTTTGTTCTCTACAAAGATGAGGATCAGGTTCCTGCTGACCAGAAAGCAGATATACCGACCCCGGTGGCAGCGATGACTGAGACAGACGGAATTGTATTAAGTCCGCTGGCTGGGCAGGTAATCCCTTTGGAAAGCGTTAAGGACGAAGTCTTTGCCAATAAAATTATCGGTGATGGTGTTGCTGTTATTCCGCAATCCGGTATCTTAAAAACACCAGGATCCGGTATGATTACGATGGTGGCTGACAGTAAACATGCAATTGGTATTACTCTTGATAATGGAACTCAGATATTGCTTCATGTTGGTCTGGATACAGTGCAGCTGGATGGTAAGTACTTCGATGTAAATGTAGTTGTTGGTGATAAAGTGAAAGCCGGTGATGTTCTTTTGGTGTTTGATTTGGATAAAATGCGTGCCGAAGGCTATGATCTGGTGACACCGGTAATCATCGCAAACGGCAGCAGATATCAGGTTAATGATGCAAAAATGGGGACGATCCGTGTTGGTGAAGCTTTGTTTACAGCAAAGAAAGTGGAGGAATCTTAATGGCATTTCCGGAAAAATTCTTATGGGGCGGTGCTCTTGCCGCCAATCAGGCGGAAGGAGCCTGGAATGTTGGCGGTAAGGGATTGTCGGTGGCTGATGTGGCAACCTATAAGCCCAATGTTGATGTAAAGAATTATAAAGCCCATGTGGCAGTTACAACTGATGGGATCAGAGCGGCAGCAGAAGATGTGGATGGTACCTGTTACCCGAAACGGCGGGGGATTGAATTTTACCATCATTATAAAGAAGATTTGAGTTTATTTGCTGAAATGGGTTTTCGTTGCTTACGGGTCTCGATTGCCTGGACCAGACTCTATCCCACTGGTGAGGAAGCGTGTGCCAATCCGGAAGGTGTGAAGTTTTATCAAGAGATGTTTCAGGAGATGCGGCGTCTCCAGATAGAGCCTTTGGTGACGCTTTCTCATTATGAGATGCCGCTGGCTCTGGCACTGAACTATAATGGCTGGACTGACCGTGGAGTGATTGATCTGTTTGTCCGTTTTTGCACCACCTGTTTTGAGGAATTTGGCGATTATGTTAAGCTGTGGCTGACCTTTAACGAAGTGGACAGTATTATTCGGCATCCGTTTACAACGGCCGGAATTATTCCTGATCAGTGCCAGGGAGAAGAACTGAAGTGCTGTTATCAGGCTCTCCATCATCAGTTTGTAGCCGCAGCGTTAGTGACCAGGCTTTGCCATGAGCTTATTCCGGGAAGCCAGGTTGGGTGCATGTTGACAAAGTTAATGACTTACCCGCGAACCTGTGCACCGGATGATGTGGCAGCAACACAGCAGAAGAATCTGGATAATCATTTTTATTCGGATGTAATGGTTTTTGGCGAATATCCGCGGATGAAATCAGTTGAACTGAAGCAATCGGGTTATTTACCCGTAATGGTTGAAGGGGATGACGCAATATTAAAGGCAGGTACTGTTGATTTTGTTTCCTTTAGTTACTATATGAGTATGACTGAGTCCGTTGATCCCGATGCTGAGCGTACTCCTGGAAATACAGTTCTGGGGGTTAAAAATCCATATTTAAAATCCAGTGAATGGGGATGGCAGGTTGATCCGGTCGGTCTTAGGATTTCCCTTATTGAGTTGTATGACCGCTATAAAAAGCCCTTATTTATTGTGGAAAATGGAATTGGTGCCAAGGATATGCCGGATCAAAATGGCAGAATTTATGATGACTATCGGATTGAATATTTCCGCAGTCACTTTTTAGAGATGGAAAAGGCGATTGAACAAGGCGTGGAATTGATGGGATATACCAGTTGGGCTCCGATTGATCTGGTCAGTGCATCGACTTCGCAGATGTCAAAAAGATATGGCTTTATCTATGTTGACCTGGATGATCTGGGCAATGGTAGTCAGAAGCGTTACCGCAAAGACTCATTCTACTGGTACAAAAAGGTGATTGAGTCAAATGGGGCTGACTTAAGAAATGATCAGTAAATAAGGATCGTAACTGACCTTTTTACAAAACTTTGTATAATTTAGTGCTTGCAATCAAAAACTGATTATGATATTATATAACCTAAATTTAGTGTGATAAAGCACGAAAATGGCTGAGAAGGAGACTCTTACCAGCAGGACTTCGACAGGAAGATGGCGTCACCGACTGAGAGCGCTGTCAGGTTGGACTCGGTAAAGGGAACACTCCGGAGCTGATATTCTGAAAGATAAGTAGGAATATCCGTCGACACTCGTTACGTGTAAAGAGTGGAGTGCAAGATTTAATTGCCTCAAAGCGGGTGGTACCGCGGAACATAACAAAGTCTATGTCCCGTCCCGGAATATGTAACAGTATTCCGGGGCGGGATTTTTGTTTTTATAAAATCATTCCTCCCGGAATTGCAGCAGACAATTCAGCAAAGGAAAGGAGCACAAACATGGATTTTTTAACTGGAGTAAAAGACAAGAAGACAATCGGAATTCAGACTGTCCTGGACGGAGCATATACCGGGCAGCAGGTATGCATGAATGGGGCGGTTCATAACATCAGGGATATGGGCGAGGTAGCTTTCGTGATCCTGAGAAAGGCTGAGGGACTGGTTCAGTGTGTATTTGAGGAAGGAAAGACGGCATTTTCGCTGAAGGATTTGAAAGAGGAGGCCGCAGTTGAGGTAACCGGGATCGTTCAGCAGGAAAAACGCGCACCGCATGGATTTGAGATTCGCCTTCAGGAGATACGGGTACTGTCAGAACCGGCTGAAACCATGCCGCTGGCCATTAACAAATGGAAGATGAATACCTCGCTGGAGACCAGACTTTCGCTCCGGCCGATTTCCCTGCGCCATGTAAAAGAGCGGGCAAAATTCAGGATTCAGGAAGGCATTGTCAGAGGATTTCGGGATTTTCTGCATGAGCAGGGATTTACTGAGGTCAGAACCCCGAAGATTGTAGCCAGGGGGGCAGAAGGTGGAGCCAATGTATTCCGGCTGGACTATTTTAATAAGAAGGCTGAGCTGGGACAGAGCCCGCAATTTTATAAACAGATTATGGTCGGCGTGTATGACCGGGTGTTTGAAGCGGCCCCGGTATTCCGGGCGGAAAAGCACAATACTACCCGGCATTTGAATGAATATATCAGTCTTGATTTTGAAATGGGATATATCGACAGCTTTGAAGACATAATGGCAATGGAGACCGGATTTTTAAAATATACGATGGAGCTGCTGAAAGCAGAATATAAGAAAGAGCTGGAACTGCTGGGGATTGCCCTGCCGAAAGCCGGCAAAATCCCTCAGGTCCGTTTTGATCAGGCCAAAGAACTGGTTGCTGAAAAGTATAACCGTAAAATCAGAAACCCATTCGATCTGGAGCCGGAGGAGGAGGTGCTGATCGGACGGTATTTTAAAGAGGAATATGACAGTGATTTTGTTTTTGTAACTCACTACCCAGTGAAGAAACGTCCGTTTTATGCAATGGATGATCCGCAGGATCCGCGCTTTACTCTGAGTTTTGACCTGTTGTTTAAAGGATTGGAGATTACTACCGGAGGACAGCGAATCCATGACTATCAGATGATTATGGATAAAATCGAAAAGCGCGGCATGAATGCGGAAGAAATCGAAGATTATCTGATGATTTTTAAATATGGAATGCCGCCGCACGGCGGTCTGGGAATTGGCCTGGAACGGTTGACCATGCGGCTGCTGGATGAACAGAACGTCAGGGAAACAACCCTGTTCCCAAGAGATGTGACCAGGCTGACACCATAATGTAAGGAAGCAAAACAGCCATCAGAGAATAAGGAGGACACGATAATGGCTCATAATATCAGTGATGAAACGATTGATTACGTAGCGATTCTGGCAAAGCTGGAGCTTTCGGCAGATGAGAAGGAAGCGGCCAAAGCAGATATGGGCAGAATGCTGGATTATTTTGATAAACTGAATGAACTGGATACTGACGGGGTAGAACCGCTGTCACATATTTTCCCGATTGATAATGTCTTCCGCGAAGATGTGATAGTAAATGGCGATGACCATGAAAGAATCCTGAAGAATGCACCGGAACAAAAAGGCGGGGCGTTTAAAGTACCAAAGACGGTTGAATAAGATTACCGGGAAAGGAGCAGTCAATGAGTATTTTAAAATTAACGGCGGTTGAATTGGGGAAAAAAATCCAGGCCGGGGAAATCACTGTCCTGGAAGCAACAGAGGCGGTGCTGAAACAGATGAAAGCTCTGGAGCCAACCCTGAACTGCTATGTGACCATCGATGAAGAAGGTGCCAGAAAACGTGCCGCCGAGGTACAGGAAGCGATTGATCAGGGGATTCTGACCGGGCCGCTGGCCGGTGTACCGATAGCGGTTAAGGATAATATCTGTATCGAAGATATGCTGACAACATGCGGCTCCAAAATCTTATCTGATTTCAAACCGATTTATACGGCAGAAGCGGTGAAGAATCTGGAGCAGGCCGGTGCTGTCATTGTCGGAAAAACCAATATGGACGAATTCGCGATGGGAAGTACCAGCGAGACCTCCGCTTTCGGTGTAACAAAGAATCCCTGGAATACCCAACACGTTCCCGGCGGATCTTCCGGGGGATCCTGTGCGGCAGTTGCGGCTAACGAATGCTTTTATGCACTGGGTTCTGATACCGGCGGATCGATTCGTCAACCGAGCTCTTACTGTGGTGTGACTGGTATCAAACCGACATATGGAACCATTTCCCGCTATGGTCTGGTCGCCTATGGATCTTCACTGGATCAGATTGGCCCGGTGGCAAAAGACGTGACAGATTGTGCCGTAATCCTGGAAGCACTGGCTTCTTATGATCCGAAAGACAGTACTTCGGTCAGGCGTCAGGATTATGACTTCACCTCAGCTCTGACAGATGACGTCAGGGGAATGCGGATCGGGATACCGCAGGATTATTTCCGGGAAGGCCTCGATCCGGAAGTCAGGGACGCAGTGCTGTCAGCGGCAGAGGTACTGAAAGAAAAAGGAGCAGTGGTGGAAGACTTCGACCTGAGTCTGGTTGAATATGCAATCCCGGCATATTATACTATTGCATCGGCAGAAGCAAGCTCCAATCTGTCAAGGTTCGATGGTGTCAAATTCGGATACCGGGCCGGGGAGTATGACGGGCTGCACAGTATGTATAAAAAGAGCCGTTCCGAAGGTTTCGGGCCGGAAGTGAAAAAGCGGATTATGCTGGGCTCTTTCGTACTCAGCAGTGGTTATTATGATGCCTACTATTTAAAAGCACTCAGAACCAAGGCGTTGATAAAAAAAGCATTTGACCGTGCCTTTGGCTCATATGATGTAATTCTCGCTCCGGTATCACCATTAACAGCTCCGAAATTGGGGGTATCCTTAAGTGATCCGATGAAAATGTATCTGGAAGATATCTATACCATATCCGTCAATCTGGCGGGACTGCCAGGCATGTCTGTACCATGTGGAACCGACAGCAAAGGACTGCCGATCGGTGTACAGTTTATCGGCGATTGTTTCAAAGAGAAAAACATTATCCGTGCCGGCTATGCATTCGAATGCAGCCGTACTTATGAAGCTCCGGCACTGGCAATTCTGGCAGAGGGGGGGAAGTAAGATGAGCAAACAATATGAAACTGTCATTGGTCTGGAAGTTCATGTCGAACTTGCCACCAAAACAAAAATCTTCTGTTCCTGTTCCACCGAATTCGGAGGTACGGTGAATACCCACACCTGTCCGGTCTGTACCGGCATGCCGGGATCGCTTCCGGTACTGAATAAGCAGGTTGTTGAATATGCCATGGCGGTAGGGCTGGCAACCAACTGCGGCATTAATCAGTATTGTAAATTTGACCGGAAGAATTATTTTTATCCGGATAACCCTCAGAACTATCAGATCAGCCAGCTTTATCTCCCGATCTGCCACGATGGATGGCTGCAGATTGAGACTGAAAATGGTTCAAAGAAGGTTGGAATTCATGAGATTCATATGGAAGAAGATGCCGGAAAGCTGATTCATGATGAATGGGATGACTGTTCGCTGGTAGATTATAACCGAAGCGGGGTGCCACTGATTGAGATCGTGTCGGAACCAGATATGAGAAGCGCCGAAGAGGTAATCGCCTATCTTGAAAAGCTGCGTCTGATTATCCAGTATCTGGGGGCATCAGACTGCAAGCTGCAGGAAGGATCAATGCGAGCCGATGTTAATCTCTCGATCAGAGAAGCCGGGGCTGCCGAGTTCGGCACCCGAACCGAAATGAAAAACTTAAATTCTTTTAAAGCGATTGCCAGAGCCATTGAAGGCGAACGCAGGAGACAGATTGAGCTGCTTGAAGATGGCCACAAGATCACTCAGGAGACCAGAAGATGGGATGACAATAAAGAAACCTCCTATCCTATGCGGTCGAAGGAAGATGCACAGGACTACCGTTATTTTCCTGATCCTGACCTGGTTCCCATCAATATCAGCGATGAATGGATCGCCGGGATAAAAGCTGCCCAGCCGGAGCTGCGGACCGAGAAACTGAGCCGATACCAGCAGGAATTCCAGATTCCCCTGTATGATGCCGAGATCCTCACCAGTTCCAAGCACATGGCAGATATCTTCGAAGAGACTGTTGGGCTATGTGGAAAGCCAAAGGAAGTATCCAACTGGCTGATGGTGGAAGTGATGCGGCTGCTGAAGGAGAATGAGCAGGATCCGGAGGATCTCACGTTTGCCCCGGCACACTTGGCGAAGCTGATTGAACTGGTTGAAAGCAATGTCATCAACCGAACGGTAGCCAAGACGGTGATGGAAGAAATATACAGAAATGATGCCGATCCGGAGTCCTATGTCGAAGCGCATGGCCTGAAGGTAGTGAATGATGAAGGAGAATTACGAAAAGTAATTGAAGAAATCATTGCGGCAAACCCTCAGTCTGTGGTAGATTATAAAGCAGGGAAGGAGAAAGCAATGGGCTTTCTCGTTGGTCAGACCATGCGGCGGATGAAAGGCAAAGCCGATCCGGCGATGGTCAATGATATTGTCAAGGAATTGTTATCTTAATAAGTGTAATAAGAGGAGGGACACACATGCAGTCATATGCAGAATTAACAAAAGAGGAATTGAAGGCATTAAGAAAAGACTTATCCGCAGTCTATAAGGAATTTCAGTCCAAAGACCTGAGACTGGATATGTCCAGAGGTAAGCCAAGTGCAGAGCAGCTCGATATATCCATGGGCATGATGGATGTTCTCACCAGCGGTGAGGACCTTACCTGTGAAGATGGTACCGACTGCCGCAACTACGGAGTACTGACCGGTATCAAAGAGGCCAAGGCTTTGCTTGGAGATATGATGGAAGTGTCACCGGACAATATGATTATCTACGGCAACTCCAGCCTGAATGTTATGTTTGATACGGTAGCACGCTCCATGACTCACGGTGTAATGGGATGTACCCCATGGTGCAAGCTTAACAAAGTGAAATTCTTATGCCCGGTTCCCGGCTACGACCGTCATTTCGGCATTACCGAATATTTCGGCATTGAAATGATCAACGTCCCAATGACCGAAGAAGGTCCGGATATGGATGTGGTCGAAGAGCTGATTAAAAGCGATGACAGTATTAAAGGCATCTGGTGTGTACCAAAATACTCCAATCCGCAGGGCATCAGTTATTCTGATGAAGTAGTACGCCGTTTTGCCAGACTGGAACCAGCTGCCCCTGACTTCCGTATTTACTGGGATAATGCATATGGCATTCACCATTTATATGATCACAACCAGGATCATCTGATCGAGATACTCGCAGAATGCAAACGTGCCGGAAACCCCGACTTGGTATATAAGTTTTCCTCAACATCCAAGATCAGTTTCCCGGGATCAGGAATTGCCGCCATTGCCGCATCCCTGAACAATCTCGAAGACATCACCAAACAGTTACAGTTCCAGACCATCGGCCATGACAAAGTAAATCAGCTGCGTCACGTCCGTTACTTTAAGGATATCCACGGCATGGTAGAGCACATGAGACTGCATGCCAACATTATGCGTCCTAAGTTCGAAGCAGTAATCGAAATCCTCGAACGCGACCTGGGCGGGCTGGAGATCGGCTCCTGGCTGTCACCAAACGGCGGCTACTTCATCTCCTTCGATTCCATGAACGGATGCGCAAAAGACATCGTCGCAAGATGCAAAAAAGCCGGCCTGATCATGACCGGAGCCGGAGCCACCTATCCATACGGAAAAGACCCCGCAGACAGCAACATCCGCATCGCCCCCTCCTATCCACCATTAGGAGATCTGATCCTGGCAATGGAACTCTTCGCCCTTTGCGTAAAAATAGTAAGCATCGACAAACTATTATCTCAGATGTAAACAAACGAGTGATACAACAATATATAACATAAGACTTTGCTAGTTTTGGTTTGCTTTTGTATTTTATCAGAAGGGGCCATATAGTAGCTGGGGCTGTCGCGCTAAAATGCCTGGGGGCTCTGGCCCGGCGGTGGTACCCGTCCGTATTACCTGCCTTTGCAGGGCCGTTAGAGTCTCTTAAAGCAGAGAAATGACGCGTTAATGCCAGAAACGGCCAATGTTTGAGCGCAGCGAGTTTTGGCGTTTCTGGCATTGCATTTAGCGGCAGTTCTCTGCTTTAGAGACTCTTACAGACCGAAACCGCAGGAAATACGGACGGGTACCACCGCCGGGCCAGAGCCCCCAGGCATTTTAGCGCGACAGCCCGTCACAACTATTTCCCCCCACACCTTTACAATTAGTGTTTGTTACCATATAATACAAGAGGTATTGCCAACATGCATGTAAAAACATCGTAAGAGGAGCAATTTGCTATGGGTAACGAGGAAATCAGCCGGATTACGAAAGAATTAGAGGATTTACTTATGACAGAAGAATTAAAAACACCGGAATTACCTGAACCGGAGTCAATGGTTTCCCGGGAATTTATAGCCGAGGCAGCAGCAGCCGAAGCAGAACCAGAAGAGATACCGGAGGTTTCACAGCCAAAAGCGGACATGAAAACCTGGAATCTGATTCGTCCTTATGACGGGCTGGTGGCGGCTTTTCTGGTTCCTGTGATTATAATGTTGATTATCTTTGCTCAGCGGGGTATTTTTCCCTTTGGAGAAGAGAGTTTTCTGCGAACCGATATGTATCATCAATATGCACCGTTCTTCTCAGAATTTCAGTACAAGCTGAAGAATGGCGGCAGTCTGCTGTACAGCTGGAATATCGGAATGGGGATTAATTTCTCAGCATTGTATGCCTATTATCTGGCAAGTCCGGTGAACTGGCTTATCGTGTTGTGTCCCAAGTCCCTTGTCATTGAATTTATGACCTATTCCATCGTTCTTAAAATCGGGCTCAGCGGTCTTTCGATGGCCTATTATCTGCGTCGTCATGCCCGTACCTGTGACTTTGGAGTTGCCTTTTTTGGTATTTTTTATGCCTTGTCGGGATATATGGCAGCCTATAGCTGGAATATCATGTGGCTGGATTGCATTCTGTTGTTTCCGTTGGTGGTATTAGGTCTGGAACGGCTGGTGAAAGAAGGCCGGGGGGGACTTTACTGTATTACTCTGGGAATTTCGATCTTGTCTAATTATTACATTTCAATTATGACCTGCATTTTTCTGGTTATGTATTTTATTGCCCTGCTGATTCTGGAAGGCCGGATGAGATGGGAGGCGTTTATCGGACGATGTTTCCGGTTCGGCCTGTATTCTCTGCTGGCCGGCGGTCTGTCGGCGGCAGTATTGATTCCCGAGATTTATGCGCTTCAGATGACTGCTTCGGGGGATATTAGTTTTCCTAAAACGGTTACTCAGTATTTTTCTGTTTTTGATATGATAGCCAGACATATGGGCAATGTGGAAATCGAAATCGGACTTGATCACTGGCCCAATATCTATTGTGGTGTAGCGGTACTGATGTTCTTTGTACTGTATCTCATTAGTCATAAGATACCCAAAAAAGAAAAGACTGTTTACTGTATCCTGCTGCTGATATTTTTAGCAAGCTTTTCTATCAATGTATTGAATTTTATCTGGCATGGATTTCATTTTCCGAATAGCCTGCCAAGCCGTCAGTCTTATATCTATATCTTTTTATTGCTGCTGATGTGCTACCGGGCATATATGAATCTGCAGGATATCCGGTGGAAGCATGTTGTGCAGGCTTTCTGGGGTGCGGTTATATTTGTATTGCTGGCTCAGAAGCTGGTGACACAGGAGCATTTCCATTTCTCGGTATATTATGTGGCGATTATCTTTCTGACGCTGTATCTGGGAGCGATCTGTCTTTATCAGAAGGGCCGGCGTTACCAGAATCTGGCATTACTGATGGCTCTGGCGGTTGTTTCGGTGGAAGCCGCAGTTAATACGACAATAACCAGTATTACCACGACGAGCCGGACGGCCTATCTGAATGACAATGCGGCAGTGGAAAAGCTGGTTGGCAGCATTGAGGCAGATACATTCTACCGGATGGAGAAAGTAACCCGTAAAACCAAGAATGATGGAGCCTGGATGCATTTTCCATCAGTATCGCTGTTTTCATCAACGGCTAATGCTGATCTGACCGACTTATTTAAGAAGCTTGGCTGTGAAGGCTCTACCAATGCATACAGCATTACCGGAAGCACACCGCTGGTTGATTCCCTGTTTTCGGTAAAATACGGCATCTACTCTGATGAACCGGCGATTTCACAAATACGTGAATTCATAGCCCAGGAGGAAGATACACTGCTGTATCAGAATCTGTATACCCTGCCGGTCGGCTTCTGGGTACCGGTCGATTTTGAGTATAGCTGGAATCTTGAACTGGGCAACCCTGCTGATGTCCAGAACTCACTGACAGACTGCATGGGCACCCCCCATGTACTGAATATGGCAATGGATACGGTCGTGGACGGGCAGACGCTGACATGTTACCCGGAAGAATCAGGCGAATATTATGCCTATGTCGGCAACAAAAAGATTGAAAAAGTTACTATGAACAACTGGAGCGGGTCGAAGACCTTTAATAATGTCAATCGCGGGTTCCTGCTGGAACTTGGGTATCTGGAAGCCGGTGAAGAGGTTATATTGACAGCCAATGATACAAAGGAGAGTATGTGGGCAGACATTTACCGTTTTTCGGAAAAGAGCCTGGCAGCGATCTATGAGAAGCTGAACGAGTATCCGCTGCAGGTGACCAGCTGGACCGACACATCCATTGAAGGAACGGTCAGCTGCGATGAAAATGGTACGCTGCTGACTTCGATCCCATACGATGACGGCTGGATCGTACTGGTAGATGGCGTTGAACAGCCTGCCGAAAAGATGCTGGATGCATTTATCGGGATCCGTCTGACGCCGGGTCAGCACAGCATTGCTCTGAGTTATACTCCTGATGGTTTCAAATCCGGATGGGCCATTACGATCGGCAGTGCCGTAATTCTGCTTTTGCTTATTCTGGCTGGAAGATATCTGAGAAAGCAGCGCGAAGCGCAGATTTTTGAAGTGGATGATCTGGAAATGATAATGGAAGAAGATCCTGACGAAACAGAATTAATTATAGAAGAAACAGAATCAATGGAAGCGATTGGCGAAGCAGAGGAAATTACAGAAACGGGAGAGGAACAATTATGAAACTATGGGGCGGACGCTTCACAAAAGAAGAAAACCAGCTGGTACACAATTTTAATGAATCCCTGTCATTTGACCAGAAGTTTTATCATCAGGATATTCAGGGAAGTATTGCCCATGTTACCATGCTGGCAAAACAGGGCATTGTGTCAGAAGACGACAAGCAGCAAATCATCGATGGATTAAATGGGATCCTGGCAGATATTGAATCCGGCAGTCTGGAATTCACCAGAGAGCACGAGGACATCCATTCCTTTGTTGAGGCTAATCTGATTGCCCGCATCGGCGAGGCAGGCAAACGCCTCCATACGGGGCGCAGCAGGAATGATCAGGTAGCTTTGGATATGAAGCTGTATTGCCGTGATGAAATAAAGGAAATCGATGAATTGGTTAAAAACCTGCTGGTCGAATTACTGAATATCATGGAAGCACATATAGATACCTATATGCCTGGTTTTACCCATCTGCAGAAAGCCCAGCCAATTACCCTGGCTCATCATGTTGGAGCCTATTATGAGATGTTTTCACGCGATCGCAGCCGTCTCCATGATATTTACGAGCGGATGAACTATTGTCCGTTAGGTTCCGGAGCTCTGGCAGGGACCACGTATCCGCTGGATCGTAATTATACAGCCGAATTGCTTGGTTTTATCGGCCCGACTCTGAACAGTATGGATTCCGTTGCCGATCGTGATTATCTGATCGAACTGCTTAGTGGCCTGTCCACCATAGCCATGCATTTAAGCCGCTTCAGCGAAGAAATCATCATCTGGAACAGCAACGAATACCAGTTTATCGAACTCGATGATGCATACAGTACCGGAAGCAGCATTATGCCGCAGAAAAAGAATCCCGATATTGCTGAACTGGTCCGCGGCAAGACCGGCCGGATCTACGGAGCGCTGGTGGCCATTCTGACGACCATGAAGGGCCTGCCGCTGGCGTACAACAAAGACATGCAGGAAGACAAAGAGCTGACCTTCGACGCCATTGATACCGTCAAAGGCTGCCTGGCTCTTTTCACCGGTATGATCTCCACCACAACCTTCAGGAAGGATATGATGGAAGCAAGTGCCAGAAACGGCTTTACAAACGCTACTGATGCGGCGGACTACCTGGTCAACCATGGTGTTCCTTTCCGCGATGCCCATGGCATTGTCGGCCAGATCGTCCTGTTCTGTATTGAAAAGGACAAAGCTATCGATGATATGACATTAGAGGAATTGAAAGCGATCAGTCCTGTTTTTGAAGCTGATATCTATGATGCTGTCAGCATGAAGACCTGTGTTGAAAAACGGATAACTGTTGGGGCTCCCGGACAGGAGGCCATGCGTCAGGTTATTGAGATTTATAAAAGGCAATTATTATAGAAGCATTTTGTCGCGAGGGGCTGTCGCACTAACAAGCCTGCGGGCTCTGGCTGCGGCCTTGGTACCCGTCCGTTTTTTCTGCGGTTTCGGACTGAAAGTGTCTCTAAGAGCAGAGAAATGATGCTAAATACAATGCCAGAAACGCCAAAACTCGCTGCGCTCAGACAGTTGGCCGTTTCTGGCATTAACGCATCATTTCTCTGCTCTAAGAGACAAGTACAGCATCACATAAATATCACAATCCTGAGCACCCGCTATTCACACCAGAAATGTGTCTGCGAAGCTAGTCGTAGGAACCACTACGCCGTCGCTTCGCAGACATGTTTCTGATGCGAATATCAGATACTCAGGATTGCAATATTTATGCAATGCTGTACTAACAGTCCTGCAAAGGCAGAAAATACGGACGGGTACCAAGGCAGGCCGCAGCCAGAGCCCGCAGGCTTGTTAGTGCGACAGCCCCGGCAACTTTGCTGACTTTATTAGGAAAAATAGAAAAAGCAAATGCAATATTGTATCAGGTTTGTTTTGGGCCACTTCCCCGTCGGGACTATGTGCGAGTGACCTACTGTACTAAAAATACCTCAGCTGTACGGGTGCCATGCTGTTTTGTCTGGGAGTGTGTGTCATAGAAAATATCGATATGCTGTCCTTTGACTCCGCCGCCGCGATCCTCGGCGGTATAGACAACGCCATTGATCATAACTTTGGTTCCGTAAGGAATTACGTTTGGGTCGACAGCAATGGTGTGATTGGATTTGGCAGTAGCGCCGGTGCTGGTCTGTCTTCCCCATCCTTCTGAACACTGATAGCATGGACAATAAGCGGTAGTACGGAAGGTTCCTAATGAAGTGCCGGTGCCGTCTGAAGCATCTGCAACCGTCTCTTCTGTTTTCTCTGTAATCTGGCCTTTTGTAATGGTCTGGGTGTTTGAAATCTTTTTATCATCGACCCAGCCTTCGATAAGATAAACTCCGTCAGTAAGTGAATCATAGTCGAGGCGAAGCCGGAAGCCATGATTACCATTGCCGATCTGGTTCTCGGCCAGATCATCCCGGTAGGTGGCAGCGGTGAGACTGGTATTCAGAACCTGTTCGCCAGTATCCTGATTTGTGACGGTTACCTGTACTGGGACGGCAGTGTTAGGGGTGTTGGAATCCCAGCCCCATCCAACGATGGTATTGCCATCCATTTCATCGAAATATCCTGCTTCAGGTGTTGCATATGAAATGCTGGAGCTGCCCAGCAAAATGACTGTCATTAGTATTAGATTAGCCCACAAGCGTTTGATTTTCAACATGTTATCATTCCTTTCTTTTGTTACAATACATTTTAAATATTTACTTCACATATTTTAAACATATGTAACAGTTCTGTAATAAGTATGACATTTCTCTATTTTACATAAATATCCACGATTGTCAAGGTTTTTTGATCGGGAAAATATCAGTTATTATGTCGAATTGTGGTCTGAAGGGATCGATTCGGTGGTTAAAAAGAGCCGGGGCAGCCTTGGCGCAGCAGAAGTTTTCTGCGTCGCCAAGGCTGCTCCGGCCCGGACATTTGTATGATTCTATATGTATTTGTTTATTAATCGACAACAGAAAATACTTCAATTGTCTTCATGCCATGAGCGGCTGCTTCATCATGGCTGTCATAGTAGATATCCAGACAGTAGTCATTGACACCGCTGCCCATATCCTCTACCGTATATATAACATCGTTGATCATCAGTCTGGTTCCGATCGGGAAGATGTCCAGATCGGCGGAGATTGTGTGACTGGCCTTTGGTACGGTACCGGAATAGGTTAAATGGAAACCACCGGAGCATTTAGCACAATTGCAGTAACCGGTAGTCGCAAACATTCCCAGGGAATCTCCTTTGATCCCGGTCACTCCAGCCAGAGCCTCTGTTTTGGTCTTGGTCTCCTGAACCACTTCCGCTTCGGGATCGTCTGTATCAGTAACCGCACCGACGGTAATGACGCGGGAGGTCTCTGACTGGGAATTGTCGGCAGTGAGACCGTCGCCCGGGCCATCCGCCCAAACCGGACAGATGATTGAAAGGGTACATATACATGTTAAGAGTAGTTTCATTAAAGTTCGAATGTTTTTTCTGTTCATAAATTCCTCGCAATTTTTAAATATTTTTTAAGTATCGTCTCCATTATATTACAAAAATGTTAAATGTCAAGAAAAACAAGCATTTCTTCCATTATTTTCTGCCCGATTTATGATAATGTCCTTATATACCACACGTGATAATGTCCTATTATGATTTGTATGGTATACTTATCCCTCATGAATAAATCAGATGAGGAGACTTTAAATGAGAAAGGTATCATTATCAATGGAAGCA
>JBOFYZ010000172.1:0-169046 GCA_051654925.1 Lachnospiraceae bacterium | reverse complement strand
GGTTTAGGCTGCCAGAACACTTAATGAGACGTAGTCGAATTTAGTGAGAGGCGTGTCAAAGCACTTAACGAAACGTAGTTGAGTTTAGTACTTTGACTTATTGTTCGGATGATTTCAATATGTGGTTTTGAGGGTATGTATTAATTCCTTCAATAAAGATGCGCGAGTGGCTCAGTTGGTGGAGTACAACCTTGCCAAGGTTGGGGTCGCGGGTTCGAGTCCCGTCTCGCGCTTTTTAATTTTTGTACAGCATGATATTATGCTGTATTTTTTGTATGAAAAGACAAGAGATTTTGATTAAAATCTCCTTTTTTGCCAATACTTAAATTGGATAAAGAAAGGAGATTAATGTGAAATTTAATATTATAATCAGAACATTGATATTTATATTAGCGTTAACGATCTACCCGGTGACAGCGAAGGCGGAGGTGGAAAGTACCTACGATGATGATATGAACTGGCTGATAGAAATGTCTGTTAATGCAGTTTCAGCACCTGAACTGGCCGGTAGCTTCCGACAATTGACTGAGGCATCACAGCCGAAATGTTCGTATACGGAGGAAGATTTGTATATACTGGCGCATGTAATCTGTGGGGAAGCCCAGGCTTACTCTGATGAAGAACAGCTCTATGTAGGCTCTGTTGTGCTGAACCGGATGAATCATAGCCGTTATCCTGATACGATACATGGTGTTGTGTTTCAGAAGAATCAATATTCTTGCACAAGAGATGGCAATTATTATCGCACACCGACCGAACGTAACTGGGCAAATGCCAGATATCTGCTGGAAAATGGTAGTATTCTTCCAGCTAATGTTGTATACCAATCTGGTGGGCGTCAAGGCAAAGGGGTTTATCTTAAAACATCCCGACATTATTATTGTTACTATTAAATGAGGTGTTTATATTGAATCAGGAAGGAAAAGAAATGGCAGAGACTTATCAGAGCCGGAAGCTTCACGAATCAGAAGTCTTGGATCAGCAATATATGGACTGTGTGAGGGATATTCTGGAACACGAAATGTTTCAGTCGATGAGTTCTTATATTCAGCACGGCAAAACCACATGTAAGGCCCATTGTATTCAGGTATCCTATTTAAGCTACCGTATCTGCAAGAAGCTGGGACTGGATACCCGGGCTGCGGCAAGGGCCGGACTACTGCATGATATGTTCCTGTACGACTGGCATACGCACGGGAAGGAGACGGGTAAGCGGTTCCATGGTTTTACTCACCCAAGAACCGCTTTGAATAATGCCAGGTATTACTTTTCGCTGACGGATAAAGAAAAAAATATGATTTTACGGCATATGTGGCCATTGACACCAATCCCTCCATCGAGCAGGGAAGGAATGGTATTGGTATATGCAGATAAATTCTGCAGTTCTTCTGAAATCCTGACACATCTCAGAGATGTGGCGGTTTTGAAGCTTGGTCTCGAGCACTTTCCTATCACATAAAAAAATGGGGAACAATCACTGTAAAGAGATTGTTTCCCATTATCATATTATGCTTCTACGTATCCGCTAAGATCCGGAGTTGGAATATCAACGGCTTCGCCAGGATTTGGAATACCGATGCTTCCGTCAATGGTAAAAATAAAGCTCTCGCCTTCATTAACCATTTCCATCTCCATATGGACGGTTGAATTAGTGTAGTAACCACTTGGGTTGATAACGTAATCACCATAAACATTGCGTACGTTTAAGGTTATACTGTCCATCATAGCAGTGTATCCGGCTTGCTCAAGAACTTTCTGAACAAGCTGATTCAGCATTGCATCGTCCATCCGGTAGCTGAGAATCCGGTTCTCGCCTTCGGTTCTGACAGATAAATCTTTCATGAATGTTTCGGAAGAAAGCAGATTGGAAAAGCTCTGTGAACTGTCAATAGATGACTGCATCTCGCCCAGTGGCATCTCTACTTTTTGTTTCTCGCCGTCCATCTCCATATACATCCAGCCATTCTCATAGTACATGTTGAAATCCATCTGCTCGCCCATCACACTGATCCGGCTGTAAGCGGAAAATCGTACCTGTGACAAGTCATTGGCATTAGCCATCTTTATGTCCATCTGCATACGCATGTTCAGGTCGGATGGATTGAGCCAGGCACTCAGGCTGTCAACCCCGCTGCCTGATAACCCCAGGTTCATATCATAGTAAGCATGGATATCGTTTAATGTATTGGACTGCGCAAGCATTTCCTGATAAACAGCAATCCCTTCCTCTGTCTGAGCCGCGTAAGATGTAAAAGGGCACGCCAGCATAACCGCACTGAGCGCAAAAGCTAATAATTTTTTCATAAAATCCTCCTTTTGAATTTACAATTGATATCTACTATTTTAAAGGATGTAATAAAATTTGTCTATATTAAATTGAAAATATTACCATAATTTGTTACAATAATAAGTTGAGGCATAAGATAATTTGACAGAGTGCGAAAGGGGCAGAATATTATGAATATAATCATGGAAAATTTATTAAGCAGACGGAGTGTACGCGCATTTAAATCGGATGATATTCCGATGGAACAGCTGATGGAAATTGCCAAAACAGGGGTATATGCACCCAGTGCAATGAATCGCCAGACCTGGAAATTTACCATCGTGACGAACCGTGAATATATCCGCCGGCTGGCAGAGACGATTGAGATAAAGCTGGAACGGGCGGGATATAATATGTACTGTCCGGCGGCTCTGATCATTCCATCCAATCACAGAGAGACGAAATGGGGGCGGGAAGACAATGCCTGTGCTCTGGAAAATATGATGCTGGCAGCGCATTCGTTGGGGATTGGTTCGGTATGGCTGAACCAGCTGCAGGAAATTTGTGATGAACCGAAGATCAGAACCTTGCTGGATGAACTTCAGATTCCGGCCAGTCATTTAGTATACGGATTTGCAGCATTCGGTTATGCTGTGGACGGCCAGCCACAGAAGGAAGTAGTTAAGACCGGAGAGATTCATGTAGTTAACTAGAATTTATAACATAAGAAGAAAAAGTGAGGAACAGATATGGCTGGGATAGGAACAGTGATTAATACGGCAGCCGTTTTAGTGGGAGCTACTGTCGGTATTCTGATTAAAGGCGGTTTGCCAAAACGGTTTCAGGATACGGTAACCGGAGCGATTGGACTTTGTACGATATTTATTGGCATCTCTGGTGCCATGGGTGGATTGCTGGAGGTTATGGATGGTGCCTTGACGACAAAAGATACTATGATGATGATCGGATCGCTGATTCTGGGTGCTCTGGTCGGAGAAGGAATCGATATTGAGAAGCGGCTGGAGAATCTGGGCGAATGGTGTAAGGCGAGAGTATCAGGAGATCAGGATAAAACCGGCAGCTTTGTCGAGGCTTTTGTCACCAGTTCGCTGTTGTTCTGTGTTGGCGCGATGGCCATTGTCGGTTCGCTGGAAGATGGTTTGAACCATAATTATGATATTCTGATGGCCAAATCAGTTATGGATGGTGTTATGGCTATTGTACTTACTGCATCTTTAGGAATCGGTGTGTATTTTTCGGTAGTTCCGATTATTATATATCAGGGTGGGGTTACGCTTCTGGCTGGTTTTGTCCGTCCCTATCTGAATGAGATGGTGATAGGCCGGATGTCATTTGTCGGTTCCATACTGATCTTCGCATTGGGCATTAATTTGTTGTTTGGTAAAAAGGTAAAGATCGGGAACCTGCTTCCGGCTATGTTTTTCCCGCTGGTCTTGCAGTTTGTTTTATAATACCATTGATGAGGAGTGTGAAAAAATGCAGTTTGCAAAACGAATGGAGCGGTTTGGTGAAGGTGTATTCTCTAAACTGGCAGATATAAAGAAAGGGAAACTGGCACGTGGTGAGGAAGTGATTGATCTCAGTGTGGGAACACCAAATATTCCCCCGGCACAGCATATTCTGGATACGATGGCGAAAGAGGTTTTAGACAAAACCAATTATATCTATGCGATCAACGACCGCAAGGAACTGCAGGAAGCAGTGGCGCAGTGGTATGACCGCAGATATGATGTGACGCTGAATCCGGATACGGAAGTCTGCTCTTTACTTGGCTCGCAGGAAGGCCTGGCTCATATTGCGCTTTCGATTGTCGATGAAGGTGATGTGGTGCTGGTACCGGATCCGTGTTATCCGGTATTTGCGGACGGGCCGCTGCTAGCTGGGGCAAAGCTGCATTATATGCCGCAAAAGAAAGAACATGGATATATCATTCAGCTTTCAGAGATTCCAGAAGAGCTTGCTCAGAAAGCGAAATTTATGATTGTCTCTTATCCCAATAACCCGACAACGGTGATGGCTCCTGATTCTTTTTATGAGGAGCTGATTGCGTTTGCCCGTAAATATAAAATTATCGTGCTTCACGATAATGCTTACAGTGAATTGGTGTTTGACGGCAATACCTGCGGCAGTTTCCTGCGCTTTCCGGGAGCCAGAGAAGTTGGGGTGGAATTCAATTCACTCTCAAAGACCTATGGGCTGGCCGGTGCCAGAGTAGGCTTTTGTGTTGGTAATGAAGCGGTGGTATCACAATTGAAATTACTCAAATCAAATATGGACTATGGTATGTTTCTGCCAGTGCAAAAGACTGCTGTTGCTGCTATTACGGGTGATCAGTCGTGTGTGGCAGAGACTTGCAAAGCTTATCAGAAGCGCCGGGATATATTATGTGACGGATTGAAGAAGATTGGCTGGAATGTGGCAAAGCCGGCCGCGACTATGTTTGTCTGGGCAGAAATTCCTGACCATTATCAGCAGGCGGAGGAGTTTGCCATGGATCTGGTGAATCAATGCGGTGTCCTGTTGACTCCGGGCAGTGCGTTTGGCCCGTCCGGAGAAGGTTATGTACGGATGGCACTGGTGCAGGATGAAGAAGTATTGCTCAGAACGATTGAAGTCATTGATCAATGTGGAATATTGAAAGGATAATCAAACTATTGAAAAATTATAAAATTGTCCTGCAGTATGAAGGGACCAGATATGGTGGCTGGCAGCGGCAGCGCAATACCGATAATACCATTCAGGGGAAGCTGGAAGATGTTCTGACAAAAATGGCAGAATCCCCGGTGGAAGTACATGGCTCAGGCCGAACAGATGCCGGTGTCCATGCGCAGGGACAGGTGGCCAATTTTCATATTGACCGGGATCTGGCTCCGGATTCGATTACCGAATATCTGAACCGATATCTGCCGGAGGATATCAGGGTACTGACAACAGAAGCAGTATCTTCACGCTTTCACAGCAGACTGAATGCGAAGAAAAAAGTATATGTATACCAGATCGAGACCGGAGACCGGAAAGACGTATTTAACCGGCGGCTGCAATACGGTCTGGGCAAAGCTCTGGATATACAGGCAATGAAGCAGGCTGCGGATTCTTTGTGCGGAACACATGATTATAAAAGTTTCTGCGGAAACAAGAAAATGAAAAAGTCAACAGTCCGGACGATTGAACGGATTGATATCCTTCGGGAGGGAACCGTGGTGATACTCCAGGTAGCGGGAAATGGTTTTCTTCAGCATATGGTTAGAATTATCGCTGGGACACTCATTGAAGTGGGACTTGGTTCGCGCTGTGCTGATTCCATACCGGAAGTGCTTGGTGCAATGGACCGGCAGCAGGCGGGCTATATGGCCCCTGCGGAGGGGTTATGCCTGGCCGGGGTTATGTATGAATCATCAAAACAGAGTAAAGAAGTGGTGAAATGACAGAATTTTTGGTAAGGTTATTTGTGAAGGATAATCAGCAGACATATGATACCCAGGTGCGCACCCGTTACGGCCTTATGGCCAGTGTGGTGGGGATCTGCTGTAATTTGCTGCTGTTTGGCGCGAAACTTTGTATGGGGATCCTGATTAACAGTATTTCTACAATGGCGGACGCATTTAACAATTTATCTGACGCAGCATCCTCGATTATCGGCTTTGTCGGGATGAAGATGGCGCAGAAACCGGCGGATGCGGATCATCCGTTCGGGCATGGACGGATTGAGTATATTTCGGCATTTATTGTTGCCTTTCTGGTAATCCAGGTTGGTTTTTCACTGTTTAAAACGTCGATAGGAAAAATTCTGCATCCGGAGGAACTGTCTTTCCGGGTCGTATCGATTATCGTTTTATTCCTGACAATCGGAGTAAAACTCTGGATGGCGCTCTTTTACCGGAAGCTCGGGAAACGGATCCGTTCAAAGGTATTATTGGCCAATGCTGCAGATTCAATGGGGGATATGGCGGCTACGTCAGCAACGATTGTTTCATTGGTAGCATATGGGGTATTCCATGTCAATATCGATGGCATTGTCGGATTGGCGGTCTCGGTGCTGATTATGTATACTGGCCTTAATATCGCCAAAGATACGCTGGCACCTTTGATCGGTGAGGGAATTGATCCGGATTTTTACGAGCGGATCAACAATTTTGTTGAGCGTTATGATGGAATTGTAGGCAGCCATGATCTGATTGTTCATAACTATGGACCGAATCGGAGTATGGCATCGATTCATGCAGAAGTACCGAATGATGTTGATGTCCAGATATCGCATGAAATTATTGATCAGATAGAGCATGATGCATTAAAGCAGCTGAATTTGTTTCTGGTCATCCATATGGATCCGGTCGAGACAAAAGATGAACAGGTACAGCAGCTGAAGGAAATGACTCTCGAGGTGATTGCCGGGCTTGACTCCAGGCTGACGATGCATGATTTCAGAGTCGTGGAAGGTACTTCACGGATTAATTTGATATTTGATCTGGTCATTCCCAGAGAGTATACAGATCAGATGAGAGATGCATTAAAAGAACAGATTTGTCAAAAGATAAAAATAAGGGATAGCAGATGCTTCTGTGTCATAACGGCAGAATGTTCCTATCGTGTGGAAGCGTAACAATTTTAAAATATTTACCATTTGATGCGATAAGAATCAGTGCTGCTGCATTAAACTATCAGAAGGGGAATTCGATTGAAAAGCGAAGAACTTTTAAAGAGAATCAGTTCCGGTGATCAGGACGCATTTCGCGAATTGTATCAAGAGACGGACCGAACTATATACAGCTTCATATTGTCGATCGTCAGAAATCCTCAGGATGCTGAAGAAATCATGCAGGAGACGTTTCTGAAGGTCTGGACTTCTGCGTCCTCCTATCAGTCTCAGGGCAAGCCACTTGCCTGGATGTTTACCATTGCCCGTAATCTTTGTTATATGAAGTTTCGCGAACAGAAGCGTCAGGCTGATATTGGCCTTGATGATCTGACTGGAGAAGAGGCGGGAGAAGTCTGCCTTCAATTAGAGAATATGGCAGACAGCATGATGCTGCAGTCCGCATTGGAGATTTTGAAGGAAGAGGAACGCCAGATTGTGCTTTTACATGCATCAGCCGGCCTGAAGCACCGGGAGATTGCGGCCAATTTACAGATGCCGTTGTCTACTGTGCTGTCAAAATATAACCGCGCCATGAAGAAATTAGAAAAACATTTAAGAGAGGAGTGAGGGTATCATGCCAGAGGCCAATGAAAAACTAAATAAAGCCCAGATTGAACAGCATCTTAAATCGGCAGTAGATACGCTTACTCCTAATATACTGGATCGTATCGATTTGTCAACGCCGCAGGATGTTGTACCATATCCGTATTATGTCAGGAGCGGATGGCAGCGCCGCATGCGTGCGGCTGTGCTTACCGCAGCTGCCTGTCTGTGTATTGCTGCAATGGGAGGAGGAACATTCTATTACCATGCCATGAACCGGGTGGTAGAATCCGTGATCGGTCTGGATGTGAATCCCAGTGTGGAGCTTTCTGTCAATAGAAAGAACCGGGTACTGGAAGCTTCAGCCCTGAATGAAGAAGCTGTAATTATTCTGGGCGATATGGATCTGGAAGGTGTTGACGTCAATGTTGCGGTCAATGCCGTCGTCGGATCGATGGTAACCAATGGTTATTTCGACGAACTGGATAATGCCATCCTGGTGACCGTTACCAATGACAGTATCAGCAAGGCTTCACAATTAAGAACCAGCATCGTTGATGATATTGAGAAAACCCTCGAAGAAAATCAGGTACAGGCAGTTGTATATGACCAGCAGGTAATCGAGCGGGATGAAATAAAGCAGTTGGCTCAGCAGTATGGGATATCCTATGGCAAGGCATATTTCCTGAAAGAGCTGATCGATCAGAATAAAGAACTGACGATGGATGATATGGAGAAGCTTTCTGCGATGACGATGGAAGAGATCGCTGCTGAAATAGCAAACAGTTCCTACCAGTTAGGAGATTTTGTCGAGCAGAAAGAAGAGCCGGCCAGGCCGGTACAAACATCAGAAGCAGAGACAACCACGACCGAGCCGGTGACAGAGGGCACATCGTCGGCAGCATCCACTACAGATACGTCAGCTGAATCAACAACTCCTGAGACAACAACTCAGGCACCGACTACAGAAACCGAGACAGAAGAAGCGATCAAGGCAGACCGGGTAGAGATCGACTATGTTGATTATGAAGACGGCAGTGTCTATGTATACTTTGTGACCAGAGTGAAGTGGAAGAATCCGACCGTATCAATCAGAGATGAGAATGGCGATTCCTTTGCCGCGATGATCAGTGACACATCCAGCAGTGAGTGCGTAATCGAAGTCAGCGGCCTGGAGGGCGGTAAATCCTACACCTTTGTTTTGGGCGGATTATATCCGGTAGAAGGCGGGGGAGCTACCACAGTGACCGGTTACTTCAACAAGCCAATGATCGCCGGAGAACTGGAAACCGATGATGATGACGACGAAGAAGAAACCGCCACCGCCGCAGAATCCAAGAATCCGACAAAACCTGAGTCAACCGAAGCCACCAAAGAGACCCAGGATGAATCCAAAACAGAAGAAACAACCGCCAAAGAACCATCCCGCGTGCCAGAAACAACTTCAAAAGAATCACAAACTACCGAAACAAATAATCAACAAACTAAAGCAAAGGAACCGGAGCAGTAATGCCGGTTCCTTTTATTAATGAAATTTGGCAAAAATATCAAAATCCCCTTGACCAGTCCGCATTCTTAGGTTATAATACATTCTGTTGCGTCACAACAATGGGCTATCGCCAAACGGTAAGGCAACGGACTCTGACTCCGTCATCTCAAGGTTCGAATCCTTGTAGCCCAGTTCTGAAAAAGCTCCGATTTCTTGATAAAATCAAGAAATTTGGGGCTTTTTTTATATTTGTGCGCTGACTTTATAAGAGTGAATCCAACAGTTTCTGTGTATCTTGTAATGCCTGTTCCGGCGATTTGGATCCTTTGATAGTCTCAATCAGCTGGGTTCCCAGTTGATATTCAAAATCTCTCTGATTATAATTAACATCAACCAGTGACATAATTGGTTTACGGATGCCAAGCTGAATATTATCCCATAACTGGGTAAGCCATGGATAGGTATCAAGAATTTCGCGTTGCTCATAAACCAGTCTGCAAGCCGACAGTCCGCCGATCGTTACAAGTTCGGATGCCACTTCCTCGCCAGTGGCCCATTTGATGAATTCGTAGGCAGCATCAGGCTGGCGGGAATGGATGCCAACGCCCAGCGAACCACCGCCAAGCAAAGGCTTACCGCCAGGGACCGGGGCAAATCCGATCTTTTCACTGACGTTTGTGACAGAACCAGTGATAAAACGGGAAGCATGGTTTACATAAAGAATAGCGGTAGCCTGATTTCCATTGGAAAAGTTATCGGCAACATCAGCCCAGCTGTAAACCGGAGCCGGATCGGAATATTCTGCCATTGATAGATAACCACGTAACGCTTCAAGGGCGGCCGGAGTTGTTAAATCCAGGCAGCCTTTTTTGCTGTAAGATAATCCGCCGGCGGCCAATAATCGGGGGAGATATTCACTGGCTGCTGAAGTTGGGTTGCCTAAAGATAAACTTCCGCCATACTGGATCGGTGATTCCGGCCGCAGTGACCTGGTGAAGAACCGGCAGACCGTATCAAATTCAGCGTAGTCCTTCGGAACGGTCAGTGATTTGCCGGTCAGCTCAAAAAAAGCCCGTTTCTGAGCACTGCTCTCAAATAAATCACGCTGGTAAAACAGCATTTGTACACTGATATCAAAAGGCAGGGCATAAAGCTTGCCGCCAAACATTGAAAAATCATCCTGCAGATTAGGCAGGAATTGGTTAAATAAGCTGGCAGAGCCAACATCCAGTTCTGTCAGATTCCGGAATAAGCGGGGAGCCAGATAGGATAGGTTGGAAGGGTCCAGACGGATGACATCCCATGGCTCCTGACGTTTGGACACAATCTGCTCAAATACAGTTGATAACGGATATGTTTCCAGCACTACCGATATTCCATATTTTTTTTCAAAACGAGGAATCAGATATTGGAGGGCATTAAATCCCGGGGTCCGATGTACGACAACCCGAAGTGTTTTTTTCAAGATCGGTACTGCCGTTGGAATCGGAACGGTGTCAGAGGAAAGAGGGAATGTCTTGGAGGAAGGGACTGACCCCTCTTCAATTTGTTTAGTTATTGCTGCCGCTGCCTCATGACCCATCTGGCGGTAGTTAAATGCCAGATGATAGTACTGGCTGTTCAGGATTGGCCGCAAAGAAGACAGGGAGATAATCCGGGGCATATGCCGGCCGCCAGTGGAGAATACATGGCAGACGCGGTCAGCCAGGGCTTCGGTGGTTGCAATAATCCATGTAGTATCAGGTCTTTCGTTCAGCAGTTTGTAAATCGATGGAGAATGGGAACCGCGGATGTTTTCATAAAATTCCGGTTCTGGTACCGTGGTTTGTCTCAGAGCTGCACAAAAGGCCTGCTGGTCTTCAAACTGATTTTCTAATGTGATACAGCAGCAATCCTCACCGGTGATCAATTCGGCTGCTTTGGTTCCGGCTTGCTGCATATTGAAGTTATAGTAAGAAAAATTTCCGCTTTCTGGTTTTCGTTCGAGAAAAAGTAGCGGAATTTTTCGGTCAAGGACGGCCTGATAGTCGTTCTTCTCATTTTCCAGACAGCTGACAGTCAGAATAGCACAGGCCTTCATTGCCAGTGCATCGCTGATCGCAGTACATTCCAGGAGCGGCAGGTTCTCGGTAAGAAACAGACGGACAGAGTATCCATGGCTTTCTGCGTAGCGGAGGATTCCAGTGTATAAGTCAGCATATTGAGATTCGGCAACAGAAGGCAGAAGAACAGCCAATGTTTTAGTAGTTCCCCGGCGCAGGAGACTGGCTTTTTCATCAAGAGCATAGCCCATGGCGATGGCCGTTTCCTCGACTAGTTTTATTTTTTCATAGCTGACGTTTCCGCGTTTATTCAATACATTTGATACAGTGCCATGGGAGACACCGGCCGCTTTGGCAATATCCTTTATGGTTATCATAGACAAAGTCCTTCTTTTCAGTAGATTATTCTACTTGTATTTTAAGATATCATGAATAAAAAGTCAATTATTACCATTAAATTAAATTGATTAGTATAATTTTATTGAATATAAACAAATAAATAATTGACACGTTCCAAAACCCATGCTATTATTAAGGGGCCAATAATTAAATATTACTTTAGGGGGTGTAACATGGACATCAAAGCAATTCTTCTTGATTTTGATGGGACAACATTGCAGAAAGATCAGACCTTTATTTCTTTCCGTAATATGCATGCACTGAAGCAGGCGATTGCCAGAGGGATTGAAGTAATTCCCTGCACCGGTCGGAGTGAAGCAATGTTTCCGCCGCAGATCGAGACAGAAACGCAGATTCGGTATTGGGTAACATCCAGTGGAGCCAGAGTAGTAGACCGTGACACAAAAGATGTAATTTATGAATCACTGTTTACGCCGGAAGAAGCAGCAGAACTTTGCCGGATCTTCGAAAAACAGTCAGTTTACTCAGAAATTGCTGCCAATGGACTGATTTACATGGAAAAGGAGGTTTGCCGGCATCTGGAAAACTATGCTGTACCTCCGCATCATGTATGGTTTCTTGACCGGAATCTTCAGGTTGAGATTGAAACTCCGTCGGAGTATTTTTTGTCCCATCAGATCGGAGTGGAGAAATTCAATCTTTATGGGATTCCGGCAGATAAGCAGGAGCAGATTCTGACTGCGATTGAGGCAACTGGTCTGGTACATATTACAGAGGGGGCTGGTGCTGATATTCAGTTTTTCCCCAGACGGCTGAGCCGGAAACTGGCGGTGGATGCTTTGTTTGCGAAGCTGGGGCTGAGTTTTGATCATGTTCTGAGCATCGGTGATTCCGGGATGGATGAACCAGTCATTGTGGAAGCAGCGATTGGGGTTGCCGTCGGCAATGCACCGGATTGGCTGAAAGCAAAGGCTGATTATGTGGTTGCACCGTTTTATGAGGACGGGGTTGCTGAGGCAATTGAGACGTATTTACTGTAAGGGGGGAACTGGTTGGAACAGACAAAAGAATTTTTAATCTGTATTGACTCTGACGGTTGTGCATTTGACACCATGGAGATTAAGCACAAAGAATGTTTTTGTCCGGTAACAGTTCTCGAGTGGGGGCTTCAGCCGGTCGCAAAATATGTAAGAGAGATATGGGAATACGGCAATCTTTATTCCCGGGATCGGGGTCGGACCCGATTCCATGAACTGGTTATTCTGTTCGATTGGCTGGAAAAGAGGCCGGAAGTAAAAGCCCGGGGGATTACCCTTCCGGATATTACTTCACTAAGAAACTGGGTGGCGGATTCACCGTCATTGACGAATGAGAATCTGGCTGCTTATCCGGATGATCCGATTCTAAGCCGGACCCTCAAATGGTCACAAGCATGCAATTCCCGGATTAAGGAAATGGTCTTTGGCATACCACCATATCCAGGGGTGCGAGAGAGCCTTAGCCGCCTCGCCGGACAATGTGATATTGCCATTGTTTCGGCAACGGCCAGGGAAGCATTAAAAGCAGAATGGCAGGAGCACGATTTGATTCAATATGTGAAAGTGCTTTGTGGTCAGGAAGACGGAACCAAGGCACAATGCATTGAAACCTTATCTAAGCATTATGAACTGGCAAAGATACTTATGATTGGCGATGCTCCGGGGGATATGGAGGCTGCTTATAAAAATAACATTTCGTATTATCCGATTCGGCCGGGGGAAGAGACTGAATCGTGGAGAGAGTTTAATGAAACTTATTCAGAGCTGTTTTTAAAAGGAACTTATAAAGAAGTGGCAGAAACTCGGCAGGTAGAGAAATTTTTAGCAAGTTTACCAGATATACCTTCATGGGAGCGGGGGTTTCCGGAGGCAGAAACTAATGATGGATGTTGCAAAACGCAATAGAAGGAGAAGGAATATGAGAAAGTATTTAAGTATCTTTATGGTGGGAACAATGGTATTGGGGCTGGCTGGCTGCCAGGCACAGAAGAGTAAGGTCGGAGAGAATACGGTCCAGACAGCAGCGGTTTCTGATAATAACACGGAATCAGCGGAGGCAGAACCGGCAGAATCCGAAGCATTGACTTTGGAGCAGACTAAATCTCTGGTACTTTATACCTCGGCATCCACAACGGAGTATGAGTTGATTGTTGAACTATTCAGTCAGAAATATCCTGATATTCAGGTTGAGATCGTCAGTGCCGGAACTGGTGAATTATCCAGCCGAATTGTTGCGGAAGCAGCTAATCCATCCGGCGATATCCTGATGGGGGGAGGAACTTCGACCTATGAAGGCATTTTCGATTATCTGGACGAATATAAAACGGAAAATATTAATGACATCTTTACCGAATTTCGTCCTTCTTCAGCCAGATCAACACCGTGTTATATTAACGTTAACAGTATTATTGTTAATAACAGCCTGGCAAATGATCTGGGTGTAACAGTAGATGGATGGGATTCGTTGACAAATGAAGCGTTGAAAGGTAAAATGGCGTTTGCCGATCCGTCAGCATCTTCGTCGGCACTGGAACAGCTGGTAAATATTCTTACGGCAATGAGTACAACTGATACGCCTGAAGGAGGCTGGGAATTTGCAGAGATATATTTAAGGAATTTAGACAGTAAGCTTTCTTCTAGTTCTTCTGCTTGCTATAAAGGGGTTGTGGAAGGTGAATATGTGGTTGGGCTTACCAATGAGGATAAAGCTATCAGCTATCTGGCAGCAGGAGCAGATGTCAGTGTTGTATATCCAAAGGAAGGTATTACTTTGAGAACTTCCAATCTCGGAATTATTAAAGGCGGGACAAATGCATACAACGCTCGTTTGTTTGTTGATTTTATTACTTCTTATGAGTGCCAGAAAGAAATGGAAGCACAGCTCTTTGTCCGGCCGGTAAGAGAAGATGTACCGATGACGACCGAAGGCCGTGTAGCAACTGCTGATCTGGTCAGTATCGAGTACCCGACTGAATGGGTTGTGGAAAATTCCGATAGTGTAAAGGTGAAATTCCAGGATATCTGGACATCTCTCGACTAAAAAATACTAAAATAGTGACTGGGGTAAAGGGGTATGGCAGTAGAGATCAATATTAAAAATGCAATGAAAAAGTATGATGAGCTTGTTGTTATTAAAGATTTGTCAGTGCATATTAAACGCGGCGAATTGTTTACCTTGCTGGGACCGTCGGGGTGCGGAAAAACAACCTTGCTGCGAATGATTGCTGGTTTTAACAGTGTGGAACATGGTTCTATCGCATTTGATGAGACAGTAATTAATCAGATTCCGGTACATAAGCGAAATTTCGGTATGGTATTTCAGAATTATGCGATTTTCCCTAATATGACTGTTTATCGGAACATTGAATATGGATTAAAAAACAAACATTTATCTAAAGACGAAATAAAAAAACGAGTAGAAGAGATTATGGAGACAGTTCAGATTACACCATTTAGAGACCGCTATCCAGATAAACTATCCGGTGGTCAGCAGCAGCGTGTGGCATTGGCAAGAGCCATTGCCGTGCAGCCACAGGTGCTTTTGATGGATGAACCGCTGTCTAATCTGGATGCCAAGCTGAGACTGGAGATGCGGGAGGCAATCCGGGAGATTCAACAGAGTATCGGAACCACAACTGTTTATGTTACACATGATCAGGAAGAAGCACTGGCCATCTCTGACCGGATTGCAATTATGAATAAGGGGGAGATTCAGCAGATAGAAACACCTGAGAATATTTATTCCAGACCATACAATACGTTTGTGGCAAACTTTATTGGTCATTCCAATCAGTTTGAAGCAATGGTGACAAGTGTCGGCGAGAGTACCGGAATTAAACTGGATGTTGGTGCCGGAATCGAAATGAAGGGGTTAAAGCCTGTCAGTGAGGGCCAGAGAGTGCTGGTCTATGTCCGACCCGAAGAATTTGTCACGACTTCGGAGGGCAATGGTATTGAAGGAAAGGTTTTAGTAAAACAATTCCTTGGAAAATATATTAATTATATTATGGATATGGGTACTGGGACACCGGTTGAAGTGTCAATGGATACCAACAGTATTCAGCGTATCTTTCAGCCCGGCGAGACGGTTTGGATGACGGTTAATACAGCAAGAATTAATATCTTTAACGGGGAAATGCAAGAAACCCTGATGGAGGGGGTAGAGAGTAATGTTTCCTAAAAGAGGGGTACGGTTTGACTTCTGGAGCTTCGTTACGTTGTTATCAATGGTATTTTTCGGAATGTTTCTGGTAATTCCGGTTGGCCGGATGGTAATATTTGCGTTTCAGGGAAAAGAAACAGTTGGATTTACTCTGGAGAATTTTATCAAATTCTTTTCCCGGGCTTATTACCGAAAAGCATTATTTAACAGTTTGAAGGTGGTGTCACTGTCAACAATACTGGTAATTGCCATTGGTGTGCCGCTGGCATATGTGACTACAACCTTTAAGATCAAAGGCCGGCGGATAATCGATATTCTGGTTATTATATCAATGCTTTCACCACCGTTTATCGGAGCTTATGCCTGGATTTTAATGCTGGGCAGAAATGGTGTTATTACTAACTTTATTAAGAGTGTGTTTGGTATTAATATGCCAGATATTTATGGCTTTACCGGAATTTTACTGGTTTTTACCTTGAAATTATTCCCATACATTTATATGTATACCAAAGGGGCATTGAAAAAGATGGATGCTTCTTTGGGGGAAGCAGCGGAAAGTCTGGGCTATCACGGACTACGAAAAGTATTGGGGATCAGCCTGCCGCTGATTGCACCAACGGTACTGGCTGGTGGAACAATTGTTTTTTTGCGGGCCTTTGCTGACTATGGTACACCACGCCTGATTGGTGAAGGATACGCTACTATGCCGGTTATTATTTATCAGGAATGGGTAAGTGAAACCGGAACCAATGCTTATTTTGCATCGGCAGTTGCATTGATTATGATGGGAGTGGCAACAGTGGTATTCTTACTGCAGCAGCACATTTCAGGGCGGAAGAATTATGCGATGAGTCTGCTTAATCCGCCCAGGCCAAAGCAGTTAAAAGGGGTGCCGAATCTGCTGGCACATGGGTTTGTGTATTTTGTGACTTTACTGGCAACTTTGCCGCAGATCTATATTGTCTGCATTTCGTTCCGCAATACCAATGGCATTATGTGGACGGAAGGGTATAGCTTAAATAACTATCGTACCGTATTCAGTAAGACCGGAGCATCCATTTTAAATACGTTCAAGTTTAGTTTGATTGCAATTGTGGTAGTGGTTGTACTGGGAACTTTATTTGCCTATTTGACGGTGCGGAGAAAGAATATTTTTTCCAAAATCCTGGATCTATTTATTATGTTCCCTTATGTTATCCCAGGTACAATTTTCGGTTTGATCCTGCTGATGAGCTATAATTCCGGAGCAATTGTCTTAAGCGGTACGACAGCAATTCTAATAATTGCTTATGTGGTCCGCCGAATGCCGTATACTGTTCGGTCCAGTGCGGCGATTCTGCGTCAGATCAATCCAAGTATTGAAGAGGCTTCGGCCAGTCTTGGTTACGGATCGGTTCCAACTTTCTTCTATGTAACCATGCAGGTGATGATCCCTGGGATCGTGTCAGGGGCAATTTTAAGCTGGATTACGATTATCAATGAGCTATCATCAACACTGATGTTGTATACCAGCAAGACAACAACCATGTCTGTCGCAATTTTTCAGGAGATCAATCGGGGCGGCTATGGCAGTGCTGCCGCATTATCAACGATATTGACGGTAACGATGGTTGTATCTCTGCTCTTGTTTTTTAAGCTAACTAAGTCAGAAGACATTGATTTGTAAACGATTAATAAAGGAAAAACGATGAATGATATTGTATTCTGTAATGGAACTATTCTGGCTGAACATAGTACCATTGAACGGGGATATGCAGCTGTAAAAGCTGGGAAAATAATTGACGTCGGAAGTGAAATGCCCTCAGAAATGAGGGCATTTACTACTGTTGATTTAAAGGGGAGGTATCTTTCGCCCGGATTTATTGATCTGCATACACATGGCGGTGGCGGCAGTGATTTTATAGATGGTACCGAAGAAGCTTTTATGAATGCTGCCCGGATGCATTTACGGCATGGAACAACAACCCTTTGTCCCACTTCAATGACAGCAACGGATGAGGTATTATTTGCTTTTCTGGATGCTTATGATGCGGTAAAAGACAGGTGTGATGATATGCCGCACCTGGCTGGTGTTCATCTGGAAGGTCCATATTTTTCACCAGCCCAGGCGGGGGCACAGCCGCCGGAGTGTATGAAGAAGCCGTTTCCGGATCACTTTTTTAAAGTGCTTAATAGAGGCAGAGGAAATATTATCAGGTGGTCCAGTGCCCCGGAAGTGGAAGGGGTTCTTTTGATGGGGCAGGAATTGAAAGCCCGCGGTATTCTGGCTTCCATTGCTCATACCGATGCGGATTTTGATTTGGTCAGGACAGCAATGGCATATGGCTATTGTCACCTGACTCATTTTTATTCAGGAATGTCACAGATGAAGCGGGTCAATGGCTATCGAGTCATGGGAGCGGTGGAAGCCGGATATTGGCTGGATGATATGTATCTTGAACTGATCGGTGACGGAATTCATCTGCCGCCGGAATTACTGGATCTGATTTTTAAATGTAAAAATCTGGATCATATCCATTTGGTGACGGACAGCATGAGAGCTGCTGGGATGCCGGAAGGTTCATCGGTGCTGGGCAATTTATACGATCATTATGAAGTGATTGTCGAAAATGGTGTGGCAAAGCTGCCGGATCGGAGCGGCTTTGCCGGAAGTGTGGCAACCGCGGATCAGATGATCCGGGTAATGGTTGAGCGGACAATGTTAGATGTATGGCAGGCGGTCAGGTTGATCACTCATAACCCGGCCAGGCTTTTGGGGATATTCGGGCAGACCGGTAGTATTTCACCCGGAAAAGCGGCAGATTTATTGGTTTTTGATGAACAGATAAAAGTGTCACATGTTTACGTGGATGGGAAAGAGGTGCGAATATGATAATCAGTATTTATAATACAGTCGGAGAAATGGGGCGGGAGGCAGCCAAAGCAATTGCCCGGGAATTGAACCAGGCAATTGAAAGACGGGGTGAAGCAAGGCTTTTGCTCTCTACCGGAGCATCTCAATTTGAGATGATTGATGAATTAATAAAGGCTGATGTAAAGTGGGAAATGGTAACGATGTTTCACCTGGATGAGTATGTTGGTTTACCGGAAACTCATAATGCAAGCTTCAGGAAATACTTAAAAGAACGTTTGGTCGCAAAGGTTCATCTGAAAGAGGCTGTATTTGTGGATGGAGAAGGAGATGCAGAGGCAAATATCCGATATTTAACGGAGAGGATTACAGAAGAACCTGTTGATGTGGCAGCGATCGGGATCGGTGAAAACGGACATATCGCTTTTAATGATCCGCCGGCCGATTTTGAGACTGCTGAAAGTTATTTTGTTGTGGCACTGGATGAGCGATGTAAATTACAGCAAGTGCGGGAGGGGTGGTTTGGAGATATCGGTGAAGTGCCTGCGAGAGCGATTTCAATGACAATCAGTCAGATCTTAAAGGCTAAAGTGATTGTCAGTGTGGTTCCACATCGTGTAAAAGCCGAAGCGGTTGCAGCTACACTGCGTGAAAACGTGAATAATCAGGTGCCGGCGACCATTTTAAAAACGCATCCGGATTGGCGGTTGTTTTTGGATAAAGAGTCGGCCGCCAGAGTTATAAGTATGGATGGTTCCAGACCAGACTAGTTATTTGATGTACGGAGTATCCTGCCAGCATTACCGGAAAGGATACTCCGTTTATTCTTTAGTAAATATATAAAAAATGTCAGATGGATCAAAAATGCAGAAATGGAGCAGACAAAGATCAGATTATATGATAAAATTCAGCATGAGTGTTAGCTGACACTAACTAAGCGGAGGTACATATGGAATATCCTTTAATGCCGGAGCTGATCCTGGATGTTTTGGAGACACGGGAAATCATAAATGAATTTACGGAATTCCTGACTTTTGCAGATGGTCAGGAACAGGGAACGGTCTGCCAGTTTGAGCTGTATCCCGGGATCTGGCTGTGGCTGATTGATTTTCGGATGTATAAGATACCGGCGCGGATGATACAGGATTATCATTATCTCAAATTAAATTACTGTATCGAGGGGAGATGTGAAGTGAAACTGCCCAGAGACCGGTATGTATATCTGGAAACCGGAATGGTCAGCCTGGATCTGAACCAGCCCCAGGCGGCGTTTTGCAATCCAAACGGCTGTTACCGGGGGATTGAGGTAGTGTTTGATCTGGAAGTCCTGAAAACTAAGTATCCGGCAGCACTGCGGGACTTAGGGGTAGACCTGTCCGGGCTTTCTGACTGGCTCAGGATGAAGCACGGCAGCTATCTGGGAATCGCGCCGGACGGTTTTCATACGCTGGCGCTGGCGGTACTTGGGTTAAAATATGAGGAACAACGGCAGCAGGAAGTAAAACAAGAGGATCTTCGTTTTTATTTGGTCGCTTTTTTGCGGAAGCTTTCAGTTGATGCGATTGAATCCCGCCGGATCACCAGAACCCTGACAAAGGGACAGCGAAGTATTGCTGCGCAGGCGAAGGAACTGCTGTGCCGTGACCTGAGCTGCCGGTATACGGTGGAGCAGCTGGCTGAATGGAGCGGTGTCAGCCCATCCTCACTGAAAAAGTATTTTGAGCAGATGTATGGGGAGTCGATCAGCAGTTATATGAGAAAAGAGCGAATGCAGCAGGCCAAACAGCTGCTGCAGGAGACCGATAACAGTATCGCGCTGATTGCAGAGCAGACCGGATATGAGAATCAGAGTAAGTTCGGGACTGTTTTTAAGCAATATACGGGGGCGGCCCCGTTGGAATACCGAAGATTAGAAAGGAGGAGAGGGATATGAAAAAGTTGTCGGAAGCACGGGTCGGTGAGCAGGGCTGTATTGCCGGAATCGAAGGAGATGAGCGTTTTCTGGGAAGAGTAACTTCGATGGGCCTGACACCAGGATGCCCGGTGAAAATTCTGCAGAATGAGAAAAAGCAGCCAATATTAATTTTTGGAAGGGATACCATGATTGCTTTGAACCGGAAAGAGTGTGAGAAGATTATGTTTGGAGGTGAAGGCGAATGAATGAACAGGGACAGTCGGTCATTGCCCTTCTGGGACAGCCGAACTCAGGAAAATCGACCTTATTTAATGCCTTAACCGGATCCAGGCAGCATGTCGGAAACTGGCCGGGCAAAACGGTAGAAAAGAAGGAGGGTTATTTTTCCGAAAATGGTATTACATATATGGTGACTGATCTGCCGGGAACATACAGTCTTTCGGCCAATTCCGATGAGGAAGTGATCACCAGAGATTATATTGCCGGAAAAAAAGCCGATATGGTTTGTATTCTGGCAGATGCTTCTCAGCTGGAACGCAGCCTGTATATGCTTGCTGATTATGCCGGGATTCATACGCCCTGCATGCTGCTGCTGAATATGATGGATGTAGCGAAAGGGCAGGGCAAGGAGATCCGGGCGGAAGCACTCGAGAAGATCCTTGGCATACCGGTACTGCCATTTGTGGCAGCGGATAAAAAATCGTATCCGGCCTTTTTCAGCAGGCTGCGGACTGCGTTAAACGAGAAGAGAACATTAAATACGGAGCTGCTGGAACAGGAGTATCAGGGGATTCGGGATGGAGAATATCAGAACATGCTGTCGCTGATGCCACCGGGAGGGATCGACCAATATACACCGATGTGGCTGGCTGTTAAATGTCTGGAAGGTGACCGTCTGGTAGCCCAAAGTGTGCTGGCGGCCGCCGGATCGCAAGGTCAGGATAAGATTGAGCAGATAAACGCCCCGACAAAAAGAGGCAGCCTGCTGACGGGAAACTGTAAATTTGCCTGGATTCATCAGCTGCTGCAGGCAGCGGTGGAAAAGAAGCCTGCAACAGTAAACAACCTGTCACGGTTTGACAAGGCAGCAACCAGTCGGATCTGGGGCAAGCCAATTGCGATCGGGGTGATTTTGCTGGCTATTTGTGCATCGATGATCGTTGCTGCGCCGATTATGTTGGGAAGCTCACTGATTCCTGCTCTGTTGACAGAACCGCTGCGTGGACTGCTGCTTGGTATTGGGGTACCACCGGTGCTGATTTCTTTTTTGTGTGATCTGGGTCTGAACATTGTTTATTTTGCGCTGTCGATGTCAGGATTTGTGCTGGGTATTACGTTTGTCTTTTCATTTATAGAAGAAGTTGGTTATATGGCAAGAATTTCTTTTGTATTTGATTCGCTGATGTCCCGCCTGGGTCTCCAGGGGAAATCGATTATGGCATTTTTAATGGGATTTGGCTGTACCATTGGCGGTGCGGCAGGTACCAGGGTGATCGATAACTGGGGCCAGCGCGTTCTGGCAATGGCACTGGTCTGGGCAGTCCCATGCGGGGCAACGTGGGCGATTATGCCAACACTTGCCAGCATCTTCTTTGGCTCGGGAGCAGTTTTAGTCATGATTGTCCTGATATCTTTTATGTTTGTGTTTATGGCAATTACCGCAAAAGTATTCGGTGACAAGCTGTCGCCAAAAGAAGAACGGACCGGTATGATTATGGAAATGCCGCCTTATCATAAACCGAGATGGGGGCATTTGGTCCGCTATACGTTAAATCATGCCAAAGATATTTTTATCCGGGCAATGAAGGCTATTACCCTGGTAGCCCTGGTGTTCTGGGTGCTTTCCTACAGCAAAGACGGGGATCCGTCAGCCAGCATTATTTACCGGGTGGGTATTTTTATTGAGCCGTTAACCCGGATCTTTGGATTAAGCTGGCAGACCTTTATGGCATTTGTGGCTTCGGCAATCAGTAAGGAAGCGGTACTTGGAGTACTTAGTTCCCTGTATGCAAACAGCGGCAGTATTTATGATTCTACGATGGGGTCGGCCGCGGCCAGCAGCAATCTCGGTGAGCTTCTGGCAGTTAATATATCCAAAGCAGAGGCACTGGCATTTATCTTCGCAACTACATATAATGTGCCCTGTGTACTGGCGTTGGCGTCTACCTACCATGAGACCCATTCAGCCAGGTGGACGGCCAGAATTGCTTTGTATTATACGGTGATGGCCTTGATATTATGTGGTATCGTCTATCGGATAGGACTGGTGATTTTTTAATGGCGGAAAAGATTCTGGAGCTTCTGAAAGACGGAAAGGCAGTAACCGTAGAAGAGCTGGCCGATAAGCTTCGGGTAAGCCGGGAAGAGATCAATGCCTGCATTCAGTTCTTGTCACAGCTGGGGTACATTCGTGCTTTTGTACCGGGACATAGCTGTGAGGGCGGATGCAGCAGCTGTTCGGGGTGTGAAAAGCCATTTGCTTATCCGGTTATGTGGGAATGCACATAAAAACTTCCTTGTGCTGGGTTTGATTAAAGGATATAATATACCTGGCATTGCAATAGAAACCAGGAAGAGAGATTACAAGTTGATGTACACAGAAAATGATTTGGTAAGGCTGGCAAAACGTGAGAATAATAATAAAAGAGGCTATCTGGTAGTTAACCGCCTGCAGGGCAAACATATACCGGTGGTGCCGTCGGAAGCATTGAATATGTTTCTGAAATTAGGTAGTCTGATAAAAAAGCAATATCCGGATGAAAAGCTGTTGCTGATAGGATTTGCAGAAACGGCAACAGCAATTGGCGCTGCTCTGGCAGTTTATTTAAAATGTGATTATATTCAAACCACAAGGGAGCTGATAAGAGATGTGGAGTATTTTTACTTTTCAGAGGCTCACAGTCATGCCACAGAACAAAAACTGGTAAAGGATGATATTGACCAGGCGGTGAATACAATCGATCGAATTCTGTTTATTGAAGATGAGGTGACGACCGGCAATACGATTCTGAATATTGTTGATCTGATGAGGGCTGAATACTCGGATCGGATTGAATTTGGTGTTGCTTCATTATTGAATGGAATGAATGAACAGGCTCTGGGGATTTATCATGAAAAGAGAATTGCCACCCTTTATCTTTTGAAAACAAATCATGAAACATATGATGAACGGGTTGCCGGTGTACCGGCGAACGGAACCTATATTAAAACGGAAGCCGGCGGCAGTGATACAGTCTGTCAAGAGTTGCAATTTGGTCAGTATCTGAATGCCAGAAGGCTTGTCGGCGGAGAAGATTATGACTGTGCGTGTGAGGGCTTATGGGGTCAAATGAATGCGGTTCTTAATCAGGATAAGAACCAGCGTTTACTGGTGCTGGGGACTGAAGAGTTCATGTATCCGGCTTTATATGTCGCCTGGAAGCTGGAAATGCAGCATAAACAGGTGAGGTTTCATGCCACAACCAGAAGTCCGATTGCTGTAAGTCTGCAAGACAGCTATCCGCTCCATACCCGATATGAGGGGAAGAGTCTTTATGACAAAGACAGAACTACATTTCTTTATGATCTGAGCTGCTATGATCAGGTGTTATTGATTACCGATGCAAATAACGGTCAGACGGAAGGAATGAACTCCGTGATTCAGGCATTGGCAGAAAGTCAGAATAAAAGTATCACGGTGATAAGGTGGTGTGATGATGAAAAGTTCTTATAGTGCCGAAGATGTATGTCTGCTGCTGAAAGACATTACCGGAATTGTCATCCCACAGTCCACGGAAGAACGTGAACGTTTGATTCAGTCAGGGAAACATTACTGTGAAATGCTGCCGATAGAATACGTACCAACCCCTAACTATATGGAAGCTTATCAGGATGCCCTGCAAAATTATTCAGAAATAACTGCTGCCGCAATAGGAAGGCTGGCAGATAAGGTCATCCGTGCAAAAGGACAAGAAGTTGTGCTGGTTTCACTGGCAAGGGCAGGTATACCGATTGGAATTTTACTGAAGCGGTATATTAAATGGAAATATGGTATATCGGTTATGCATTATTCGATCTCCATTATCAGAGGGCGTGGAATTGATGATAATGCCATGAAGTATATATTAAACAGGCATTCGGCAGATCAGATCCTATTTGTAGATGGGTGGATTGGAAAAGGTGCAATTCTTCGGGAGCTAAGCCAGGCGGTGTTGCCGTACCAAGGTGTTTCACCGGAATTGGCCGTAGCAGCAGATCCTGCCGGTATCACTGAACTATGTGGTACCCATGAGGATATTCTGATTCCCAGTTCCTGTCTGAATTGTACAGTCTCAGGGCTGATCAGCAGAACCTTCTTAAGGGATGATATAATCAAACCGAATGATTTTCATGGTGCGGTCTATTATGGAGAACTCCGGGAAGCAGATCTGTCGTATACATTTATAGAGGAAATTGCCGGTAGATTTCGCTATGAATTCCCAGAGCAGCGTGAAATAATATTATCTCATTGTGGAATGGATGAAGTTCAGGCGATTGCTATGCATTTTGGAATAAATAACTATCATTTGATAAAACCGGGAATCGGAGAAACAACCAGAGTTCTTCTGAGAAGAGTCCCATGGAAAATACTGATTAACGAAAACAACCGGGAAGATGATTCGCTAAAACATATCATCCGTCTGGCAGAAGAGAAGAACGTTGAGGTACAATACTATCCGTTAAGTAATTATAAGGCTTGCGGCATTATAAAACAAATGGCTGATATTTAATAAGCGCAAATTGAGACAAGAGAAAACGCGTCGAACCATCTGGTTCAGCGCGTTTTTGAGTTGCTTAAGTGCGCTTAATGCCATAATTACCGGCCAGCCCCAGTATCCGTTCAGCCCACCGGTAATGTGTTTTATATTCATTCATACGTGAATGAGAAATGCTGCCTGAAACCATTGCATCTTTATTCCAGTTAATAATGGATAAAGCGTCTTTATAATCATCCTCAGAAACCATGTAAGCTTCATTTACAAAAGGAATCTGATTCGGATGAATTACTGTTTTGCCGATAAAACCAGTCTGTCTGTCGTGGTTAAGTTCGGCTGTCAGGCCAGTATCCCAATCGGGGCCGTCATAATATTCCCAGACAGGACCTGAGATAATATAATCAGTACCAAACACTGTGACAATATCTGTTAATATATTAATAACCGGTTTGATATCGTGAATGGATTCGGTACTTTGACGTCTGTAACCGAAGGCATTACATAAATCATTTCCTCCGACACGGATATTGAGGATGAGTTCAGATACCTGGTCCAGTGTTTGCTTCAGAGAATACAGGATATCGAAGCGTCGCTGTAAGTTAATAATCGCCGGATGTTCAATAATCGGCATCATGTATACCGGATGGTCGGAAATACTGTTGACTTGCTTTATTTGATCAACGTAGGAACTGACATTTTCAGGTGTGACTTTAGGAATGATAAATCCTACAATTAAATGCCTGGCAGCAGCGAGCGCCTGGTAAAGGCGGCTGATCTGCAGAGGGTTCCGGACCCGAATGAAAATCTTTGGGACATAAAATGCATTTTGGTTAGAAAATGCCACAATTTTATTCAGCGAATGAATCAAAGCTTGTTCCGCTTCGTTCACGTGATAATCGTCAATGGTGTCTTCAAGACACATAGCCAGAGAATATTGTCTGCCAAACTTTTCATTTATTAAAGAATCTGCAATTGACTGATTAATGGCCGGACAATATAAGAGAGGTCCGACACCATAGCATAAAGATAAACGTTCCATAAATACTACTCCTGTAACTTGTGGTTAATTTTTGGTATTCTACAAATTATAACATTGTTTGCATTAAAATAATAGGAATATTTTCGGTGGTGTGATAAAATTAAACATAGAAATAAAAGGGTGGGGTGATCTATGAATGTGCGCCATAATGCAATGCGTGTGACATCGTTGATGACATTTGCCAATATCAAGGGCGGATTCAATCAAAGATGTAAAGATGTTTACTTTGTCCGGTGTATCGGTTGGAATGAGCAGCTTTTAAATGAACTTGGAACGATTGATAAAATTCTTTCCGGCAACGCCCGGGCGGGACAGGGGAAGTATGTCAGGATTGACCGTCTACCGGTGATGATGGCGGACGAGGATGTGTCGTTTTATAAACATGTATACCGCTGCTGGGAAGACAGTGTCAGGAGACAGCTGCAGCTAAAATGTATAAAGGGTGACTCCGCAGTGGGAACAGCACTGGCGGAGGCATTGGGACATGCATCGGAGAAGTTTAAGCTGTATACTGTTTCAGCGAGTGAATCGATGCATATGAATTTTCTGATTAAATTATTCTATTGGCTGGATTCTGCAGCAGGCCCGTTACTTGAGAACTGGAATGAGAAGGAATCCTGTAAATTCATATACAGCGGATCCTTAAAAAAACAGGAATATCTTTTTCTGTATCTGCTGACTTGTCTTGGAATTGATGTAATGATTTTGCATCCTTCAGGTGAGCTTAATCTCGATGCTGGATTGCTCGCATTATCAGCTATAATCAAAATGCCGGATGTCTCTGATCTTGTAATTCCGCCTTTTCAAGAACAGCCCGCAGAAAAAAGTACAGAAGCAGTGGTACGGACAGAGGAACGGCCGAAAGTACATATTCAGCAGAATAATCGTAGAATAAAAAATGTGTCATCACGTGAGCATTCTGAAACTGCGGAGCTAGGATTTGAAGCATTAGCTCAGATGGCATCTTCAGTGGTAATGATAGAGGTGCGTGAGAAGGGCGGCAAACCGGTCAGTACCGGATCCGGGATTATGATAGGCCGTCATGGATATATTCTGACGAATTACCATGTGATAAGGGACGGTCAGATATTTTGTATCCGGATTGAGGATGATCAGGCGATTTACCAGACTGATGAGGTGATAAAGTATAATCATCTGCTGGATCTGGCTTTATTAAGGATTGACAGAGAGCTAAACCCGATCAGATTGTATCAGGGAACCCGTGATCTTGTCCGGGGGCAGAAGGTAGTCGCCATCGGAAGCCCGCTGGGGTTGTTTAACTCAGTATCTGATGGTATTATATCAGGATTTCGCAATATCAATCATGTCGAGATGATACAGTTTACGGCACCAATATCTCATGGGAGTTCAGGCGGAGCTGTTCTGAATATGATGGGGGAAGTGATCGGTATCAGCACCGCTGGTTTTGATAGCGGACAGAACATTAATCTTGCTGTTAATTTTAAAGATATTAAGGCCTTTGTACAAGGATTTATCGGAACATAAAATGGCAAAATTTGACAGGAGTAGCGTGGAAGTGTTGTATATTAGAGTGGACTATGATACAATTATTTTGTTTAGGATACAGGAGGCTATGAATGAAAACGGGCAAAATTAAAGTTTCTTACAACTCACCGGTTATATTAGGTTTTTCATTTCTTTGTTTGATTGCACTGTTCCTGGAGATAATAACAGGTGGGAAGACAAATCAGCTTCTGTTCAGTGTTTATCGATCATCTTTATATAACCCTTTAACATATATCAGGATGTTTGGACATGTTCTGGGGCACGCTGACTGGGAACATTTTGTTGGAAATATTACATTGATTCTGGTAATCGGGCCAATGCTGGAGGAGAAGTATGGTTCGTCCAATATTCTTTTTGTGATATTAGTGACAGCACTGCTGACTGGTGTTGTTAATTACTTATTTTTTGCTCATGTAAGATTGCTGGGAGCCAGTGGTATTGTGTTTGCGTTTATCATACTATCTTCTCTTACCAGTATTCAGGATGGTATGATACCGTTGACGTTTTTGGTGGTTTTTATTGTATATATTGGTGGTCAGGTGTTTGATGGTATCGTATTGCGGGATAACATTGCTAATCTGACCCACATTTTAGGTGGAATCACTGGAGCTGGACTTGGTTACTACATGAATAAGCATAGAATGAATAGATATTGAAGGTGATGGCAAACGATGTTTGAACACAGGAAACTTCAAGACTTAACAGAGTATTTTATAGACTTAAACAAACGCCGGGATCAGGGGGTGTTTTTTTACCGGATTACCGGATACAGCAATGAGACAGGAGCTTTTATCCGGCGGTTTTATGAGACGGCCAGATTGACCGGTGTCATTATTGAAGGTGGCATTCCAAACCCTGACGAAAAGAATCTGCAGTATTATTATGAAATGATGGGAACAGAATTTCAGTTTAGCCCGGGGTTTATTTCTTCCAGCTTAAAAAAGTGGCTGCCCAGAATGAATGAGATGCAGCGTCGGTTTGTTTCCGATTCCATTTATGATACGCTTGACTTGATGCGAAAACAGGGCAAAAATGAAAATATGCTAAGGAATGCATATATAAAATTTATGTGCTGGCTCTATTATAAATTTGAACGGATTGTCAATAAGTTAGGCAGCAATACGGTGCCTAAAATATTATACGAAGGTGATGTCAGCAATTACGAACTGAAATTATTATCGATACTTTCTAAAAGTGGCTGTGATATTCTGCTGCTTCAGTATAATGGGGATTCGGGTTACCTGAAATTGGATCATCGTTCAGAGTTATCAACCTTGTTCTCGAAGCCTGATTTGCTGCAGTTTCCCGAGTTCTTTTCGCTTCAGTGGATTAAGACAGAGATTCAGCAGGATTTGAAACGACAGGCATTGTATGGAAGTATACCTCAATTCACTAACTGCACCAATGCATGGATTGAGGGAAGTGGCTTTTCTGATGTATTGAAGGATTCGGCTGTAAGGGGGAATGATCCTCACCTGTATTATAATTGTTTTTTCAGAATAAACGGGGTGGAAGACAGACTCACTTATATGAATGATTGGTATCAGTTCTATCTTCAGATGAAGAATAAAAAACGCAATATAGTGGTAGTTAATCGTGAGATTTTACGGCCATCAATGGAAGAAATTGCTGTTATCAATCGTAAGAATTACACTTCCACGGAGACTATGATTGTGGATCTGTCTCAAAATATACAATATGCGGCTAATCCTGAGCTCCAGAAGCTGAACCGCAAATTGTTTATTGATATACTTCTGGAAGCTGATAAAATGGCAGGAAGCAGTCTTAACCAGATGACAAATAAAGCGGTATATTTGCTGTGCTGGATGAAACGTTACCAAAATGATCTGTTTCGGAACTGGAAATATCCCGAGACTGCATGCTTCATTTACGCAGGGCGGTGCCGGGATGTGAATGAAGCAAGTTTTATACAATTGTTATCAAGACTTCCGGTTGATGTTTTGATTCTTAATTCTGACCGTCAGCAGAAGTGCTGCCTTGCAGATACATTTTTATTCGAAATAAATTACTCCGACACAGCTAAAACTGAGCGGTTTCCCTGTGACGGGGCCGCTGTTCAGGTGGGAACGCCAGCTTATCATGCGGAGCGTGAACTGGATACGCTGCTGTATCAGGATACCGGAATATATCGTAATCAGCAGTGCAGCAAAGCATCTTCGGTAGTGCTCAAGACAATGTATGAAGAGATCGCGATATTATGGAATCAGGAGCTGAAATATCGTCCAAGCTTCAGTGTGGTAGAAAATGTTGTAAATATACCTGTGATTTTTGCAAAGATTTCCGGTGTAAAGGAAGGGAATGTATCCCAGTATTGGGCCAGCATCAAGCGTCTGATGAACGAGGACACCTTTTATATTCGCCATACTCCGGCAGGAGGGGCACCGATACCTAATCCGGTGCGTCAGTTTGCGGCTTCTTTTTTAAAAAATGGAAGGCTGCTTCGTGATCATATTAAGTCCCATCAGGTATATCCCTATGGAGTTCTTAGAGAAGACATGCAGGATCATCTGCTGGATAAAATTCAGATGATGCTTGACCAGCGATTGATCAGGGGCACCTTTGAGAATGGTACCGAGTATACCGTTATTGCAGCAGCCCTCAATATGAGCAAGGATATGATCCGTAAGATTCAGCAGTTTGACTTTACCAAAAAAAATCCAAAGCTTATCTATATTAACACATCAGAGATTATTATGTCTTTGGAAGACAGTATCGTTGCTGCTTTTCTCAGCCTGGTGGGATTTGATGTAATGTTTTTTGTTCCTACCGGCTATCAGAGCGTAGAAAATCATTACAGTAAGCCAATCGTTGAGGAGCATCAGACCGGCAGATATCTTTATGATCTGACCGTACCTGATTTTGATAATGTTCCGCTGAATTACCGCGATTTACTGCGGCAAAAAATATTTAAGAGAGGTAATTGACATGGGATTGGATTTTAGCAAAGTACAGACGACACAGCCTTCGGCAGCAGTACCGGCAGAATCGGCTGAATTGGAGGTGGTTCAAGCCTATGATATTCAGGCTGACCGCCAGCAGATGAATGCTCAGCTAGTTGATTCGGCTGAAGTCGATGCACTGGTGAGCCAGATTCAGATTGATAATCTGGAAACCATTGTTATGTTTGGTTCGGAAGTTGCGGGAGAGATTTCAAGATGTTCAGATTCCCTGCTGAGCAGTATGGATATGACTCATATTGATGGTTCCAGCGAGATGCTCAATACGCTGGCCAAAATCATGGAGAAATTTGATGTTAATGATCTGAAGAACGATAATTCTCTGTTTGGTAAGATGTTCAATAACCTGAGAAAACAGTTGGACAAGATCCTGGCCAAATATCATACAATGGGAGATGAAGTAGATAAGATTTATGTACAGTTAAAAGCGTATGAGGCAGATATTAAGCAGTCTAACCGCAGATTAGGTGATATGTTTACCGCGAATGTCAATTTCTATCATGAACTGGTAAAATATATTCTGGCGGGTGAACAGGGATGCAAAGAGCTGGGGGTTTATATTGCGCAGCGTCAGGCTGATTTGGAGGCAACCGGGGATCATTCGATCCAGTTTGAGGTTCAGAGTCTGGAGCAGGCCCTGATGATGCTGGAACAGCGGACGCAGGATTTGCGTATGGCTGAGAATGTGGCGATGCAGTCGATTCCAATGATCAAGACGATGGAATTCAGCAATATGAATTTGGTCCGTAAGATAAATTCGGCGTTTATTGTTACGTTGCCTGTGTTTAAACAGGCCCTGGCTCAGGCAATACTCTTAAAGCGTCAGAGAATTCAGGCCGAGGCCATGTCTGCTCTGGATGAAAAAACGAATGAAATGTTAATCAAGAATGCCAGAAATACAGTAGAACAATCTAAACTGACGGCAAAATTGGCGAATGGAAGTTCCATTAAGATTGAAACGCTCGAAACAACATGGCGAACCATTGTCAATGGTATTGATGAGACCAGACAGATGCAGGAAACTGCCAAGAAGAAACGTGCTGAAGATCAGGTGAGACTGGAGACAATCAAAACTGAGTTCAACAAACGGTATCATATGCCGGAAAATACAAACTAAAAATCATTACATCAAAGGAGGAAATTGTTATGCCGATTAACTTATCAAAAGGACAGAAAGTAGATTTGACAAAAGGGAATCCGGGCCTGAGCCGAATTATGGTTGGTCTGGGATGGGATGTAAATGCATTTGACTCAGGCGCAGCATATGATCTGGATGCGGCAGCCTTTATGCTCGATGACAGTGGTAAATGTCCGACAGAAAAAGAATTTATATTCTACGGAAATTTATCTCATCTCAGTGAGTCATTAAATCACATGGGAGATAATCTGACTGGTGAAGGCGATGGGGATGATGAGCAGATTGAAGTTATCCTGCCAAAAGTTCCTGCTAATATTACCAGAATTGCTTTTACCGTTACCATCTATGATGCAGAGGCAAGAAGGCAGAATTTTGGACAGGTATCCAATGCCTTTATCCGAATTGTCAATGAAGATAACAATGTGGAATTGATCCGTTACGATCTGGGAGAAGATTTTTCTATTGAGACAGCTGTTGTTGTCGGTGAATTATACAGACACAATGGCGAATGGAAATTTAATGCTATTGGCAGCGGATTCCAGGGCGGCCTGGCAGCATTATGCGCACATTATGGAATAGACGTAGCATAACAGGAGGATATGAAATGCCGGTTAGTTTGAAAAAAGGACAGAAAGTAAGTATTACAAAAGACAATCCAGGACTCTCCAAGGTTATTGTAGGCTTGGGATGGGATGCCAATCGGTTCGATACCGGCGGGGATTTTGATCTTGATGCAGCAGCTTTTTTGCTGACGGATTCAGGACGGGTTTCACGTTCTGAAGATTTTGTTTTTTTTGGTAATTTAAAGCATCCATCTGGCTGTGCTGAGCATATGGGTGATAATCTGACTGGTGCAGGAGATGGTGATGATGAACAGATTAAAATTGATCTGGCATATATTCCAGCTGATATTACCAGAATTGCGTTTACGGTTACGATTTATGAACCGGAACAAAGAAGGCAGAATTTTGGACAGGTCAGCAATGCATTTATCCGCATCTATGATACTTCTAATGGTGAGGAATTACTGCGTTATGATTTGGGCGAAGATTTTTCGATTGAGACAGCAGCGGTATTCGGCGAACTGTACAAGCACAATAACGAATGGAAATTTAATGCGATCGGCAGTGGATATCAGGGTGGCCTGGAGGCATTATGCGCCGGATATGGTGTGGATGTAGAATAACTGGAATAACCAAGGAGGAAAAGCGATGTCAATTAGCTTACAAAAAGGGCAGAAGGTTAGCTTAACAAAGGAAAATAAAGGTCTTTCCAAGACAATTATCGGTCTTGGCTGGGATGAGGTGCAAAGATCAAAAGGATTCTTTGCACCAAAACCGCAGCCGATTGATTGCGATGCATCCGTAGTGTTGCTGCGCAACGGCAAATTTGTAGATAAAAGTGATGCAGTTTTCTTTGGCAATTTAAGACATGCGTCAGGTACTGTACAGCATATGGGTGATAATCTGACTGGTGCCGGTGACGGCGATGACGAGCAGGTTATTGTTGATTTGGCGAATATACCAGATCAATATGATAAGATTGTAATTATTGTAAATATTTATCAGGCAGTTCAGAGAAAGCAGCATTTTGGCATGATTCAGAATGCATTTTGCCGTCTGGTTGATGGTAATACGAATGTGGAGATGTGTAAATATAATCTTACAGAAGATTATTCGGGAATGACAGCGATGATTTTCGGTGAAATTTATCGTCATAACGGTGAGTGGAAATTCAATGCTATTGGTCAGGGAACGAATGACCCAAGTATTGGCGAGGTGGTAAAAAGGTATACTTAAAATAAACGGAGGGAGGAAGAGTTGTTCCTTTTGGAGCAATTTTTCCTTTTGCTTTGCAAGAACAACTTAAGGAGATAACAAAATATGAGATTTAATGGCCTTACTGATAAGGAAGTGGAAGTTTCGAGGGAAAAGTATGGCAGCAATGCGATACCGGATTCACAGCCGACGACATTTTGGGAGGCATTCAAAGAAACTTTCGGCGATCCTATGATCAAAATACTTTTGGCTATTGCTGGGTTAATGATTTTCATGTGTATATTTGGCTATGCGGAGATTTATGAACCGGTGGGGACGGTTCTTGCCGTAGTTATTGTGGCATTTGTTTCAGCAAAAACCAGTGTGGCAAGTGATACGAAATACCGCGAATTAAAAGACAGCACCAAAAAAGATCAGTGTAAAGTGTTGAGAAATGGTGTTATTACGGTAATTGATGTTGAAACTGTTGTTGTCGGTGATAAGATAATTTTACAGTCCGGAGATAAGATTCCAGCGGACGGTATTCTTGTCTCGGGTAAGCTTATTGTAGATAATTCTGCGCTTAATGGAGAGGCAGAAGAGTGTAAAAAAAGTGAGGCAGGAGAAGGATTTGAACTTCCGGAGGATATTACGGGAGATACCTTTGTAGATAAACATTCGCTGTTCCGCGGGGCGGTTGTGTTTGATGGCGATGGCATTCTGGATGTCAGAAAAGTCGGAACAAAGAGTATGATGGGACGGATGGCAGAAGAAATGCAGGAAGACGAACCTGATTCTCCGCTAAAGGTTAAATTATCAAAGCTTGCATCACAGATTTCTACTTTTGGTTATATAGGTGCAATTGTAATTGCGGTTTTATATATGGTGTACTTTGTTATATCTGCTGGCGGTTTTTCGGCGTATATGGCAACGGGGCTGACTGAGGTGGCCAAGGATCTTGTTAATGCAGTATCACTGGCTGTGGTCATTATTGTTTGTGCGGTTCCGGAAGGTTTGCCATTGATGATTTCGCTGGTACTCATGCAGAACACCAGCAAAATGCTGGATCATAATGTATTGGTCAGGAAAGCCGAAGGCATCGAAACGTCTGGTTCTCTGAATATCCTATTCAGTGATAAAACCGGTACGATAACAAAAGGAAAGCTGGAAGTTGTGGATTTTTTTACTGCTGACGGTAATTCGATTCCTTTGGGGCAGCTTAGTAAATTCAGTAAAGTGAAAGGCCTGCTTGATCTGGCAATAGGGAAAAACACGCAGTCGATGTTTGATTCTTCTCACAAAGTAATCGGAGGAAATGCCACAGATCAGGCACTGATGAAATTTATTGGCGAGAACACCTTTCAGGCTGTGAACAAGGAATATGTGGTTGCTGCCGCTCAGGCATTCAATTCCACCAACAAATTTAGTCAGGCAAATATTCAGGGATTAGAGAAAACTTTTTATAAAGGGGCTCCGGAACGACTGCTGGCAGTGGCAGAAACGTATCTCAATGAAAAGGGCGAAATAAAGCAGATTGATAAAGTGGTATTGAACCGAAAGATCGATGAACTGGCAGATAAAGCCATGCGTGTACTGGCTTTTGGTTATTCTGAAAAACAGTTGAATCATAATGAAATTAATGACGATCTGGTTCTGATTGGACTTGTCGGAATTCGCGATGATGTAAGACTGGAAGCGAAAGAAGCGATTGAGCAGGTGCAGTCAGCTGGCATTCAGGTTGTTATGATAACCGGTGACAGACTGGAAACCGCAATCGCGATCGCAAAAGATGCCGGCCTTTTGAAGGAGGTATCTGATAAGGCGCTTACCTCAGCTGAGTTAAATGAAATGACTGACGAAGAGGTTAAAAAGATTATCCCGGATATTCGTGTCATTGCGCGTGCTTTGCCAACAGACAAATCCCGGATGGTTCGTCTGTGCCAGGAGATGAATCTGGTTGTAGGTATGACCGGAGATGGGGTTAATGACTCTCCGGCCCTGAAAAGAGCCGATGTTGGATTCGCTATGGGCAGTGGTACGGAAGCGGCTAAGGAAGCCGGTGAAATCGTAATTTTGGATGACAATTTTAAATCTATTAAAGATGCGATCTGGTATGGACGTACCATTTACCATAATATATTAAAATTCTGCAAATTCCAGCTGGTTATCAATGTAGCAGCTGTTGTGGTAAGTGCAATTGCCCCTTTCTTTGGCGTGGAAGAACCACTGAAAGTAACGCATTTACTGTTTGTCAATCTGGTTATGGATGGTCTGGGTGCAATTATGCTTGGTAATGAGCCGGCATTAGAGAAGTATATGAAAGAAAAGCCAAGACTAAGAGACGAAAATATTGTCAATAAAAAGATGATGGTACAGATACTGGTGATGGGACTTTGGCTGACTGTATTAAGTTTTGTGTTCCTGAAGGTGCCATATTTTGCCGGTTATTTCGATAACGAACAGCAGCACTATACTGCATTTTTCGTGCTATTTATTGTTAGTGCCCTGTTTAATGCTTTTAATGTTAGAAATGACAGCCTGGAAATATTTAAAGGAATTACTCTGAATCCAGGTTTTTTGAAAGTAATTGTTGCCATTGTTCTGGTACAGGCTCTTATCGTAAATGCAGCCCGTATTCCGATAAAGATATTTGAGTGGATCGGGAACATGTTCAGCTGTGTACCATTTGGCTGGGAAGGCTGGGTGGTGGTCTTTATTCTGGCGTTTACAATGATACCGGTTGATATGATCCGCAAACTTGTAACTAAGGTAGTTTCATGATTATATTTAACTCTGATTTAGACAATACTTTGATTTATTCATACAAGCATCAATTGCAGGAAGAAAAACAGTGCGTTGAATATTATCAAGGAAGAGAACTTTCTTTCATGACAACGAGATCATTGGATCTGCTTGAACGATTAACAAAACAGTTACTGCTGATCCCTGCCACAACCAGATCAATAGAACAGTACAACCGCATTCAGCTCGGAACCATCATACCGGAATATGCACTGGTATGCAATGGCGGTATTCTCCTTCATAACGGAATCTCTGATGATCAGTGGTATCGAAAATCACTGGAGCTTGTTCAGCCGGCCGAAAGTGTGATGGAAAAAGCAATGGAAGTATTGACTTCAGATCCGGATCGTACGTTTGAAATTCGTTATATAGAAAAGCTATTTATATTCACAAAAAGCCGGCAGCCAGAGAAGACTGTGAATTTGTTAAAGCAGGAACTGGATATCAGTCGGGCAGATGTATTTTTCAATGGAACAAAGGTATATGTACTTCCTAAAGCATTGACCAAGGGGAATGCTGTTTTACGTCTGAAAAATCAACTGTCCGCCGATAAAATAATAGCAGCCGGAGACAGTGAATTGGATATCTCTATGCTTCTGGCCGCTGACTATGGTTTCTGTCCGGCGGGATTGCTCTCTCTGCCGCTAAGGCATATAAAACAGTTGCCGGAATCAGATTTTGTATTCAGAATGCTGCAGGAAGTGGAAAAAGTTCTTTAATAGCAGAGTGGTAGAGGACATGGCATTAGACCATGTCCGCTACCACTCTGCACGTACGTTCTACGTCCCCTCGCGACTATGGGCGGCCTCCCCCGTGATACAGGAACTTCTTGTATACTGAATCAATCGCCAGAGCACCCAGGGGAGCAGTGATCAGGATTGCCAATACTGCGGCAGTCAGGACGATGTGTCCGCAAGATAGGCCCAGAGACAAGGGGACAGAGCCGATTGCGGCCTGGACGGTTGCCTTAGGTGTATATGCAAACATACAGAAGAGACGTTCTTTCGTTGATAGTTTTGTTTTTATCATGCAAAACCAGACGCCGGCCATGCGAAAGAGCAATGCTCCGCCGATAACCAGGATAACCGGAATGCCGGCTTTCATGGCATACGATAAATCGACGGTTGCACCGACCAGCGCAAACAGGAAGATTTCTGCGGCGATCCACAATTTGGCATACTTGGCTGAAATTCCGGTCGCGGCAGCGGGATTTTGTTTTTGGATGGTGACCCCTGCACTCATGATAGCCAGAAGTCCGGAAAAGGGAACCGATACCTTGTTTTCAATTGTTGTCAGTAAAAAAGATACACTGAGTAAAATAATCACTTGATAGGAGCTGTGTATCACTGTTTTGGTGAAAATGATATTTAATATGATCCCCGTTCCGATTCCGGCAATGATTCCGGCAATTATGGAGACCGGAATATGCAGGAGACTGACGGGTGAAATGGCCTGGCCTTGTGCCAGCCCCACTGCGGCGGTGAACATAACAATGACAAAGATATCATCTACAGAGGCACCCGCGATGATCATCTGGGGGATGGATTTGTCTGTGCCATAGCCATTTTCCATTAGGTGGAGCATTTTGGGGACAACCACGGCCGGGGATACGGCGGCAAGAACTGCGCCCATAACAGCCGCTTCGGCAACCGATATGTTTAGCAATTTTGGTGCCAGCAACAGGATCCCGGCCATTTCGAAACAGGCTGGAACGAAACACATCAAAATAGCTGACCGGCCGGCTTTTTTCAGGTCGTTAAGATCGAGAGACAGTCCCGCCCGGGTAAGAATAATGATCAGGGCTGCCTGCCTTAAATCGGCAGAAATTAACAGCAGATTGTGATCTAAAAGATTAAGCAGGTGCGGCCCTGTTACAATTCCGGTTATCAGCATTCCCAGCAGGCGGGGCAGCCCCGCGCGTCTGAATATTTCTCCAAGAAACATACCACATAAAAAGATGAGTGCAAAACTGGTCAGCATACTTATTGTCCTCCTAATACAAACGTTGTTAGTGGTGGTAATTCGATGCAGTTACCATTAACTTTTGTGAACAAGGCACAAAAAAAGCTGATGGTATCTGCGTAATTGCAGAAGTCATCAGCTAATAAGCGGTTTTGGCTGTAGCCATGGGAGAACCTCATTCCCACGTATAGTATATGTTATGATTGGGGTTATGTCAAGATGGTTTAGTGCGGTTACAATGGAAAATTTCATATATATCAGTTGTTGGAACCGGGGGTGTTTGTTTATTAACAAACATACACTCTTTGTATATTACTTATTATATAGGCTTTATTATGCATTGTAAAATCGACAATATACATAGGTGATTGAGTGGGTTTTTGTTTTAATTTTTCAATACATCTGTTATTATTGTGTAATAACAGATGCAAAACAAAGTCAGCGCTGGCATTTTGCACAAATTCGCCACAAATAATATCTATGGAGGTTAAACACATGTCAAAAAAGGTTCTTATTATTGGTGCCGGAACTATGGGCAGTGCCGTTGCAATTGTTTTTGCCACACATGACTATCAGGTTACTCTTGTTGATCAGACGGAGGAGGTATCGCTTAAAGCCAGGGAGAAAATTTATTCAAATGTCTCTGACATGATTGAAAGAAGTTATTTTGAGCCGGCTTTCCTGAAAAAAGCAGAGGAAAATATAGTCTACAAAGGAGAATCTTCACTTGAGGATTTAGTTCCTGATTTCCCATTGATTGTTGAATGTGTTTTTGAGGATGCTGCGGTTAAAAAAAGCTTATATCAAAAAATAGATCCGTTGCTGTCCCCGGAATGCATTGTCTGCAGTAATACCTCGGCTCTCAATATTTTTGAGATTGTAGAGTTGTCTCGTCCCGAGAATATGCTTATTACGCACTGGTTTAATCCGGCCTATATCATGGAGCTGGTAGAGGTTGTAAGAGGACCGCAAACATCCGATAAAACAGTAGAAAAGGTCAATGCGATTCTTTCAGCTATTGGTAAGAAACCTTCTGTAATCAACCAGTATATTCCGGGATTCATAGTAAACCGTCTGGGTGCGGCTCTTATGCGGGAGGCTTCCCATATGATGGAACAGGGCTGGGTTTCAGCAGAAGATATTGACTCGGCCATGGCCCTTACCTGCGGGATCCGTTATGCCTTTGAAGGACCAATCCGGCTTTATGATGTGGTTGGATGGAATATCATTCAGGCCGGTGCCGCGGCTATGTATCCCTCGCTTTGCAATGATACCAGCAACCATCTGGCAACAGAATTGCTTGCAAAAGGGACACTGGGTGTCAATTCAGGAAAAGGTGTTTACGATTATTCTGAATTGATACCATCTGAATATTATCGAAAGAGAACGGATATGATTATTGAAATGCAGAAATATGTAAATACGTATATCAATAACGATAATTAAACTTTATAATAATCCCAAAGCAATACCGAAAATGGCGCTATGTTCTCGCAACATAGTGCCATTTTGCTACTGTACGGCAGCTTAATTCTGTATTATAATAATATCCAGAGATAACACTTCTTAGTGCAAAGAGCATGAATATACTTCTTTTATGTGTATGGGAAAGCTCAGAGGTTGAGAATATTAGAGGTAGGCGTATGATAATAGAAGTTTTTAGGAGGACATAAAAAATGGAGCAGTGGATGTGGATATTTATTATTGTTGTTATGATACTCTCTCTGATTGGGTCATCCTTTATTGTCGCCTATATAGTAAAAAAGGGACGGGAGTATGACGCAGAAAACGGTATAAACAGACCAAAGGCAGGTGCTTCCAAGGTCGCGACAACGCAGGGTAGAAGATGGAATCGAATCATAACCGTTTATCTATTCCTGTGCTTGATTTTTATAGTAATTATCCTTTGTCAGCGTGTGAAGGGAATAAACCGGGAGGTGTTTGATTGTCTGGCGGTGCCGGTTGGGGCGATCTTCTTTCTCATTCAGGCATTCTCAACAAGGAATACGGCAATCAGGCGTGAACGTGCAACGACCTATACCATGGGCACTTCTGTGAAGCGGCATAAAAATCCAATTTTTGAATTCTCTGCACAGGGAATGACGTGTAAGGTTCGTTATGCGGGAAGATTTAATAATGAAAAAGGCACACAGGCGGAGCTTTATTATGCGCCGGATGATCCCGCGGTTGTTTACATCCCCGAAATGGAAAACGCAGAAAGCAAGGTCGGTCCTGCAATACTTTTTATTTATGGAATTATGTTTCCCCTGCTTGGACTTCTGGCCCCATTGTTTAGGTAAAACAGATAAGCAAGGTAAGATGCTGAAATCACTTCCGGCAGCGTTGAAAAAAGATGAGTATGTTACAGAAATAAAGGGCGGTCAGTGTAGCCCATGCCGGCGGCGTGGATCCGGAGACCAAAAGCTGGATGGCAGTCATGCCATGATCGACGGCAGCCGCGGCCAGTACAGCATTCATCTGGGCAGTGGCGTGATTCACCAGTTGGGCGGTCCGCAGATTCAGGTGCTGCCGGTACATTCCCAGCAGCGTGGTAAGCTGTTCCTGCCCTTTATGGATGAAGACCCCAAGACGGCAGAGATCATGTCTAAGGTGGTGTTGTTCGCCCGGGATGAAAAGATTAAGAACCCTTATATTCTCAGCCAGATAGGATAAATGCCGGCACAATAAAACGGGAAAATAAACATAAACATATACTAAAGATACACACTGGAAAGGAACTATTATAAAATGAAAAAATCATCCATATACTATCCTAACATTCTAAAACTTATCGGCTGGATATTCGCTGTAGCTGGTGTAATCATGCTGGTGGTCGCTGTCATTGTAGGATTTTCCACCCAAAGCTCCGGTCGCCGGATGGCAGAACGGGGAGTTGCTGCCGAAGCGACGATTACTTCAATCAGTCGAAATGTTAATTCCGACAGTACGGATGTGTATATTGCATTTGAAGATCAAACGGGGAAGACTCTGAATATAAAACTGAATATGTATTCTTCCGATATGTACGAAGGAAAAGTACTGAACATCACCTATGATCCGGAAAACCCCAGTAAGATCAGGCTGAATGATTCTTTTATGCTGACTAATCTGCCAACCATCATTTGTGGGGGATTGTCATTCGGTTATCTGATCCTAGGCACCACATTTCTTTTTTTTACCAGAAAGAACAAGGCCCGGAAATACCTGATGGAGGAAGGCCGGGCAGCAGATGCTGAGCTGGTCCGCGTGGATTATAAGACGAATGTCAAGATCAATGGTGCTCACCCTTATGTTCTGGTATGTCAGTATATGCATAATGACGGTCAGGTCTATATGATGTCCAGCCAGATGCTGAAGTTTGACCCAACATCCTATCTGTATGAAGGACATGTGCGGTTCTATTATGATAATAATGATGTCACGAAGTATTATATTGATGTGGAAGGGTCTATGAACAGACAGGTAGTTGAGATATAATCGAATGACGGAAGTGCCTGTTTTCCTTGAAACTTGTCTGATTGGGGACAATCTGAAAAGGGCAGTCACTTGACTTGCAATTTATTTTGTGCTAAAATTTATACCGTGGCTTAAGCGAGCCAAAGGTCGACGTGGACATCGCATCTTTTGCGCTGTCCTTTTTTATTATGATCCAAGAGGAGGATGAAATTATGAAGACGAAAGTTTTAGCACTTACGATGGCTGCATTGATGACAGCAGCCCTGACAGCATGTGGCGGCAGCAAGCCGGCAGAGACCACTGCAGCTACTCAGGCACCAGCAGCAGATACCGCCGCTGACGATAATGCAGCAGCAGATACCACGGCTGCAACAGATACAACGACTGCAACTGCCAGCAAGAAATACAAAATTGCAACGGATACCACGTTTGCTCCATTTGAGTTTGAGAACGATAAGGGTGAGATGGTTGGTGTTGATTTAGACCTGCTGAAAGCAATCGCCGAAGATCAGGGCTTTGAATATGACCTGGTTGCTGCTGGTTTCTCCGCAGCATGTGTTGGCCTTGAGGCTGGTGAGTATGACGGCGTTATCGCCGGTATGTCCATTACCGATGAGAGAAAAGCAAAATATGACTTCTCTGAAGCATATTATGATTCCGGTGTTGGTATGGCAGTAGCAGATAATTCTGATATCGCATCTTATGAAGACTTAAAGGGCAAGACTGTAGCGGCTAAGATTGGTACAGAAGGCTGCGCTTTTGCTGAGTCGATTGCTGATCAGTATGGCTTTACGATTGTACAGTTTGAAGATTCTGCTAATATGTATCAGGATGTTCTGGCAGGTAATTCGGTTGCCTGTTTTGAAGATTATCCGGTTCTGGGCTATGAGATCTCCCGCGGAACTGCTCTGAAACTGCCGATGGAGATGGAGCAGGGTTCTTCTTATGGCTTTGCTACCTTAAAGGGACAGAATCCGGAACTGGTAACGATGTTTGATGCCGGTCTGAAGAACTTAAAAGATAGTGGAAAATACGATGAGATTTTAAATACATATATCTCAAAATAAAAAATAGGGTGGAAATAAATGGAATTTTTTAACGTACTGGTACAATACTTTCCTTCTTTCTGTGTGGCGTTAGGTGAGACCATTAAGCTTACCATCATCTCGCTTCTGTGTGCTTCGGTACTGGGCGTGATTTTTGGTATGTTTAAGGTGTCTGGCCTGGGTCCATTAAAACTGATAGCCAATATCTATATTGATATTATCCGCGGGACTCCGCTGATGGTTCAGACGATGATTGTTTTTTACGGTCTGAGCCAGGTGATGCGGCCATTTGGCTTTTCCTGGTCCAATATGGGCGGTGCTTTTACCGCCGGTGCAGTGACCTTGAGTTTAAATGCCGGGGCTTATATGGCGGAGATTATCCGTGGTGGTATTGAAGCAGTGGACAAAGGACAAATGGAAGCCGCCCGCAGCCTGGGACTGCCTTACAGCAAATCCATGAGTAAGGTTATCCTGCCGCAGGCATTTCGCACGATGATGCCATCGATTATTAATCAGTTTATTATTTCGTTAAAGGATACTTCACTGATTTCCGTTATCGGAATCCGTGAGCTGACCCAGAATGGTAAGATTATTGCTGCTAATTCGGCGTCCAGGGTTATGGTGATCTGGCTGGTAGTAGCGCTGTTTTACATGGTGATCTGTACCTTCCTTTCGCGAGTGGCAATATTCGTGGAAAGGAGAGTGTCCTATGCCAAATAAGATTATTGTTAACAATCTGAAAAAGAATTTTGGCAGGTTGGAAGTGTTAAAGGGCATTGACCTGGAAGTGACCGAAGGCGAGGTGGTCTGTCTGATTGGCCCCTCTGGTTCCGGAAAGAGTACCTTGTTACGTTGTCTGAACCGTTTGGAGAAGATTACCCTGGGTGAAGTGATTGTTGATGGTCACCCGATTTCTGATACTAATGTGAATATTAATAAAGTGCGGGAGAATATCGGTATGGTATTCCAGCATTTCAATCTGTTTCCCCATCTGACGGTAACAGAAAATATCACATTGGCTCCGATTGAACTAAAGTTAATGGATAAGGAAAGCGCTAAAAAAAAGGCGCTGGAACTGCTGGCTCGTGTTGGTCTGGCTGAGAAAGCGGATGTTTATCCCGGTCAATTGTCTGGTGGCCAGAAGCAGCGTGTAGCGATTGCCCGCTCCCTGGCGATGAATCCGGATATCATGCTATTTGATGAGCCAACCAGTGCGCTGGATCCGGAAATGGTTGGCGAGGTACTGGAAGTCATGAAGCAGCTTGCTTCCGATGGTATGACCATGATGGTGGTAACTCACGAGATGGGGTTTGCCAGAGAAGTAGCCGACCGGGTTTTGTTTATGGATGACGGTTATATTGTAGAAGAAGGAACCCCGGAAGAAATCTTCGGAAATCCTAAAGAAGAACGTACGATTAGCTTCTTAAACAAGGTTTTATAACCGTTTCATAAAAAATCAGTCCTGTAACAGCAAAGTTTGATAAAAACATTGCTTTTTACAGGACCTTTTTGTATATAATCTTATTTATTGAGTCGTCTTGCACGTTGGTATACGATATTTGTATCTTGGTAGTGACCCCGTTGTAATATGAGGCAGTTGCTAATATACTAAAAAGCAGGTGATGTGATGATTGTAAAACTTGAACAGGATTTATCCCGCAAGGATATAGAAATCCTCATTAAATATGCGAATGTGAATAAAGATGTTGAGCGGATTACTATGCTTTTGCAATCAGTATATACACGCATTAAGTGTAAATTAGATGGCAGCGAAAAGTTAGTGAACGCTTCCGATATTTATTACATAGAGAGTGTTGACAAAAGGACCTTTGTGTATTGCGAGAAAAGCGTTTACAGAACCGAATCCCGTCTATACCAATTAGCGGAGGATTTAGCCCATTTGGAATTTGTTCAGATTAATAAATCCTGTGTTTTGAACATCAATATACTGGATTCAATCAAGCCGTTGTTGAACAGCCGAATGGAGGCAACACTAAAAAATGGTGAACGTCTTTATGTAACGCGAAAATATCTTGATAATTTAAAACAGGCGTTAAAGGGAGGGATATAGGCATGAAAAAGATGATAATAAATATCATGGCTTCAACGGGCATTACGCTTGTTGTCCTCGCAATCATCGGTACGCTATTCGGCGCTAAATTCCTGTTTATTAGCAGCGTTTTTCAATCTCTCGGAGCAAATATTGTGATACATTTGGGCTTTCTTCTAACAAGAAAGTTTGAGAGTAAATATACAGTGTTAGATATCACGCTTGATATCGGCTATACCATAATCGTCCTTATCGTTTTCGGAGCTGTTTTCGATTGGTTCACAAACGGGACACCGATATGGGTACTTGTAATTATGGCTGTGCTTATTTACCTATTGGGATTACTAATGAGCCTGTTCCGTATGCGGGAGGATATTAGCACCATTAACAAATTATTGCGAATGCGTAATAATAAAGTCTAACAGCAAGGGGATAGAGCATTGAATACTATTTTGAAATCAGAAAATGTCACAAAGGACTATGGGAAAGAAAGAGTTGTCAAAGGTATTTCGCTTGATATTTATGAAGATACGTTTACCGCAATCCTTGGCCCCAGCGGTTCTGGAAAATCCACGTTGCTGAATATCCTTTCCGGCCTGATACGACCTACGGCTGGAACGGTGCGGTATGAGGATAAATTCGTTTCAAGTTATTCGGAAGCACAGCTTGCGGATTGGAAACGCGCCGAGGTTGGGAATGTGTTTCAAAACCACCTGCTCTTAAACAATCTGACTGCCGAGGAAAATATTAAAATTGGCATTGCCCCCGGCAAACCGCCGCTTGCTTTTGACAGGCTGATCCGGATACTGGAAATCGACGGTATACTGGATAAGTTTCCAGCACAGCTTTCCGGCGGGCAGCAACAGCGCGTTGCCATTGCACGGGCGGTTATTAAAGGCCCTCGACTATTGTTTTGTGATGAAGCAACCGGCTCACTGGACGAAGTGAACAGCAAAAAAGTAGTTGAATTGCTTTACAGCTTGAAATCTACCTTTGGTGTTACGGTTCTGTTCGTCACCCATAACGAACAGATAGCGAAAACGGCTAACCGTGTGCTTACAATAAAAGACGGCTTGCTTCATAACGATGTGATTAACGAAAATCCCATATCGGCTTGCGATATGGTGTGGGGGTAGGAAGATGGGACTTGCATATAAGCAATTATTGATACAGATTGCCCGCAACAGGATATTTGTGTTTCTGTTGCTTCTTCTCACCACACTGACATCACTTTCATTCTTCTTCGCTATATTCTCCATTGATGGGAACATGGCTGTACTTAATGCAATACCTGCTTTAACAGAAAATCAACAGCTATACAAAAACGCACTCAATACAAATACAACGCTTGCATATAACTTTTTAGCTTCACTTATCGGCTTGACCGCTTTCGTCTTTGTAATCTTCTTTTACAGATTTTATCGCTCCAACAAAAGGCAAATTGGGTGTATGAAAGCGTTGGGGTTTAAGGACAATGCCCTTCGCAGCAGCTTTGTTGTGTTCACGGCTGTTCTTTCTATCATTGGGGCAGTATTGGGATTGATTGGAGGATATTTTCTTTCCAGCGTCCTGATTAGCGCCAATACAAGAACATACTTGGTAACAGGGCTTGTAAAAGGAGTTGGCCTATCCAGCTTTATAGTCGGAATTTTGGCGTCAACCGTTATTTTTTGTATTACCGCTTTTTTCTGCTATTCCTTTGTGCGAGATAAAGAACCGGGGGTTTTGATTGCAGGCAATTCTAACCATATCTGTTTTTCCGTTGCGTTGCGGGTTGCAAACAGAGTCAGCGGTATTATTCCAATAAAGAACAAATTTCCGCTGCGTATTGCATTGCGTAAACCACTTGCAGTCTTGTTGATTGTTGTGGCTGTTATGTCTTTCAGCGTTTGCATGATTATTGGACGGTCACTCAATATCAGCAGCCAAAAAGTCTTTGAATCCCAGACCATAGGACATAACTACGAGTACGACACAAGGTATTCTGAATATCAAATCAATCCTGCACCGAAAAACGTTATTTTATATCTAGACAGCACGGCAAAGCTGACTGTTGGTAGCTTTGATCTAGAGCAAACTATGTTCGGTCTGTATAACCTGAATAATATATACGAATTACAAAATATCAAGGGTGTAACACTTTCCACACCGGACATAGGCAAAGCTTATATCAACCCCGGCCTAAGTGAAACCTACGGCGTAAATGTTGGCGATACGTTGATTGCTGATATTGCGGGAGCGGAATATGCCTTTACCGTTACAGATATTGCTGCTAACGCGAAATCATCGAGTATTTATATTAACGCAAATGAATTGTCGGAAATCTTAGGTCTGTCTGCCGGTTGTTACAATGGCGTACTGAGCATGGAAAAGATGCCCGGCGGTGCTGCGGTGACAAAAGCTGAGAGGATAGAAGAACTGGATAGGAATGCAGTTTCAAATAACGTCAGCGGCGTAATCAACCAAGCCGTTGGCTGCATTGTGGGCGTTGTACTGATATTCCTTGCTCTATATGTCAATTTTCAGGACAATACCCGCGATATGCTGATATTACACATGATGGGATATAGGATAAAGAATATACGCAAATTGTTGATTGACGTTTATATGCCGATTGTATGGACAGCGTTTTTAATAACGCTTGCCCCCAGTATTTTATTGGCAAGCTCAATACAAAAATCATTGTCCATTTCCACTAATGATTATATGCCGTTTGGAACGAACATTAACGTAGTTCTGATAGTTTTTATTCTTCTGAATATCATCTACTGGTTGGTGCAGACCATGTTTGGACTTGGTATCAAGCGTACAATAGCGAAGGAAGAGATATCGGAATTTATCTATGCTGAGTAACTTGGAGGTTTACTTGAATATCACACAAATAGGTAATCTATTGTATGCAGTTAATAAAAACGTTGTTGTGGCGGTAGGGTAGCTTTGCCAAAAAAATGTAGCCCAGCCTAACGGCGGTTTTGAAACAATCTGAAAGTATTCTGGTTTTATCGAAAAGGGCTTGACAAATATTACATTATGCGGTAGGATATAATCCGTTGTTAATAAATTCCTGTCTTTGACAGTTGAGACGTGAAAAAAGCCTAGTCAGCCCTTGTGAACAGGGCATTTCTAGGTTTTTTGTTTTTGTTAAAAAATGCGTACCTTTTTTGTATTCTTGGTTTTTTTGAATATTTTTTTGAAAGTTGCATTTGGAATGATTTGATAATCTGTTCGGAATCCAAATGCATCGTGTAAGGAATCTGTTAAATCCGTTCGTTCATATGTCGGAATATAGCCTTCTCCGGCGATCTTATAAAAGTTCATGTTCTTCAGTGTAGTAAGGATATTTCGGCAAGTATATTTGCCGTTGCTTTCTGATATCGGCATAATAGTTTCTTCCAGCAGACGATATATGATCAGTGAAATAAAGCAGGTCATAAAATGAGCAATAATACGTTGATCTCTTTGGAGGTAAACCGGTCGTGCCTCAAACTCACTTTTCATTATGCGGAAGCATTCTTCAATTTCCCATCTCTTCTTATTTGCTTTTATAATCTCGTTTACATCATCCTCCAGGTTTGTACAGACTGCATAAAAACCATCATACATTTCTTCTTTACTGATCACAGCATCATCAATGCTTAAAAGTTCCTTTTCTGCCTTTTCTCCATCCACAGTGCAGTGTTCCTTTTTAACAAATCTTCTGTAATCATTTGGATTACACTTTTTTAGCTTGTCAGGATTGCATGTAATGATTTTCTCTGCTCGTTCAATCTGCCCGTTTCGGATATGCTGCTGATAATTGCGATATTTTAAAGAGAAGGTGACGATTATTCTCTGCTCTAAGCCATCTTCGGTTATCCAGCGTTCCTTGTAAAATGTTTTGTTTTCAAGATCTGTTCGTTCTTTTTCTGTACGATCTTTACTGGAATAAAACTCTTTTACTTGATTCAAGGAGTATGTTTTAGCGGCAGCGTCACGATTCTTGATGTCTAATTTCCATCCCGAGGGATCAAGTGCCCACTCCTTTTGGTAGTTTTTTAATTTTTTGATGGATTGAGTTGTAATAAAAAATCTATCATTAATGTTATTAAAGTGTCGGTTTGCAGTAGAAGATAACCCTGCATCTGTACAAACGACAAACTTAGAGAGTTCAAAATCTTTGATGATCTTTTTCTCCAGTGGCTTGAGTGTGCCTTGTTCATTCTTGTTTCCAGGATCAATGCAGAATGCAAGAGGCATTCCGTTACCATCCATAAATAGTCCCATGGAAACAATGGGATTGGGACGATTTTCTTTGCCCTTTCCGTATTGCTTCAATCCATCCTCTTCTTCGATCTCAAAGTAATAATTTGTGCAATCATAATAGAGCACCTTAGTATTGCGATCAGAGAGAGTCAGGCTGTTTTTGTAAAGCTGGGCCTGGATAAAATCCGCTTCCTTTTCCATCACATCAAGAGCACGATACACTTGATGAATGTCAAAAGAGGGTGGTTCCAAAAAGTTTGCACAAAGTTGCGTAGTGCTTTTCTTTGAGGAGGGGAAGAGAATTCTACCGTAGATTAAGTAGGAGAGGATTTCATTTAAGTCGAATTGAAACTTGTGCTTATCGGCAATCGTCTTGCAAATCTTATCCAGTTTCAAACTATAGTAAATGTCTTGAAGAAAAAGATATCCCCCATTAAATAGAACGGGAATTCCTTTATCAATCTGTTTGGCGGGAGAATATCTGGCAATGATTTCACGTTTATTTTGATTTTCTTTGACATTAAGCCCTTTGACATATGCTTTTGCCCAAGTGTAGGGATCTTCTCCGTTAAGCTTCTTCAGAAGGGATTGCTCTGTTCCAAGTTTTTCAACAGTGATTGTTTTTTCTTTCCCGTTTTCATAAATGGTTTTTGTCACATAATAAGATGCGGCGTTTTTAGATCTGGATACCTTGAGTCTCATGGATTTTCTCCTGTAATACCTAATATTATAACACATCACGCTAAATCACGCAATATAAAAGTAACAGGTTTGACAAAAAAAGCGCCTATTTCTAGGCGTTGCAAGCTTTTTCTCTTTATTCAACTGTCAAAGACCCGTGCTCCCTTGTGGTCTCCCACTTATCCGTCAGTCACACGCTGTAACTTAATCATAATAGATTCTATTTTTAAAATCAAGTATTTTTTCAAAAACTTGACTATCCCTCCTGTTGTACTTTTTAGAAAATTTATAAAAAGGGACTGGTAATCTGTCGAAGAATCATATATAATATTTCTCAAATATCATGACAAAGGAAACAAAGGAGAAGTGCGATGAGACACATGTTAAACCCATTAGATTTTTCTGTGGAAGAAATTAATCAGCTGCTTACATTAGCATCCGATATTGAGCACAACCTTCCCAAATATTCACATATTTGTGACGGCAAAAAATTAGCAACTCTATTTTATGAACCAAGTACCCGAACCCGCCTTAGTTTTGAATCTGCAATGCTAAGTCTTGGTGGTAATGTACTTGGTTTTTCTTCGGCCGATTCGAGTTCTGCCGCCAAAGGCGAAAGTGTCGCTGATACCATCCGGACTATATCCTGCTATGCCGACATTGCCGCTATGCGCCATCCCAAAGAAGGTTCTGCGCTGGTAGCATCCCAGTCTTCGGGAATTCCGGTCATTAATGCCGGTGACGGCGGTCATCAGCATCCGACCCAGACCCTGACCGACTTAATGACTATCCAGGCCATGCTTGGCCGTCTTGACGGCATGACCATCGGCTTGTGCGGAGACTTGAAATTCGGACGTACCGTTCACTCCCTGATCAACGCCATGGTAAGATACAGCAATATCCGTTTTGTCCTGATCTCTCCTGATGAACTCCGGGTTCCTGAATACATCCGCGAAGATGTATTGCGGGCCAACAACATCGAATTCCTGGAAGTAGACAATCTGGACGATGCCATGCCAGAACTTGATATCCTCTACATGACCCGCGTACAGAAAGAACGTTTCTTCAACGAAGAAGATTACATCCGTCTGAAGGACTGTTATATTCTGGATCGTAAGAAAATGAAACTTGCCAAAGAGACTATGTACGTGCTCCATCCCCTGCCCCGTGTAAATGAAATTTCCACCGAAGTAGACAGCGACCCCCGGGCCGCATACTTCAAACAGGTACAATACGGTGTATACGTACGTATGGCATTGATCATGACATTACTGGAGGTAGAAAAGCCATGTTAAATATCAGTGGATTAAAAGAAGGAATCGTACTCGATCATATACAAGCAGGCAAAAGCCTGGATATCTACTATAACCTGGGCCTGGACAAGCTGGAATGTCAGGTGGCCATCATCAAAAATGCCCGCAGCAACAAAATGGGGCGCAAAGATATTATCAAGATCGAAGGTGCCATGGATCACCTGGATCTTCAGGTTCTTGGCTACATCGATCATAATATCACCGTTAATATCATCCGTAACAATATCATCGCAGAGAAGGAGGCCTTGACCCTTCCTGCTAAAATAACCAATATCATCCGCTGCCGCAATCCCCGCTGCATCACCTCGATTGAACAGGAACTGCCGCATGAGTTTTATCTTTCTGATGATAAGAATGAGACTTACCGTTGCATGTACTGCGAGGAGAAGTATAGTAAGTAATGAAAGAAAAAAGGTGACTGCCGGATATTACAATCAGACAGTCACCTTTTTTATTTATGAATTCAATTAATTTATAACTGAGGACCAGCAGAAACTAATGCCTTTCCTGCCTCATTACCTTCATATTTGGCGAAGTTCTTCACGAAGCGCTGTGCCAAATCCTTTGCCCTAGTCTCCCACTCAGAAGCATCGGCATATGTATCACGAGGATCCAGAATGTTGGTATCAACGCCTGGAAGTTCAGTCGGAATTGCAAAATTAAAGTATGGCAAATCCTTCATTGGTACATTACCAATGGAACCATCAAGGATTGCATCAATGATACCACGGGTATCACGAATGGAGATACGCTTGCCAGAACCATTCCAGCCGGTGTTAACCAAATATGCCTTAGCACCACTCTGTTCCATCTTCTTAACCAGCTCTTCTGCATACTTGGTTGGGTGCAGTTCCAGGAAGGCCTGACCAAAGCAAGCGGAGAAGGTTGGGGTTGGTTCGGTAATTCCACGCTCGGTACCAGCCAGCTTAGCAGTAAATCCAGAGAGGAAGTAATACTGAGTCTGCTCTGGAGTTAATACGGATACTGGAGGAAGAACGCCAAAAGCATCTGCGGACAGGAAGATAACATCCTTTGCTGCCGGAGCTGCGGAAACCGGGCGAACAATATTCTCAATATGGTTAATCGGGTAAGATACACGAGTATTCTCGGTTACGCTGCCGTCTTTAAAATCAATCTTGCCATCAGCATCAAGGGTAACATTCTCTAACAGAGCATCACGCTTAATTGCATTATAGATATCCGGCTCAGAGTCTTTATCCAGGTCAATAACCTTGGCGTAGCAGCCACCTTCAAAGTTGAATACACCATTGTCATCCCAGCCATGCTCATCATCTCCGATAAGCAGACGTTTCGGGTCAGTTGACAGGGTGGTCTTACCGGTTCCGGAAAGTCCGAAGAAAATAGCAGTATTCTCACCGTTTAAATCGGTGTTTGCAGAACAGTGCATGGAGGAGATTCCTTTCAGTGGCAGGTAATAGTTCATCATTGAGAACATACCCTTCTTCATCTCGCCACCATACCAGGTATTTAAGATAACCTGCTCGCGGCTGGTGATGTTGAACATCACGGCGGTCTCAGAATGCAAGCCTAATTCCTTGTAATTCTCTACCTTTGCCTTTGATGCATTATATACAATGAAATCAGGTGTAAAATCTTCAAGCTCTTCAGCGGTTGGCTGGATAAACATATTGGTAACAAAATGAGCCTGCCAAGCAACTTCCATGATAAAACGAATTGCCATACGGGTGTCTTTATTGGCACCACAGAACGCATCTACAACAAAAAGTCTCTTGTTGGAAAGCTCTTCCTTGGCAAGAGTCTTCACTACATTCCATGCTTCCTGACTGGCCGGATGATTATCATTCTTATACTCATCCGAGGTCCACCATACGGTATCCTTTGAATTATCGTCCATAACAATGAACTTATCCTGAGGAGAACGTCCCGTATAGATGCCGGTCATAACATTAACTGCTCCAAGTTCACTTACCTGACCTTTTTCAAAGCCCTCCAAGTCCGTTTTTGTTTCCTCTTCAAATAACATATCATAAGAAGGGTTGCGAACAATTTCTGTAACTCCGGTAATACCATACTGACTTAAATCAATGCTTGCCATCTTTTATTGACCTCTCTTTCATTTTTTCGAAATCCATTTTATCATCTCATTTTGTCTTAAAAATGTCAATAGGAAGGAGGATAAAAAACCACAAAATTCCATTTAATATTGATAAAACATTATCAAAACAATCCAACCGATCCAAATACCCCCGGCCGCCGTGGGTCGCAGGCAGCAATATACGTAGCTGGAGGAAGTGGAACGTTCCACTTCCTCCAGCTACTATATCCCCCTTGAACTTTTATGCTAACTCGGTAATATGCCCCGTAATATAATTTTCCATCCTATCCTTCGGAATCCCTAAAGGAATCGACAGTTCTGAATACAAATGGTCTTCTGCCATCCGCAGATACTTCTCATCTGTTGCGGTTACCTTTTTCCCTTGTTCCATCCGTTCCTGCTTCCGCAGGTAAAGAGTTTTAATGATCTTAATCCACTCTCTGCAGTCACAGCTTCTCATGCATATTTTGTACTTTTCTTCGCGTTCCCGTTCATTGGCAATCCACAATTCTTCGATCTCAGGAATATCCTGGATCAGACGGTCGGCTTCCTCTTTTGAAAGGATTTCACGCATCAAGGTCTTTTGATTATCTGTCGGAGTGAAGATCTTTCCTCCGTTCTGACTCATTGGTGCAAGCACGTAATACAACCGCTCATTGGAGATTCCCTCCATATTCATAGTTGTAATGTCCTCTACTTTACAGACCCCTGATGTCCCATACACAATATACTGACCTTTTTCAAACATTCAATTCATCCCTTTCTTTCTGGCGTTTACAGGTTCGTAATACCACTTACTATTTTATCAGAAAAAAGGGTGTTATTTCTAATTTTTTTTAGTAAGAGGCCGTTTTTGTGAAAAACTGCATATATAAGTCACACATTTATTGTGCAAAATTTATATGTAAGATAAAATGTCTTCCACTGTCGCGGCAATACAATCGGCCCCGGCCTGATGCAGCTCTTCACTGGTGCCATAGCCATACAGAACACCGATTGTTTCCAGTCCGTTGGCCTTTGCTCCTGCTACATCATGCTCCCGGTCACCAATCATGATGGCCTCAGTTACATCGTTAATTCCAGTGCTGTCCATTACATATCGGATCACATCTGCCTTGTGTGTCCGACTGTCGTCCAGAGTGGCTCCGCCGATATAGGTAAAATAAGAATCCAGTTCAAAGTGTGTCAGAATTCTGCGGGCGGCCGGCTCCGGTTTGGAAGTGGCTACCATAAGCTGGCAATCGCGCTCTTTCAATGCCTGCAGCATTGCTTCCATACCTGGATATACCTTGTTCTCGAAAATCCCCTGCCGGTCGAAGTACTCCCTGAACTTCAAAACCCCTGCTAATGCCTGCTCCTCTTCCATTCCGTAATACTTCATCAGACTTTCTTTAAGCGGAGGACCCAGCCATGGCCGAAGCTCTTCACGGTCCGGTTTGTGAATGCCAAATGAGGTCAGACAGTATATAATCGAATTAATGATTCCATCCTGAGAATCGGTCAGGGTTCCATCCAGATCAAATAAGATATATTTCTTCTTCATACAGTCGTCTCCTCAGCATAGTTTCAATAGAAAAGAACTGGTACCGGCGATAAATCGGGCATCCAGTCCTTTTATTATAACATATAAATTAGTTTAATTCACTAACAACTTTCTGAATTGCTGCTAATGCATCATCATGAAGAACTTTGATTCCATATCTGCTGTAATGATAATTATTGATTAATAATCATATTTCCGGTACAATAAAAAGAAACACGGAGTATATACATGCTATAAATTAAGGAGAAACCATGTCACATATATACCACATCAGGCAGGATGGCGGCGGCGATTTCAAGTCCGTCAGCGATGCCCTTGCTGCAGTGCAGACCAGAGATGAGACTGATCCTGAGCATGCCAAAAGCCCGGTCACCTTGATGATTTATAACGGCATTTACAAAGAACGGATCTCGATCGTACGGCCATATCTGACCCTGATCGGCCAGTCGCCGGAGGATACCATACTGACTTATGACTTATATGCAGATATGCCTATGCCCGATATCGGGAAGCTCGGAACTTTCCGCAGCTATTCACTGATCATTGATACCCATGATGTTACCTTCTGCAATCTGACCTTTGCCAACAGTTCCGGCAGTGGTCCGGCCGTTGGGCAGGCCATCGCAGTCTATGCCGACGGCGACCGGTTAAGCTTTGGCGGCTGCCGCTTTCTAGGCGGACAGGATACCCTGTTCACTGCCCCGCTTCCGCCAAAGGAAGTGGAGCCAAACGGCTTTATCGGCCCCAAACAGTTTGCGCCCCGGATCACCGGCCGACATTATTATAAAAGCTGTTATATTGAGGGTGATATTGATTTTATCTTCGGCGGTGCCACTGCCTATTTTGAAGATTGCGAATTGTTTTCCAAAGACATCGGACAGGATATCAACAGCTATGTAACTGCTGCCTCCACTCCGGAGCATCAGCCGTACGGATATGTCATGCAGAGCTGCCGTTTCACCGGCAATTGTCCGCGGCATTCCGCCTACCTGGGACGTCCGTGGCGGGAATATGCTAAAACAGTGCTGTTGGATTGTCATATCGGCTCACACATCTGTGCCGCAGGTTGGCATGACTGGAACAAATCAGAGGCCCACAGTACCATCCTCTATGCTGAATACCAGAACCGGGGCCCGTCTTCGGATATAGCAAAGCGCCCCCACTGGGTGAAGCAGCTCACACCAGCAAAGGCGGCCTTCTATACCAGAGAACTTGTCCTGTCAGGACCCGACCAATGGCAGCCTGTATCATTTGAAAAACTCATGTTTGTCATATTGGAATAAGTATGTCAATTCACGGTCAAACCAGGTAACATTGTGTGATCTGGACAGCTTGCGGTTCATAAAATAAAGTGCCCCATCAGAATAATCCTCTCCGGCCAGAGCGCGGTCAACTGCTTCTACAGTCGCATCCGTCACGGTACATGATTTCATGGAACCATCTGCCACCGGGGAGAATTGCGATTTTTGATAAACCACGTCTGTAATACTGTCCGGGAATTCGTTGCTTCTAACCCGATTAAAAATAACATTGGCGATCAGGATTCTGCCCTTTATATCACAACCGCCGGATTCTGCCTGTACAATCCGCGTCAGGACTTCATAGTCCTCTGTACTGCAGGAGACTGCAGCAGCTGCCTGCCTGGCTTCTTCTTCAGCCTGTTTTGCTGCTTCTTGTGCAGCAATTCGTTCCTGCTCCTCTTCCTGAAGCCGCTGCTCTTCTTTTATCTGCGCAAGTCTTTCCTGCTGCTGCACCTGAAGTCCCTGCTGCAGTTCGATGGATTGCGCCAATGTCTCTCCGACCAGTCTCTGTCCTTCTTCTGTGAATACTAAATTTGTAAGTTGAAATGGTATCTTTGCTTCCGTAAGCAGTTCAATTTCTCCGGTCAGTTCTGGTTGACTGATCTGTTCCATCGGAGTTTCGGCATAAGCGGTCAGACTATTTCTGCTATTGTCGCCAAGCATACCGGACATTCCGGTCATCGCTACAATAATCAGGCCACCAACAATTACTACCGTAGAATTCCGATATAGCTTTTTCGTCATATTGACGAACGCCGTAACGATCCACTGTGATAATGACTGAAGAAATGAGCAAAATGTCAGCATATACACTCCTCTTTTCCTTCCTGAAAAATTAGCAATTCCCAATTTCCATATCATATTTTGTCGAAAGTGGGGGATGGAATCCTTAAATCACTAGTTTTTCAGTTGCTGTGGATATTATAGTGGGAGGAATAGAAAAAAGTCAATAAGTTTCCGTATTTTTGTAAGTTATCACGATATTAATTTTTGGCATTTTTTACCACTTTATTCATTTTGTATATTTTCTTTATTTTTTTAAATCATTTTTAGTTAAACATAAACAAGGTATTATTACATAAATATTACGTTTTTGTTAAATATTACAAGTCAAAAAAAGAGCCGAATCCTGTCAGCTCTTTTTTATGTCAACTTTTTATCATCTTTATGCAGACCCGATACCCGTTTATAATGCATGAGTAATCTTGCCCTCAAGTGCACAAGCCGCTGCCGTAAGCGGCGAAGCCAGATAAATCTCAACCTTGGAGGTTCCCATTCTGCCGAGGAAGTTACGGTTGTTGGTTGCTACAACACGCTCACCATCGCTTAAGATTCCTCCGGTTCTGCCGCAGCACAGACCGCAGCCCGGATGGGTAATAATAGCGCCCGCCTCCGCCAGCGTCTGAATGGCACCGCATGCCATGGCATCCTGATATACCTTCCGGCTGGCCGGTGTTACAATCAACTTCACAAAGGGCGAAACCCGTTTGCCTTTTAACACTCCGGCTGCCGCCTGCAGATCCTCCAGCCGGCCGTTGGTGCAGGACCCGATAAATACCTGATCGATTACAATTCCCTCCAGCTCACTGACATTTCTTATTTTATCAACCTGAGATGGACATGCCATAACCGGTACCAGATCCTCGGCCTGATAAATAATGGTTCTGCAATAAGAGGCATCTTCATCACCAGTCAGCGTTCTCTGGAAATCATCAAGTGTTATTTCACAATATTCAGCCGTCTTTTCATCCGGCGTAAACAGTGCACACTTCGCCCCGGCTTCGATCGCCATATTAGCCATTGCCATCCGGCTGGCCACGGTCATCGCCTTGACTGCCGAACCACAAAATTCCAGCGCCCGGTAGGTTGCCCCATCAGCGCCCAGATCACCGATCAGACGCAGGATTATGTCTTTGGACATGACTTGGTCCGGCAGCTCACCATTAATGATTACCTTGATCGTTTCCGGGACTTTAATCCACATCGTTCCGGTTCCCAGCACACTCGCCATCTCGGTATAGCCAATACCGGAAGAAAATGCACCAACACAGCCATAGGTGGTCGTATGGCTGTCTGTACCAAATACTACATTGCCCGGCTTAACATATCCGGCTTCCGTCATCAGCTGATGACAGATACCGTCACTACGATGAACATGCTCCATACCATATTTAGCTGCAAATGCATCTCCCACCTGGAAGTGTCTGGTATCATCCAGCTGGCTGGCCGGTACCAGATGGTCATAAATGAGAACCACCTTATCCGGATCCCATAGCCTGGTAAAACCCATTTCTTCAAATTTATCTGCCACAAAGGGAATGAAGATATCATGAATCATCACCCGGTCCACTTGAACCGTAACAATATCACCTGGTTTCACGAGATCCTTTCCAATATTATGAGCAATAATCTTTTCAATAATTGTCTGTCCCATGCCGCATCCCCCTTAATCCAGTCCGTTTCGTTTTCTCATTGCTTTTACCAGACCGCCGGCCTGAATAATCTCAACCAGATTCTCCGGCAGGGATGCAATCGGATATTGTTTATCCTGATATGTAATATCCTGATTCACCGTCACCGTAACCGTATCGCCTTCTGTCATATCGTTATATAAGTCCGGCTGTTCAATCAGCAGCAGACCGTTGTTGATTGAATTCCGAAAAAAGATCCGGGCAAAAGACTTGGCAACTACACATGCAATCCCAAGAGCCTTGATGATCTCGGGAGCCTGTTCCCGTGACGAACCACAGCCAAAATTCTTGCCTGCTACAATAATATCACCTTCCTGAATCTGCGATGCCAGTTCCGGCCGCAGCGGACTGAAGCCATATTGTTTCATATCATTAATCGTTTTTAACGCCAGGTATTCGGTGGGAATAATAATATCTGTATCTATGTCATCCCCCAATACCCAGACTTTCCCGCTAAACTGTTCCATGATTCATTCTCTCCTTATTACAGCATATCTGCCATACAGATTTCGCCCTTTACGGCAGATGCCGTTACCGTTGCCGCAGAACCGAGATATACCTTTGAGCTGGGATGTCCCGCACGGCCTTTGAAATTCCTGGTTCCGGTGCTGATCAATACTTCATTTTCACCAATCACGCCCTGACAGCTGCCCCAGCAGACACTGCAGTTGGGGTTCATAACAATAGCACCGCTCTCCATAAAGATCTCGATCAGTCCTTCTGCCATCGCCTGCCGGTACACCTCCAGGCTGGCCGGAACCACCAGAAACCGGACATGATCGGCTACTTTTCTGCCTTTCAGAACCGCTGCTCCAACCCGCAGGTCATCAATACGGCCGTTATTGCAGGAGCCAAGGAACGCCTCATCAATATGGACACCGCATACCTGCTCAGCAGGAACCACATCATCAACAAAATCCGGTCTGGCCGTAACCGGTCTGATCTTGCTCAAATCAAAGGTATATTCTCTTGCATATGCTGCATCTTCATCACTGGTAAATACCGCTTTCGGCTTGCGTCCGCGGGCTTTCAGATATTCCATGGCGACTTCGTCCGCTTCGAAAATCGCGGTCTTGGCACCGGCTTCTACTGCAAGATTGCATAATACCATCCGGTCATTGACACTTAACTTCTTTGCTCCGTCACCACAGAATTCCATCACCTGGTAATTGCAGCCATTGGCTCCGATCTCACCGATAATCGTCAGCATCAGATCCCGGGGATAAACGCCGTCCGGCAGTTCTCCGGTCAACTCAAACTTCACCGTCTCCGGCACCAGCACCCAGGAAGTCCCGGTCACCATGCCATACAACAGGTCGGTGCAGCCGACTCCGGTGCCAAATGCCCCCAGGGCACCGTAGGTACAGGTATGACTGTCCGCACCGAATATCAACTCACCCGGACATACATACCGTTCCATCATAATCTGATGGCAGACGCCCTCACCTTCATAAAAATCAATCCCGTGTTCCCGGGCAAAATCTCTCATCTTCTTCTGCGACGCAGCTGTCTTGGGGCTGTCAGCCGGGACATTATGGTCAACAATAAATACCATCTTCTGCACGTCGGCAATTCTGGGATTCTTTATTTGGTTATGATACATATCTACAGTCAAATGAGTCGTACCGTCATTGCTCATCATCCGGTCCAGATTCACCGTGTGAATGTCTCCAGGCTTTACGTTCGGCACACCGGCAGCCAATGCGATAATCTTCTCTGCAATTGTCATTCCCATGTTATGCCTCCTCCTTATTCAATGATGCAATCAAACCGCCCTGTTCAAGGATCTGCTGCATATATTCCGGCAGTCTGGTGCAGGAAAATTCCTGACCACCTGCCCTTGCCAGTCCCTCACTCAGCGACAACTCCATCTTATCGCCATTCTCTACCTGGTCCGGCAGATCTTTACAGACAATCACCGGAAGGCCGATATTAATTGCATTCCGGTAAAAAATCCGGGCAAAAGATTTGGCTATCACAGCCTTTACGCCAAGTGCTTTCAGCACACTCGGTGCCTGCTCTCGTGAGGAACCGCAGCCAAAATTCTCGCATCCCACCACATAATCTCCAGGCTTCACCTTCTCGGGAAACTCCGGATCCAGGGATTCAAATGTATGTATTTTCATTTCTTCAATGGTTGGTAATAACAGATACTGCGATGCAATAATCTGATCTGTATCCAAATCATTATGAAACTTAAAAATCGTGCCAACCGTCATGATGTCTTCCTCCTGATATGACATTTTTTATCAACTGATGATTGTATTATAGCATTCTGCTTGGTATAATGACAATACATAATAATCATGGTTAATATAACAGTCAGTTATAAAGATACGGGAGGCATCCATGGAACAGAATCTTTCACAATACAGGATATTTTATGAGGTAGCAAAGACCGGAAATATTTCCAAAGCGGCCAAGGAACTTTATATCAGCCAGCCGGCAATCAGTAAGTCCATCAGCAAGCTGGAAGACAGTCTGGAAACGGTTCTATTCAACCGCAATTCCCGCGGCGTTCAGCTGACCTCCGAGGGACGGATTCTGTTCGAACACACCTGTACCGCATTTGAAGCTCTGAATCAGGGCGAATCAGAATTAAAAAGGATCAAACATTTTCATATGGGTCATATCCGCATCGGGGTCAGCAACACGCTGTGCCGATTTATTATGGTCGATTACCTGAAAGGGTTTATCGAAAAATATCCCCATATCAAAATATCAATCGAAAGCCAGTCCACCACCCACACCCTGACCATGCTCGACCAGCAGAAGATCAATATCGGTCTGGTCGCCCAGCCCCGAGTAAACAAAAATCTGACGTTTATTCCAGTTATGGATATTGAAGATATTTTCGTAGCCGCTCCGAGTTATCTGGAGAACTTGTATCTGCGCGAAGGAAATCAAACCGATGTATTCCAGACCGGCAATATTATGCTGCTGGATCGCGACAACATCACCCGCCATTATATTGATGATTATATGAACATCAATCACATCCAGGCCAATAATCTGCTGGAAGTAACTACGATGGATCTGCTGATTGAATTCGCCCGGATTGGACTGGGAATCGGATGTGTGATCAAAGAATTTGTCAAGGAAGATCTGGAAATGGGACGCCTGATTCAGCTGAAACTGGATACGCCGATCCATAAGCGGACGATCGGGTTTGTGCATCAGAGCGGAGAGTCCTCAATTGCTCTGAATACGTTTATTGAGTTTTGTAAGTCGTATCGGGCGTAGAGCCGATACGACAAGGCAAAAAACAAAGGCAGATCAGATCGAATAATACGACCATGCATCTGCCTTTTTCATTATTATTAATTATCAATCAGTTTATTGCTGTCATTCCAGCTATACAGCTTACGCAGTTCAGCACCGGTCTTCTCCAGCTGATGAGTTGCTTCGCGTCTTCTGACCGCCTTGAAGTGAGGACATCCTACCTGATTCTCAGTCAGCCAGTTCTTGGCAAACGTACCATCCTGAATGTCAGTCAGTACCTGCTTCATAGCTTTCTTGGTATCATCGGTAATGATCTTAGGTCCGGTAATATAATCACCGAATTCTGCGGTATTGGAGATCGAATATCTCATGCCGGCAAAGCCGCTCTCGAAGATCAGATCGACAATCAGCTTCATCTCATGGATACATTCAAAATATGCACTCTCCGGCTCATATCCGGCTTCTACCAGAGTTTCGAATCCTGCTTTCATCAGTGCGGTTACACCGCCACACAGGACTGCCTGCTCACCAAACAGATCGGTCTCAGTCTCCTCACGGAAGGTAGTGCAGAGAACGCCTGCTCTGGCACCGCCGATAGCCAGTGCGTAAGCCAGTGCTTTGTCAGTTGCCTTGCCGCTGGCGTCCTGATGAACAGCAACCAGACAAGGTACTCCTTTGCCTTCCTGATACTGCCCTCTTACGGTATGGCCAGGACCCTTCGGTGCGATCATGGTGACATCAATATTCTTTGGCGGGTTGATCTGTCCGAAATGAATCGCAAAGCCGTGTGCAAACATCAGCATATTGCCTTCTTCCAGATTCGGTTCGATCGATTCTTTGTACATCTGAGCCTGCTTCTCATCGTTGATCAGGATCATGATGATATCAGCTTTTTTAGCTGCTTCTGCTGCTGTATATACTTCAAATCCTGCCGCCTCGGCTTTCGCCCATGACTGGCTGCCTTCATACAGACCAATGATAACATGACAGCCTGACTCCTTGGCATTCAGGGCATGTGCATGTCCCTGGCTGCCGTAGCCGATCACTGCGATAGTCTTTCCTTCCAATAAGGATAAATTACAATCTTCCTGATAATAAATCTTTGCCATTTTTCTTCCTCCTGAGAATTTTCAAGTATGTAAAACTATGTTATTACAGATAACGAACATCCTGGGAACCACGGGAAAGTCCGGTCAGTCCGGTTCTTGCCAGTTCCAGAATCTCATAATCCTCCAGCAGATTGATCAGTGCATCCAATTTGGACTGGTCACCTGTCAGCATAACGGTCAGGGAATCCTTGCCCACATCCACAATTGTTGCACGGAATATTTCGGAAATCGCGCTGATGGCCTGACGTTCTATGGAATTCGCCCGAACCTTGATCATAATCAACTCCCGGTAAACCGAACATCCCGGTTTTAGTTCTTTGATATCACGGACATCTTCCAGCTTCCGCAGCTGCTTTTCAATCTGCTCCAGGATCTCCTGATCGCCCGAGGATACTACCGTCATACGGGAATAACGCTCGTCCGCAGTGACACCTACGGTCAGACTTTCAATATTGTAGCCCCGGCGGCTGAACAATCCTGCAACCCGGCTCAGTACACCCGATGTGTTATCTACTAATAATGATAATACTATTCTATCCATGCTCTTCTCCCTTCCCTTGTAAGTAACTTTAATCATAGCAATCTCGTTATTATTTGTCAACTATATAAAAGTAATGTGTTATATTCCCTGTAGTTATAAAATGGGGGCAGGGTAGATTGTGGGCAAGGGAAAGCGGGATGTTTGGGCCATAATCGACCCAAACATCCCCCTTTCCCCAGCGACAATATTGCCAGGCGCTTCTTGTTAGAATATACAAAGATTCAAGTGACTCGGTTATTGTTTCGTTTAACTCAGGGCTACGTCCAGGATCATCATTAGGATGAAGCCGATAGCGAAGCCGATGGTTCCGGCGTCGGAGTGTTCTCCTTCGGCGGATTCGGGGATTAGTTCTTCTACTACTACAAAGAGCATGGCACCGGCGGCGAATGCTAAGAGGTATGGTAGGAAGGGGACTATGAAACGGGCCAGTAAGATGGTTAGGATTGCGCCGATTGGTTCTACGATTCCGGATACTGCACCGAGGCAGAAGGCCCGGAGTTTGCTTTGTCCTTCGCTTCTTAAGGGAAGGGAGATGATTGCTCCTTCGGGGAAGTTCTGGATTGCAATGCCGATCGACAGGGCGAATGCTCCGGCCATAGATATCTGGCTTTCGCCGGTCATCATGCCGATGAAGACTACCCCGACTGCCATACCTTCGGGGATGTTGTGGAGGGTTACGGCCAGAATCAGCATCGTGGTGCGGCCCAGACCGCAGGGCATTCCTTCTGGTTCCTGCTGATCCAGATGCAGATGAGGGATCAGTTTATCCATCAGGAGTAAAAATGCAAACCCTAATGCCAGACCTGTGGCCGCGGGTATAAAAGCCAGTCTGCCCATATGCTCTGACATTTCCATTGCCGGTATAAGCAGCGACCATACGGAGGCTGCTACCATTACTCCGGATGCAAATCCTAATAATGCCTTTTGAACTTTTTGTTTAATCGCATTTCTGATAAAAAACACACAGGCTGCACCTGCTGTCGTTCCGATAAACGGAATCAGAATACCCACAGCTGCTGCCATCCATTCCTGATTCATTCTCTACTCACTTCCTCTAAAATTATAATTACATAACTTTGACAGTTTAATAGTTTCCTGCCTGATGTTCTTCATTGAGCCATGCTACTGCCTGGGCAAAGCCTTCCGGGTCGAACGTAAATTCTTTTTGATGTTTTTTATCATCCTCAGTTGCTGCAAAACTATATGGCTCAGGCCAGATCACTGCCCAAAGTGCCTCGTCTCTTTTTTCCAACAAGTATCGCATCCCCTGGTAGCTTCCGGGAAAACAGCTTTTTTTCAGATATGGGATGGAAACCATTCCGGTCAGGTCAATCATGGATATCTCTCCTCTATAGTGTATTTTAGTAAAACTTGATTTGTAACTCATTATATTATAAAAACTCAAAAAAGGACAGCGTATTGGACTGTCCTTAGATACCATTATTTCTCAGTTGACTGCTTTTCAGGTCCCGACAAATTGTCCGCCGTTGACATGAATTACCTGTCCGGTCATATACCTGGAATCGTCAGAGGCCAGATAGACGTAAGTTGGGGCGATTTCAAACGGCTGACCGGCTCTTCCCATCGGATTGTCTGTACCAAAGGTGCGGATCTGACCGGCATCCCAGCTGGCCGGCTGCAGCGGGGTCCAGAAGGAACCCGGTGCTACTGCATTGACCCGGATTCCGGAATCTGCAAGGGATAGTGCCAGCGACCGGGTGAACGAGACGATCGCTCCTTTTGTCGCAGAATAATCGATCAGCTGTTTATTTCCTTCATAGGCGACAACTGATGTCGTATTGATAATACTGTCTCCTTTTCGCAGATAAGGATATACCGCCTTAGTCAGGACAAAAAAGGAAAAGACATTGACTTCAAATGTATGAATCATCTGTTCAATACTGATATCCATAATACTGTCCTGGACAAACTGGACACCACAGTTATTAACCAGAATATTAATACTGCCGTACCGGTCTGCGGTTTCATCGGCAAGCCGTTTGCAGGTATCAGGATCGCGGATATCACCTTCAATCAGGTGGCAGCTGCCGCCCAGAGCTTCTATGTATTCTTTTACGGCATCAGCATCCTTTTCTTCACGCTCTGCAAAGTTAATTGCTACATTGGCACCTTCTCTGGCAAATGCTACCGCTGCAGCTCTGCCAATCCCACTGTCACCGCCGGTTATGATGGCAGTTTTCTGATTCAGCCGGCCGGATGCCTGATATTCAGGATGATCGAAAATAGGCGGCGGAGTCATAATTGACTCCAGTCCCGGCTGCTCATTCTGCTTTTGCGCCGGAAAGGCAACCGGGACCTTCAAGCACTGCTCTTCGTAAGATTCATAAGGGTAAACAGGATACATAAGCAATCCCCTACCGTTTTCTTCATTCCGTACATCCTATTCCAGACTGGCCAAAATATTGACAGAAAACCTTATTCCTCTTTTATTTTGGTAAGGAACCAGGAACGGATATTGACCGGTTCTACGGCCGACTGGCAGTATTCGCAGACTTTGCTGCCCATGCTCCTGACGGGCGCACCGCATTGCGGACAGACTACGGATACGGCCTTGCCGTTCTCGGGAATAAGGGCCTCGTCCTGGATGTACATCAGATACAGGTTATAGCGGCTCTGCCTGGGTCTGATTTCGTCTGAACGAGGTTCTTCCCTTTATAATAGCGGTATCCCACCGCCGACTGCAGGGTAATAACACAGCTCCCGGCCTGTTTCTGATAGCGGCTGATCTCGGTCTGGTGAATCTTAACATCCTGATAATATTCACGGATATGTTGCTGCCTGTTATCCTCAATCCAGACACGGATCTGCTCTTTCAGATCATCGGATGCCTGCACCAGCAGTTCCTGATCCTGGGCTTCCACGGCATGCAGCGCCGCTTTTAATTGATTTTCCGACTTATGGACAAATTCCGGCAGCGAAAACTCCGGGAAGTCCGCCATGATCTGGGGCAGATAGATTTTAGTCATGCCCTTGACTGATTTAGGAGTCTCGGCCAGCACTTCCTCCTGCTTCTTCAGCCCTTCCATCAGGGAATCCGTACCAAAAGCCGCCCGTGAAAAAGTCTGTAAGCTGCGTTTTATCTTCAGGTAAACTACTGCAGCAGCAATAATAACGATCAAACAAAGAATCAGGAATATATATTTTCCCATGATCAGTCTTTCCCCTTTAATATCCCATTACCGCTTTCACCTGCTGCATCTCCTGCTCTGATGTCAGCATCGCCAGCAGCCTGAATGCCACTTCTGCAGCTGTCTGCGGGCAATAGGAGGTAATAATATTATGATCGGTCACTACCGGTTCATTGACAACAGTCACGCCGAATTGCTCCAGCTGTTTCTGCCGGTATCCGCCGCCAAGGTGATAGGTAGTCGCCTTCCGGCCATTAAGAATCCCGCTTTTGCCCAGCGCCAGTGCGGCAACACAAACCGATGCGACCGGCTTTTGGCCGGCATCAAATGCCCGGATCAGATCGAGGGTCTTTTCATGAAATGCCTCTTCATAAAAACCATATTCCTCAAATCCTCCGGGAATTGCCAGGGCATCAAATTCCTGTGGGTCGATCTCGTCAATTAACCGGTCAACGATAATCGGTACCCCGAAGGTACTGACTACCTGTTTTTGAAATCCACATGTTTCTACCTTTATGTAATGGCCAAAATCATTGGCCGCCCATCCCAGAACATCAATAAAAACACTGAACTCCATCGTTTCAAAACCCTTCGCACACAGTACAAGTACTTTCATCCCGTATCCTCTACAAACACATTGAGGAGATTTTCATCTCCGGTAATTATCGTTTGTTCCATTGATAAAATTCCTTCAGCTGTTTTTTGCGCTCATCCGGTATCAAAGTTTTTTTGATTCCAAGAATAGCCCCCTCCAGCCCCAGCAGCCTGTTCATGCAAGCCGATGCATCGATCGCCTGAATCTTGAGCCATGCCTTTTCGGCACCTTCCTGCTTCAGCTGTGAGGCGGTGTGAATCCCCACCTGATTTAACTGTTCTTCTACTACAGGACCAATATTTGGCAGCTTCGATATTTCACCCATAAGCGCTCCTTTCTTCAGCGAAAATCATCCTATTTGAATTTATCATAAGTATAATTTTAATATTACGTAATGTCAAGAAGGTTAAATTGAACACGAATTTCCTCCCGATCATTTGAATCAATGATAATACTACCTGACTTTTCCAGTTCCTTCTCCCTGCTCCTGCTGATACAGAGCAATTCTGCCATCAATTTATCGGCACGTACTTTAAGCTGGAACGGATTTTTTATCGTTATCCAGCCACAATCATCCAGTTCATCATCACCCTGAAGCAGTCTCAGCCGGTATTTCATGCTGTTGCAGTCTGTTTCTGCTTTATTGCTGGCGAAAAGTCTTTTATCTCTTCCGTAAGCCTCTGCTAAACCTTTATTATTAGCCATAAATTTCTGATATTCAGACCGGTCAATCTGTCCTGCTTGCTTTCTTTCATAGATGGTCAGATTCAAGGTGTGTTTACAGACACTGCAATGATAAATGAGCCAGACATCGATCTTGCTCCCATTGGCATTTATCCTAAAACAGTTTGTATTTTGGTAACTGGTCGTTCTTCTGCATCCAGGACAATTTCTGATAACCTTACAGGAACCCTCCGGTACAATTTCATAAACCCATTGTTTTACATAGCTCATCTTGCATCTCCTTCATTTTCATGTAAGAATCTGCAAAGGCTATTACCTGATTTATATTTTATTTGCAATAGCCTCTGCTATGCAATTGATGATGGTGCGGTCATAACAACACTCCTTTCCTGTCTGCTGACAGTATAAATACCCGACATAATTTTTGCCACCTCATCTTTTCTTAGAAAAAAGAATGAGCCGGCATCCATACTATGCCAGCTCATTGTTACATAATTTTATTAAATTCTCGTACAATACGTTGTATACTCTTTGTTGACAAAAAATACGATTCAGCCAATTCCGAAACACTGCTGCCGTTCCTGTAATCTTCTATTATACAGGTATTCCGCAATGCCAGTTCCTGCCTGATCCGGGTTTTCTGTCCCCACTGCCTGCGATTGTGCTGCATTCTGGGAATATAAATATTCTCTCCGTCAACGTATTGCTGTATTAACTGTATCAGTTCCTTTGGCAGAATATCTTCTGCTTTCAGATAGCCCATGCCTGCCTCCCTTTATAGTATTAAGTGGGTTAGCAATGGCTATTAATCAATTTATTCATTTAAACTGCAATAGCCAGTGCTATGCAGATAAAACATATCGTTTCATATAAAAATATCCTCCTTATTGTTTCATTTTTATTATTATTATACCTATAAAATTAATACAAAACAACCATAAATTGTCCCTTATATTTTCTTCCTGATCCGCCCATACTAATCTCGGAGGTGATTAATGATGATGATGAGTAAGGAATTAAGTTATGTAGAAGATGCTTTAGCACATGAAACATTTTTGAAATCACAATGCCAGGACGCCATTCAGAACCTGCAGGACCCGGAATTGAAAAACAAGGTTCAGCAGCTGGCACAGAAACATCAGCAGCTTTTTGATAATTTCTATAATCTTGTATAAGGAGGTGAAAGTATGGATGACAAATGTATTATGGAGAACCTGCTCTACTCGACCAAAGGCGTATGCGATATGTATATGCACGGAACAATAGAATCCCCTACCCCCAATGTTCACCAGACATTTAACCAGGCTTTAAATGACTGCCTGTGTATGCAGGAAGACATCTTTAAGACGATGTCCGCCAAGGGCTGGTATCAGACTGAACAAGCGGAACAGCAAAAAATGATTAAGGTAAAAAATCAGTACGCTGGAATGTAGTTTAGAATAACAAATAGCGCTGCCCCATGGATGAACGGATCCGTGGGGCGGCGCTAATTTACATTATCTATTGGAATCGGCAATTATCCCGCCAACCAGTCCGGCCGCCCCCATGAAAGCCTGAGATAAACCATTTAACACTGCACTTAAATTCAGAACGATACGGACGATGTATAGCGCACCTGTAGTAATCAATGGCTGTATCAGAAAGACGAATACAGCATTAAGAAGAATCGCTTTAAATAAACATTAGAGCCATCCGGCCAGTCATATTGAAAGGCGGATGGCTCTGCTCTGTTTATAAAAAATCTTTATACATCATCGATGCTTGTACACCATCATTCCCAAAATACTTTCCACGCTTATCATAGCTCTCATATTCACCCAACAAAGTATGGTAGTAAATCTGACAGATATCAATTCCGGCATAAATCCGGATCGGCTGAACACAAGACAGCTCGAGCGTCCAGTATCCCGAAAAACCCACATCCCCAAACCCGGCGGTGGTATGAATAAACAGTCCCATCCGACCAACCGATGACCGCCCTTCCAGCATTGGCACCAGACCATTGGTAGTAGTGGTTCGTTCCAGTGTCTGCGCCAGATACAGCCTTCCCGGCTGCAGAACAATACCGTCCGGCCCGATCTCAATTTCAACACACTTATTTTCTTTTTTCATGTCAAGAACCGTATCCTCGTACATCAGAATCTGTTTACCCAGCCGCAGATTGTAGCTGTTCGGGTTCAGTCTTTTTTCCTCGAATGGCTCAATAATAATGTCAGTTCCCAGCCGCTCTTTGATTTCCAATCCGGACAATATCATATTGTTACCCTCCCTCACTTATATTTTGATCAATATATCACAATTCATGCCTGTCCGCAACCGTTCCGGCCTGTGCATCTGGATTTTTCTTCACCTGGAATGAAATTTTTACCACAAATTCATCTTCCTTCTGGCTGGCCAGATAACTGATTAAATCATAGAAATATCCGTCTCCTGCCAGAGTATATCCCTGCCGGTCTATCCATGACAGCAGCACCTCACAGGATTGCTCAATTGTATCGTAACATCCCCGGTGCAATATGGTTGCATAAAATCCGGCTGGCTTGATATGCAGGCGATCTGACTCTGCCGGCTCATCAATTTTACTGAAATAGCCCCAGTCCTGATAGTTCTTTTTAAGGATCTCAGCCTGCCGGATAATACTGCCGGTCTGAAATGCATCTCCCAGCTGATGTTCGCCGCAGTAGCTAAAATGCTGATACAGCGAATAGACATCACTCAATTCATCTTCAACCCGAACCGGTGTCACCACCGTATATTCCTCTTCGCACCAGGACAGATACGGTTCCCCGGCATCGGTTTTAAGAGCGGTTACCACCCCTTCCCGCGAATTGGCCAGCAGTTTCTGCCGCCGCTCAATATCCAGTTTCTGCTGCTCCAGCTTCCTGCTGCATCTGCCAAGCAGCTCCAGGTACCGCTCCGGATCATAGCCGTTCAGATATTCTCTGATCTCAGCCAGCGAGCAGCCGGCAATCTTTAATGTATCAATCAGATCATACCGGTAAAACTGGTTAGCTGAATAATAACGATAGCGGTTATCTCCCACCACCTGCGGCTTAAGTAAGCCGATTTTGTCATAATGAAACAACGTCTCTTTCGTTGTCCCACATACTTTGGCAAATTCCCCGGTCGTAAATTTACCCCTGTTTAAAAAATCAATAAAAATCACCTCTTGACTATAGGGTTACCCTATCCTTTATGATAACATAGTCGCAATTTTCTTACAATGGAGGTTTTACATGTTATGAACATTAAATTATCAGATCACTTTACATATGGCCGCCTGCTGCGCTTCACCCTGCCGTCGGTCATTATGATGATATTTACTTCAATCTACAGCGTTGTGGATGGTCTTTTCGTAGCCAATCTGGTCGGCAGCAATGCATTGTCATCCGTCAACCTTATCTTTCCGCTGATTATGGTAATCGGTGCGTTCGGTTTTATGCTGGGTTCCGGTGGCAGTGCCGAAGTAGCCAAAGTCTTGGGAATGGGAAAAACCAGACAGGCGAACGAGTATTTTTCGATGCTTATTATCGTTGTCGCAATCCTGGGAATCCTTCTGTCGGCTCTGGGAATGATCTTTATCCGACCGATCTCCTATCTGCTGGGAGCCAGTGAGATACTGATCGAAGACTGTGTCACCTATGGCCGGATCATGGTTGCCGGCAGCGCTGCTTTTATGCTGCAGACCACCTTCCAGTCCTTCTTTATGGCGGCCGGAAAACCACAGATCGGTCTGGTTCTGACGATCGCTGCCGGTCTGACCAATATTGTCTTGGATTTTGTATTTATTTATATGTTCCATTGGGGTGTTGGCGGTGCTGCGGCCGCCACAGTATGCAGCTATCTGGTCGGCGGGATTCTGCCGGTGATTTACTTTGCTGCCCCGAACAGCAGCACACTACATTTTTGCAAGACCAGATTATATCCCCGAATCCTGCTCTACAGCTGCACCAACGGCTCATCCGAAATGATGACCAACGTATCCCAGTCGCTGGTTACCTTCCTGTACAATCTTCAGATGATGCGGCTGGTCGGCGAGGACGGTGTTGCTGCCATTACCGTAATTCTTTATCTCAGTTTTGTGTTTATGTCCATTTTTATCGGCTTTTCTATGGGCGTAGCACCGATTGTCAGCTATCACTACGGTGCTGGCAATCATGATGAACTGAAAAGTATATTCTCGAAGAGCTGGAAATCCATTGCGGCCGCATCCCTGGCCATGTTTCTGCTGGCAACCGTAACGGCCGATTCCCTGGCGGTCATGTTTGTGGGGAACCATCAGGAACTGGCTGAAATGACGGCCTGGGGCATTAAGTTAAGTGCCTTTTCCTTTCTGTTCAGCGGTCTTAATGTATTTGGCTCGGCCTTTTTTACTGCCCTGTGCAACGGTACAATTTCAGCTGCCATATCGTTTATGCGTTCGCTGTTTCTGCAGGCCGGTATGATCCTGCTGCTGCCTCTGGTACTGGGTATTGACGGTATCTGGCTGTCAGTTGTCATTGCCGAACTGATTACCATGGCAATTACCATAGCATTTTTTATGGGACAGAAAAACCGGTATCAATATCTGTGATACCGGCAAAATTCTTTACAACCAGGGCTTCCAGGCAGTCTGTAACCTCGCTGCACAATCCGGGATGTCTTCCATACTGATCTTGCTGAATCCCAGGAACAGGGTATTGGGCGGACACTCCGCTTTGTCATGCCAGAACTGCATCGTGGAATAGACCTGTACGCCCTGCTCCATGGCCCGGTCAATCAGTTCCTGCTGGGTAACCTCACCCAGAAATTCCATCAGGAAATACTGACCGGTTCTGTTGCCGGTGATCCTGACCTTATCCTTTATCGGCTCAAATGCCTCCAGAAACAGCTCCAGCCGTTTCCTGAAGATATGGTTCAATCTCCGGATATGCCGGTCGTATTGCCCGGTTTCCAGCAGGCGCCCGATCACGTATTGATTCAGCAGCGGCACCGTACTGTTGTAAGAGGCAAATGTCTGCCGATACTGATCCAGCAGGTCAGGTGGAAGAATCATATATCCCATCCGGATTGATGGCGAAAGTCCCTTGGAAAAGGTCCCCAGATAAATTACCCGGTTCTGTTGATCAATCGACTGCAGTGCCGGAATCGGCTTCGCATAATATCGCTGTTCACTGTCAAAATCATCCTCTATTATATAGCAGTCATTTTGACTGGCCCATTCCAGTAATTCATACCGCCGTCCTACCGGCATCGTCACTCCGGTCGGAAACTGATGTGACGGAGTGGAATAAACAGCACAAATATCACCGTCTCCATTCAGGGTGGCCGTTATCAATCCATCCTCATCTACCGGCACTGTCCGGACAACTCTTCCACTATTATGAAATACCGCTGCCGCTTTATCAAAGCCCGGCTCTTCCATCAAAATAACCGGACGACTTTCGGGCAGTAATCTACAGATATAATCCAGGGACTGCTGAATGCCGCAGGTGATGACGATCTGATCTGCGCTGCAGTGAACTCCCCGGATCCGCTCCAGATAGGAAAGCAGCCGACTGCGCAGATAAATCTCACCCTGCTTATCCAGATGAGCCGAAAGCCGGGATTCCTGTTCCAGTTGTTCAAGACCTTCCAGAGTATAGCGCCGCCAGAGATTTTTAGGAAACAGGTCACTGGTATGACTGCTGTTGGTCAGATCATATTTCACCGACACCTTCGCCGCTGCCTGTACCCGTGCTGTCGCAGACTGTAACTGTGCCCGGCTTGTTCCTGATCCAACACTAAGGCGGGGAATTTCATTGATGACATAGCCGATGCCGCGTCTGGAATCAATATACCCTTCTGTTAAAAGCTGTTCATAAGCATGGTCTGTGGTATTGCGGCTGACGTTCAGGGTTTTGGCCAGCCTTCGGGTTCCTTCCAGAATCTCGCCCGGCATCCTCACACCTTCCAGAATCTCCTTCTTAAGACCATTATATATCTGCAAATACAATGGTTCTGGTAATTCCTTACTGATATAAATCATACATCCTCCCAGTGGCACCATTTTATTCTCGCCTGGTGGCTCTTTTTACAGGGCCATCTATACGATATTATACTATAATAAATCCCAACTTTAAACAGGAGAATACATATTATGAAAAAACGCACAAACGAGACAAGTGCTGTATTACTGGAATTACTCGCCGTATCCTTTCTGGCTACCGGAGGCATCTTTGTCAGGCTCAGCTCCTTATCCCCGATTAACACCGGTTTTTACCGCGTGCTGTTCTCCCTTCCGCTGCTGCTCCCGCTAGCCTGGAAAAACCTGCCCGGACTAAGCAAAAGGAATATTCTATTTTTATTTTTCGCTGGGGTCTTTCTAGCCGGAGATATCGCACTCTGGAACTTATCCTTCCGCTATACCTCAGTCGCCAATGCCAATCTGCTTGCTAACCTGACTCCATTTACCGTAATTCCGCTATCCTTTATTTTCTTCAAAGAAAAGCCACCGAAACTATTCCTGCTGGGTGCGATCATAACATTGACTGGTGTCTTTGTTCTAATCAGCGGAAAAGCCGCTCCCAGCATGTCAAATTATTTCGGTGACCTGCTCGCTTTCTGTGCATCCTTTTTCTATGCGGCCTTTCTGTTGATTTCTTACCACTTCCGCGACCGCATAGCCAGCAGCGTGATTATGTTTGTCAGTGCCTTCGGCAGCGCCGCGGCCTTGTTTGCCACCGCCTGTCTGACGGAGGGACTCCAGATCCCTCATGGCTTTGATCAACTGTATCCGCTTTTGGGCTTAACAGTGTGCCTGCAGGTCATCGGTCATAACCTGCTGGCACACTGCCAGGGTAAGGTATCAGTTAATTTGTCCTCGATTGTTTGCCTGGCACAACCTGCCATTGCCTCGGTTTACTCATTTGTTCTGTTCGGCGAGACTTTGACCGGATTGAAGATGTTGGGAATTGCTGTCGTAATATTTGGTATTTATCTGGTTAAGGCACAGTACTCTTCCGTTACAGTATAACCAGTGCACCAGAGCACAAGAGAATGTGCCTTGGCACATTCACGCGCCGGAGCGCGGTTGCTTCAGCAACCATCTTCCTTAGCGCGGAGTGCGCATCCCCCGGAGGGTTTTTGTTTCATAGGACGCAATTTCTATGAAACAAAAAATGGAGCTGTCGCGCAGCTCCATTCGATTGTATATTTAGTCTCAAGTTAAGGCAGGATCGCCACTGACAGTTCTTTTGTTTCGCGTGTCAGTTCGTATCTAACCGTCAGGGTCAGAACGGTTTCTTCTTCCGCCTCCGGAATCGTTAATTTCTGGTCAGCACCGGAAAATGCTTCTGTCTCTACGCCTTCCGGACTTGTAATCTCCTGTATTGCGTATGTACCGAACCCGGAATAAAAGATCAGTTCCTTTATATCGGCACGGTTAATCTGATCACCATCGGTCAGAATCGTGCCTGTCCCTGCTTCTTCATCCCAGTTAATCAATGCGTTGCCGAATGAAGCGGTCATGTCGTTGAATTCATCGGTAATCGTCCAGCTTAAATATGGTGATTCTGTAAATACATCTTCGATAACCAACAAAACATCCGTCCCGGCAGTTGACTGTGTTTGAGCATTCCCCTCAGCTATTGTCTCTTCCTGAGGCTCAGCCTGTGTTGGTGCTTCTGTCTGCGTACTGGTTGCGGGAGTGGCTTCCTGATTTGAGCATCCGGCAATAATTGTGATGGAAAAAGCCATCATGGTCAGCAAACATAAATTTCTTGATTTTCCCCTTTTGATCATAGCTTACTCCTCTATTCTAATAACATATTATAAATTTATAGAGATATCATATCCTATTTTTACGAATATGTCAAAAAATCAGAAGTTTACTTACTTTATCATCAAATCTTCAGTGGCAAGATATCCGTACGTATAGCCATCTTCCTCATACATGCTAAACGTCCCGACCACCTCTACTTCTGTTAAATTATCCGGATATTCATCCGGATATTCATGTTCGTTATTATCCCAGATAATTTCAATTCCTGATTCACAGCATGCCAGTGCATCCGCAATAATGACATAGTGATAATAAGCATCCTGATCCTCAATGTAGGCGGCATAATACTGACCTTTTATTTTAACGGTCTTACCCAGATAATTCTCCGGATATACCATCATATTATAGACTTCCGCATATACCATAGTAGCGCTAAGTCCGGTCAGATCAACATCAATACCATCTTCGTTTTCAGTCTCCTGTGCAGCTGTTTCCACTGCGGCAGTTTCCACCGCAGTACTTTCCGGCACGGTTGTCTCCTGTGCCGCGGAATTGATTGTTGCCGCCTGGGCAGCGATAATCTGATCTACCTGAGAATTTGAATTCCCGCAAGCACTAAGACTTAGTGCTGCTGTCAATACCAGTCCTGTTATGATTAATTTCTTCATTTATCTGCCTCCTATTATTACTCCAATCACTTCTAAACATGCAAATACGATAATATATGCTGCTACAATCGTGGAACCCACCGGAGTTCCGGCCAGTATTGATACCAAAATTCCGACAAAGGCACAGAAGACCGCGATGCATGCAGAACTGATCACAACTGCCTTAAAATTTTTAAACAGCCGCATGGACGATATCGCCGGAAAAATAATCAGGGCCGATATCAGCAACGCTCCGACCAGATTCATGGCAATTACGATGACGATTGCGGTAATGACTGCAATCAGCATATTATAACGCTCTGCCTTCACCCCGGTTGCCCTGGAAAAGTCTTCATCAAAGGTAATTGCAAACAGCTTATTATAAAAAACCAGAAATACCGTCAGTACCACAATCGATAAAACGGCACATAATACTACATCCGATTTTGACAATGTCAGAATCGACGTCGAGCCGAACAGAGTACTGCATACGTCACCGGCCAGATTCGCCGATGTCGAAAATGCATTCAGGAGCAGGTAGCCGATTGCCAGTGATCCTACTGAAAGCATCGCAATGGCAGCATCGCCCTTTACTCTTGTATGTTTTCCGCTCCTGATCAGAAAAACGGCACACAGAACAGTAACAGGCAGAGTAATATACGTATCTGCTGCGACATTAAAGATCGATGCTACTGCCGTTGCACCAAAAGCCACATGTGATAAACCATCTCCGATCATGGAGTACCGTTTTAATACCAGTGTCACGCCGAGAAGCGATGTACACAATGCGATCAGGACTCCCACCAGCAGGGCATACCGTACAAATGGAAATCCCAGATAATAAACCAGTTTCGCTATCATGAATGTACACCTGCTCTCTCTGTAAATATTTTGCCGGTATCGGAACGCAGGTAATCTTCTTTCCTGCCGAAAAACAACGGCTTACTGCTGACATGAAGAATATGGGTTCCATATTTTACGGCGGCCTCGATATCATGGGATACCATGATAATCGTTGTATTATCCTTTTTATTCAGTGACTCAATCAGCTCATACATATCCGCCGTAGCATTCGGATCAAGTCCGGATACCGGCTCATCCAGTACCAGCAGCTGATCGGCCGCACACAAGGCACGGGCCAGCAGGGTCCGCTGCTGCTGCCCTCCCGACAGCTCCCGGTAACACCTGCGGGATAAATCTTTTATCCCCAGGCGTTCCATATTCTGAGATGCTTTGTCTTTCTCGGTTTTTGTATAGAAAGGTCTGATTCCGCACCGGTTCAGGCAGCCGGACAGCACAACTTCGTTCACCGAAGCCGGGAAGTCTTTCTGTACCTCTGTCTGCTGCGGCAGATAGCCGATAGCATCCGGTTTCAGGCCATCCCCGAACGTAATGGTTCCCCGGGAATAATCTTTAAGCCCTAAAAGGGTTTTCATCAGAGTGGACTTTCCCGATCCATTTTCGCCCACAATACAGAGATAATCCCCTTTTTCTACTTGAAAATTCAATTCGGATACCACACATCTGCCTTCATATGCCAGCTCCAAATCCTTGCACGCAATCAATGACATGTTAGTTTAATGCCCCCTTCAGTTGATTCAGATTTTCTTCCATATAGTTTAGATAACTTGCTCCGGCCTCAATATCTGCTCTTGAGACTGACTGCAGCGAATTCAATGTTCTGACCTCGGTTCCCTGCTGTGATGAGTTATTGATCACCGTTTTGGCAATGGAACCATCCGAACCATCAATATCAAAGATCACAGGAAACTGTAATTCATTTAGTTTTTCCGACAAAAATACAATTGTATCAAAGCTCGCTTCTGTCTCTGCTGAACAGCCCGGGAATGCCGCATAATAGGTAAGCCCATAATCGTCAACCAGATACCTGAACGGAAAGCGGTCGGCAATCATGATAGCATCCCGGGAAGAATTCTTCACCATCTGTTCATACTGAGCATCCAGTTCTGCAAGCTTCGCATTATAAGCCGCCAGATTGCTCTGATACAGATCGGTATGTTCCGGATCGAGTTCACTGATCTGTCCGCAGATCGCATCGGTAATCACCATCGCATTTTTCAGTGACAGCCAGACATGCTCATCAAATTCCGCTTCATCCTCATCATCTTCATCCTCATCATGGCTATGATCTTGACCGGTCATATCATCGGCAATTGCTTCTCCGGTCATTCCTTCCGGATAATAAGTCGGCCAGTTGTCCATCTCTGCCAGCAAGGCATCAAATCCGTCATCACCAAAGTAAATATGGTAATGTTCAACCTTCTCCGGCCCGATCATATGATCACTGAACTGTACATATTTAGGAGCACCATCGGTTTCTCCTGTCGCTTCAAACTGATAACGCACTCCTTTGCTGCCTGATTCATAGGTTAATATTTCAAACCCCTTATATTCATATTCTGTTTTTGCCGATTCCCCATTCCTGAAAAATTCCATGGAGCTTCCGTCTATCACAATCTTTTCAACATCAGTCTGATATCCGGCATTATAATAGTCATAATATTCCTGAGCCGTTTTCTCATCATCATCTTCTGCCTTATGTTCCATCACTTCCGCCAGCGAGCCGTCAAGCAAGTACGGATATACCGACTGCCACTGCCCCTCCCAGTCTGACAGACTGCGGTCTGCTACTTCACTGTCTGCAAATTCAGACGGTCCATGGCTGTGTTCATGGTCGTGATCATGCTGCATACCCTCAACAATTTCCTCACGTTTTGCTTCTATCGTATCCAACAGCGCGATTGCGTGAAACTTCTCATCCTCGATCTGACCGGCAACGTCTTCGGCCCACTGATCAGATTCGCCGCCAATATAAAGAAACAGATCACTGGTCCGAATCTTGATCATATCATCGGCCGATGCCTGATAATTATGCATATCCACGCCGCTTCCGAGCAGATAGGTAACTTCAATTCCAGCCGGGTTATCACCCAGAATCTGATTCACAAAATCATATTGCGGGTAACTGGTGCAGACAATACTGGCATTCTGCTGTCCGGTACTGCTTTCACCTGACTGTTCTGTCTTTACTACATCTGCTGCATCCTCAGGTGCCTTTGTCCCGCAGGCACTCAGCACCACTGCCGATCCGGTTACGGCGGCAAAAGCCGTCAATTTCTTCCAATTCTTTCTCATCTTTCATAAACCTCCTGAATGTTTTGATTTGCCGTTGTCAAATCTTCCATTCAACGATCCAGTCTTACCTTATCAGAAATCAGTGTTCTTACCGGTACCGGCCGAACCCGACACACTTGCCCCGGTAATATATAAATTGCTCCCAGAAACAGCACGAACGATGCCAATACCTGGGTCAGTTGCCTGATAACACGTTGCGCCGTCTGCATCTGCCGGCACACCGGACAGTTGTGCGATTCACAATTATGCCCTGTATGAACAGCCGAAAAGACCGAAAAATAAGTAATGACACATACCGTACAGACAGAAAGAAGAATGATCACCGCTGTCTTAAAAATATTATTCTGTTTCACGCTTCTTCTCTCCTCAATCTATTGGCTCAAATATTTGTCGTAATACAGGATTCGCAGGTTCCATAAAACATCGTTTTGACCGGATTGATGCGGACACGGTGCTCTTCCACCACATGCGAATACAGATACTCCAATTCCGGACATTTAATATTCACCATCCCGCCGCAGGCCTCACACTTTAAATAAAACAGGTTATTCTCATCCTCCGGCAGATATTTATAGCAGGTTCCCTGAACCCCTTCAATATTAACTCTGGTCAGCCGCTTCTCCACTTCCAGCTTATCCAGATTCCGGTATATGGTCGTCAGTCCTACCTTCTGCTCCTTCTTCTCCAGAAACTCAAAAATCTGATTAATCGTTACATAAGTCACTGCATGTTCCTGTAAACACTGCAGAATCATTTCCTTTTGTTTTGTATGATATCTTTTTCCTGTGTTCATCATCAGCCCCCTGATAAAATGCAAATTGAAAACGATTTTCATTTTACCCTTAAATCACCTATCTGTCAAGGTCCTTCACACCCCCTCCGCCCCTTTACCCGGATTGTTGACAAATTTTATCAATTATCACATCTAATCAGTCCCCCACACCACCACCTCACTCCCGCCCCTTAATTAGCGCTGCCAATATAGTAGCCGGGCGATTTGGTCAGGCAGGGTCTGGGTCCCCGGGAGCGGGGCGCGTAAGCGGCAGGGCCTGGTGGTACGGTTTGGCGACATACGCAGTGACGCGAACATACCTTAGGATGCAGAACGGCAATTGATAGGGAGATTTTCTGACCTCCAAGTCAGAAAATCGGGTGAGTTGAACTGAGTTTTCATCAAGAAAACTCAGTGAATCGAACCCGTGCCCTCTCAATTGCCGTTCTGCATCCTTAGGTATGTCCGCGTCACGAAGTCGGAGCCAAACCGTACCACCAGGCCCTGCCGCTTACGCGCCCCGCTCCCGGGGACCCAGACCCTGCCTGACCAAATCGCCAGATTAATACCTATATCGCCTAAAGCGTACACCCATGATCCACAACAAGAACCTGTCCCGTAACCGCCTTGGATTCATCCGACGCAAAATACAAAATCGCATTCGCCTGATCGGTCACATTCGCTTCTGGCAGTTCCAGATTCATATGTTTCGCGCACTGATCGGCAAATTGCATATTGAATGTAGCCATCTGTTCCGGGGTATTAAGTTCCGTAGGAGTCGGGCCCGGGCATACGGCATTGCAGCGAATACCTTTTCCAGCATACAGAATAGCGATATTTTTTGTCATTCCCAACAGTGCGCTTTTCGCTGCAGAATATGAAATGCCCGCTGATCCAAATACACCTCCGATAGAAGATACATTTACAATGGAAGCTGTCTTACATTCGGTCATATATTTCAGTGCCGCTTTCGACATATAGAATACTGAGGTTTGGTCTGTCAGGATCACGTGATCCCACCATTCGGTCGAGCACTGATCGATCGGCATATGTCTGTCACCGATTCCGGCATTGTTTACCAGGACATCTACGCCGCCGTAGGCTTTTTTTGTTTCTTCAATTACAAATTCACAATCATCCTGCTTCGTAACATCTGCACCGATTGCCAGAGCATCTCCACCCGCTGCTTTAATATCAGCCTCGAGCGCATCCAGTCTATCTTTTCTTCTTGCAACCAGAACGACTTTAGCACCTTCCTTTGCAAAGATTTTTGCAGTTTCATATCCGATTCCGGAGCTTGCTCCTGTAATTACTGCTACTTTTCCTTCGAGTCTCATTCTTTCTTCCTCCTATTATTTATGAATTTGCATAACACTTATCATCGACACAGAAAATCATCACTGCCGCAACCATTGCCAGACCGGCGAAGACCACATAGGCGCCACTGTAAGAACCAGTTACCTTTAATGACACAGCCAGTGCCGCAAACGAGAACATCCTCAGCAGGGAAATGCAGGGATTGATCAGGGAATATACTTTTGCGAAGTTGCGGTGTCCATATACGGTTGTTACCAGGGATACCGGCCAGTTGGCATTGCCGCCGATAGCAACCCCCAGCATAAAAATCGAAATATAAATGCAAATCAGGTTCGGCATCAGATTAAAGATAATTGCAATTCCGTACCAGACACCAAAGATAGCTGTCGCTACGCGGGTGGAAAGCTTTTGGTCCAGAACACCCCAGACATAACTTCCCACACTTCCGATCAGGGCGCAGACCGACATGGAACCAATCGCCTGGCTTGGCGTAAATCCAATATTGATCAATCGGGGAACCAACTGACTCATCACCCCAACGGTGATCAGCATATAAAGCCCCAGGCCACCGCTGATCAGCCAGAATTCCTTTGTCTGAAGCAGCATTTTGTAAGTCCATTTGCTGACACACTTTTCATCAGATACCTCGCCATGAAAGGCAAGTGTTTCTTCATCAGTCATATTGTCCGGATTGATCCCCGCTTCTCTCGGGGTGTCCGGTACAAAATAAGCCCATGCAGAAAGTAAAATCATGGATATACCGATGGCTGTAATTGCCCACTGTATTCCTCCAAGTATATTAGTTAGTCCGGCGATAATAATTACAATCACTGCTGATGCCAGATTATTGCCAATCGTAGCCCAGCCCAGAGCCAGCCCCTTCTTGGTCGGGAACCAGGTGGACAAATAGGCCCCGCCCGCAATCCATGCATATACATTGGCAAAGACCGATACCAGACACAACGCAACAGCATACTGCGTTATTGTCGTCACATGACCATACCAGATATAGGAAAGGCCTCCGGCGATCAGCGAAAATACCGCTAGTTTACGAGCACCTGAACGGTCACATACCAGACCAAAGATAAACATTCCGATAATACTTACAATCCCGCTGATGGTTGAAAATCCGAGTAATGTCGCGGTATCCCAGCCATGCTTTCCAGCCAGCCCTTCCACCGTTGCGTTCAGTCCATCCACGGTAGTACCGGTGCTAAAAAATAACATACAACCACATAAAACAATTAATCCCCATCCTTTTTTGCCAAAATCACTTTTGGCACTCGTGTTTCTGACTTCTGTTTTCCCCATAATTTTTCACTCTTTTTCATATTATTTACTATATTGCACTTCTCCTATTACAATCTCTTAAATATTTATTACTGTATCCTGGCTCCCGATACCCCAATCGGATGTCCCAGCGCCATCTTGCTTACAGCATCAGGTTTTCTCATTATAGCAGAAACTACCGCGGAATAATATTCGTTTACGGAAACTGAATCAGTTCTGCTGCTGTATGTTCGGTGATTGTTTTATTTGCTTCTGTCTACACTTCCTTTTAATTTCAAAAATAATACCAACAGCAAACCGACCGCACTCATTACCGCTACGGTCAAGAAAGCATACATGTATCCACCGCTTGCTGACTTGATTCCGGCTGCCAGCTGTGGTCCGATTACACCGGCGAAGCCATACGCCATATACATAAAGGTATAATTTACAGCATGATACTTCAGTCCGAAATTGTCTGCACAGACTGGTGCGATCATGGAAGTAAATCCGCCATAACATGCACTGATCATCAGCAATGCCGCCACAAACAGGGCGCCGGAAGCAGATGTCAGAATCAGCATGGAAATACCGATTACCGTAAATTGGAACATCATCGTATTGTATCGGCCGACCCGGTCTGACAGCGGCCCCAGAACCAGCCGTCCGCAAGTATTACTGATCGAAAGCAGGCCAACAAATAAAGCTGCTTTTTCTGCCGTAAATCCTAATGATTCCTGCATAATCCCACTGGCATGACCGGTCACCATAAGTCCTGCTGTTGCACCTAATGTTAGGACAATCAGCAAAACGTAATAACGATAGCTCTTAAGCATTTCCCTCCACGTATAATCAACGGCCGAAACTGTCTTCCCCGACTTCTTTTTCACAGCCGTATTCAACCGGTATTCTTCCGGAACGGTCTTGATCAAACAGGTCAGCGGAAACATCACAACGGCAAACAACACCGCCAGAATCGCAAATACGGTAAGCACACCATACTGCTTTATAAAGAACGTCGCTGTTGGTGCCCATAATACAGCTCCAAATCCATACGCACCGGCCATCAGTCCCGAAGCCAATCCGGTCTTATCGGGGAATAAACTGGTTCCGTATGCGACCAGACAAGGATACAGCATCCCCAGACCAATTCCGACCACCACTCCGAAGATCAGATACAGGTATGTAATTCCGGGAGTAAATCTGGTAGCGAACAATCCTGCTGCATAGACCAGAATCCCCAGCCTCAGGTAATTTGCCACACCAATCTTCTTCTGATAGCGTCCGATAAAAACCGGTGATATTGTCGAAGTAAGCACCTGAATTGTAAAGGTTAAGGAGGCTGTTTTTAAATCCCACTGAAATAGCTGGATCAGCGGTCCCTGAAATACACTCCATGCATATCCGATACCAGAAAATAATGCCAGTATCATTGCGGCAATCATACACCGCCATCTGATTTGTTTAAATTCCATCCTCATTCACCTACTTTATCATTTCAATGATGCAGGCAGCTCCCATCCCGCCGCCGATGCACATTGTGATCAGTCCATATCTTCCATTGGTATCTGTCAGGTAGTTCAATGCTTTTGCCAGCAGAATGCCGCCGGTCGCCCCCAGGGGATGCCCCATTGCCAATGCACCGCCGCGCGGATTGACCTTCTCTTTATCAATCCCAAGTTCCTGAATCGAGGCCAGCGCCTGAGAAGCAAATGCTTCATTCAATTCAATGACATCCATATCCCGGACACTGAGACCAGTCTGTTTCATGACCTTTTCTACCGCTGAGATCGGTCCCAATCCCATATAGGCCGGATCAAGTCCGGTTACTGCAAAAGATACAAAACCGGCAACCGGAGTGATATTCAGCTCTTTCGCCTTTTCCTCGCTCATCAGGACCGCAAAGGCAGCTCCGTCACTGCGCTGGGAAGAAGTCGCGGCTGTTACCAGACCGTCTTCCTTAAAACAGGGTTTTAATGTCTTTAAGACTTCGGCACTGGTTCCCTTTCTGACACATTCATCCTTGTCAAATCGAAAGCTTGTGCCCTCCGGAGTATATCCGGTCACAGGGATAATCTCTTTTTTAAACATACCATCTTCAATCGCCCGGGATGCCTTCTCATGACTCTCCACCGCCATCTGTTCCATCACAGACCGGGAAAAGCCATATTTTTCAGCCACATTTTCAGCTGTAATACCCATCGGTACATAACACTGTGTATTCTCTAACAGCCATTCATCGAGATATTCTTCCTGTGATGACAGTACCGGGCAGCTCATCGATTCGACACCGCCCGCAACAACAACATCCTGCATACCGCTCATGATCATCGAGGCGCCCAAAGCAATTGACTGGATACCCGACGCACAAAAACGATTGACCGTCTGACCGGGGATGGACTCAGGAAGCTCTGCTCTGAGAATAAGGTTCCTGGCCGGGTTCAGTCCCATCTTCCCTTCCGGAATCGCACATCCTACGATAACATCGTCAATCTCAGCCGGGTTCAGCTGCGGTACCTTTTCGATTACACCTTTCAAAACCTCAGCACCGAAATCAACCGGATTGGTTCCTGCCAGACTTCCTTTTCCTGCTTTTGCGACGGCGGAGCGTCCATATGCTGCAATTACACATTTGTTCATGATAATTTTTCCTCCTTTTTTTTACCTGTTTGCTGATTTGAGTGATCTGTGTTATCATTAAAATACTATAGAATGTACCGGGAGGACTACAAATGAATATTGAAGCCCTGAAATATTTTCAATACATTGCCAAGTACAAAAATATCACCCAGGCTGCCAAACACCTCTATATCAGCCAGTCAACTCTCAGCCGCCACATTATGTCGCTTGAGAATGAACTGGGGGTAAAGCTGTTTGAACGAAACAACAAAATGGTTACACTGACCGAAGCGGGTAAGATGCTGTATCAGGACAGTGATGCTTTTATTAACCATATGGATTCGCTGATCAAGAACGTCACCGCGGCCGGCAAAGGCCATTCCGGTATTTTGAAAGTAACGGCGCCCCAGAGTCTGTACCACACCTTATCAAAAGTAGTATGTACAACCCGAAATGAGTACCCTGACATCAAATATTTTGTTGAATCTTATGAATTCAACGAGATTCCGCTGGCAGTCAAATATAACCTTTATAATATCGGCATCACCTACGACTTTGCGTTATATGATCATGAGAACCTGGATTACCTTCCCATCGATACCGATGAATTCTCTTTTATTTTTTCCGAAAAATATCTGGAAGATGATCCTAAAGTGACGTTAAACAGAGTGGTCAGAGAGCTGCCCTTTTTGTCACCCGCCTATGTTCATCCGAGATTCTTCCAGCAGCTTCTGGTGCACCTCCAGGATCTGACCGGATACAAGATCCAGCATATGATCGATATCAATACCACACATTCCTTAATCCTGAATGCTTCATTAGGACTCGGATTTGGGCTGGTACCAGCCTCATGGTTCGACCTTTTAGGTCCCGAGAACCATCTGGCTGTCGTTACTCCGCCTGAAGTATCTACCAAAACAGACATCGTTGTTATCTGCAAAAAAACATCTAAATCTGAATTAACATCAAACGTCTTTCAGGCTATAAAAAAACTCTCAGCTGAGTACTGCGCAAAGCAGAATTGAGTTCAGCTTCTCGTCCATGCTGGCACTTCTGGAGGTAAGTACGATCGGAATATCAGCTCCGACCAGACAACCTGCCATGAGGTTGCCGGCATCGGCATTCCATATCTTGCTCATAACATTTCCGGTTACCAGCTGCGGTACCAGCAGCATATCTACATCACCTGCATAGGGGGAATCATACCCTTTTATTTCGGCTGACTCTTTTCTGGTCGCCAGATCATAAGAAATCGGGCCAATGACTACAGCATTTCCAAAGTCTCCTGCTTCTGCCATTTCCTGAAGCTGTTGTGCCTCTTCAGTCTCCGGCATCTTGGCACTGACCGTTTCGACCGCACAGAGGACTCCTACTACCGGCTTTTCATAACCCAGTTTGTGAAGTGCCCCGATACAGGCTTTGGTAATACGTACCTTGTCATCAAAAGTGGGATATGGAATCACCGCACAGTCGCTGATCGCCAGCATTTTGTGATAGCTGTTCAGCTGCATATAACCAAAATGAGTGATAAAACCATTTTTATTTAATCCAGTTTCCTTATTTAAGATTGGTTTAAGCAGATCACGGGTCTCCAGTTTCCCTTTGATAATAAAATCCCCTTTACCATCCCGGATCAGACGGACAGCGGCGGCGGAAGGATTCTCCCCTTCGGCCGTGCCGACAATCTCACAGACCTTATCCTGATAACCATTTTTCGCTATCAATGCCTCTATCTCTGCCTTAGGTCCCACTAAGACCGGGGTTACAATCCCCAGATCCTGAGCCGCAAATACGGCTTCCAAAGCATGCTCGTCATTGGCACCGGCAACGATGGCAGCTTTTGGTGATTCCAGTTTTTCTTTTACATCCGAAAGAATTGCTTCAAAACTCTGATACATGGCATACCTCCTTACTTTGCAATCCCCAGCAGCTGTCTTGCCTCATCAGGAGTCGCAACATCCTTGCCAAACTCTTTAATAACTCTGACAGCCCGCTCAACCAACCGGACATTTGATGCCAGTTCGCCGTGGCTGTAATAAATATTATCTTCCAGTCCCACTCTGATATTGCCGCCCAGCGCCAGGGTTGCATACATGATCGGCAGATGATGTCTTCCGATCCCGAATGCCGACCAGGTCGAGCCTTCCGGAAGCATATCAACCAGATACTGCAGATTCTTCACACTTGCATCCATTCCGCCCAGAACACCCAGGACAAACTGGTAATGGCAGGGCGACAGCAAGACATCTTTTTTCACATAATATTTTGCAATATTTATAAATCCGGAATCAAAGACTTCAATCTCAGGCTTGATTCCAAGCTCCTTCATCTGCAACCCCAGCTTTTCCAGAAACTGCGGTGAATTTTCAAAGATTCCGCCCGGCATCCAGTTAAAGGAACCCGCATCATACGATGCCATCTCCGGCATTACATATGGCAGATGCGCCATCCGTTCTTCATCACCGGCTCTGCTGTCACCTGATGTGGTACAGTTGATCACTACATCACAGTCTTTTTTCTGCTTAATCAGATCTACCGTTTCTTTGAATAATTCCTTATTCATGGTGCCATGGCCGTTTTCATCACGCATATGCAGATGTACTACTGCTGCTCCGGCCTGCCAGCATTTATAGGCATCTTCCGCAATTTCCTGCGGCGTCAGCGGAATATTGGGATTGGCATCCTTAGGTGTCATTGCACCGGTTAATGCCGCTGAAATAATCACTTTATTTTTTAAGTCGTTCGCCATTTCATCTCTCCTTTTCAAAATGTCACTATGCCAAATAGTTAGGATTTTCTATCATCTGTTCAATTGAGGAATATCCTTCCGGATATATATCATAAGGGTGAATCTCCTCTTCCTGATTCAATACCCGCAGTGCTCCGGCTGCTAAAGCTTCCATTTCTTTTTCACCCGGAATTACCGTCACCGGTGCGATGAAGGAAACTTTTTCGGTAATATAATCGGTAATCCTCTGACTGTAAGCAACTCCGCCGGTTAAAACAATCTGGTCAACCTGCCCGCTTCTGATTACCGCCATCTGTCCGATGCTCTTTGCCACACCATAAGCCATCGCTTCCAGAATCAGTTTGGCTTTTTCATCGCCAGATTCAATCATTTTTTCTACCACCCGGACATCATGGGTTCCAAAGTAAGCGACCAGGCCGGTCTTCCCGCACAAATACATTTTGATCTCCTGAAGGGTCATCTCACTGTTGCAGCACAGCTCGGCCATATAACGGGTCGGAATGGCACCAGCCCGCTGCGGGGACATGGAACCTTCATCATCATATACACAGTCGGCGATTCTGCCGTGATCATGGAATCCCATGGTAATGCCGCCGCCCAGCTGGACAATAATCAGATTCAAATCCTTATATTCTTTTCCGACTGACTCGGCATAGGTAATGCCGGCCATCTTGGTATTTAACAAATGGGCAATCGGTCGGTTCTCGATCTCCGGAATTCCGGTTATCTTGGCAATTGGATCCGCCGCATCCACACTGGTCGGATCATAGATAATCACCGGAATGTCCATACCTTCCACCAGCTTTTTGCCGATCAGGCAGCATAAGGTGGACGCATGCTGAGCCATTGGAGCATACGTTACTGATGCTATCATCAGATCATTGACTTCATATGCGCCGTCACTCGGGACAGCCGGAATGGCACCGGCTCTGGCCACCACGATATCAAAGTCAGCTGGATTTAAGTCATATTCCTCCAGGAAATTTTTCACCTGATTGGTACGAAAATCAAGCTGATCAAGTACCTTGGGCATTTCTTTCAGCTGCTCCATCGTTATATCCAGGGATACTTTACTGACCATCACACTGTCTTCAAAATATGCAACTTTAGTTGATGTAGATCCGCAGTTTATTGCAAAAATCTTCTTCATTACCTCACCTCACTTATAAAGCATGATATCCCCGGCAATAGACACCGTTTGATCTATCCGGGGATACCATTATGTATGTTTACTTATTTATTATCTGATTTTTCCTTTTAACGGAGGATCAATCTTGCCTTCAAGACCCAGATGTTCAATCATGGAATTCAACTCGGAGTGCATTTCATTGGCACAGAACATACCAAACATCTCAGTTCCGAATGCCATATCCAGATCATCAGAGATACGTTTCTTCCAGTTTCTCTTAACCAGCTGAGAAGTCAGTCTTCTTGCAACTCTGTTCTGAGACATGATCATATCTGCGATTTCGTAGGTACGCTCTTCCAGTTTTTCACGCGGAACGATCTCAGATACCAGTCCCAGGCGTACCAGATCTTTTGCCGGCATCTTGTCGCCAGTCATCAGATACCAGTTAGCCATTCTTGCCGGCATCAGCTCAAAGAAGCAGCTGTGGATTCCGTCACCAGGTACGTTGTTGGTTCCTGGAAGCATATGAGGATCGAGAACAGTGATATCATCAGCGGCAATTGCCAGATCACACATCAACGCCAGCTCAGTATGTCCGCCGGATCCGCTGAGTACGCCAAGGGTTGGAACTTCAACATCCTGGATCATAGCGATGATCATTCTTCTGCCGTCTACAAACATGTGGTTGTATCTTGTTTGACCGGCATCATCACTTTCCGGTGCCCAGCTTGCTGCTTCAAAGTCAGTAACCCAGATATTGCCGGTTCCGGTAAAGATAATCATTTCAGTAGATCTGTCAGTTCCAAGCATTCTCCACATTTTACCGATCGCATCATGAAGCTCCATCGACCAGATCAGCGGACCGCCCTTGCAGTGCATACGAACGGTTACCAGACCGTCTTCACGTTGATCCATAATAAAGTGCTCTTTGAACATTTCCTTGATCTCTTCAAATGTAGGCCATTTTACGTAACTAGCGTTTGTTTCTCTTGACATAATGATTCTCCTTTTTGATTTGTTTTTTTGAAGTCGTATGTGCATTATCACCAAACCACACATGCAGCTTGTTTTTGTTTTGTGAATTAATCATATTGGTTTTTCTGTGAATTGTAAAATTCATAATCTGCATGGTCATTTTCCGCTCTTGTCTGTACTTTTCATTAGTCAATTTGCTATAATACCTATATTGAAACAATGACGGAGGTAAAAAGGATGATTGAAAATACACAGGGAACTCTTTCGATTGAAAGTAATAATATTTTTACGATATTAAAGAAGTGGCTGTACACAGAACCGGACATTGTCTTTCGTGAGCTGATCTCCAATGCCACCGATGCAGTGGAGAAACGAAATCTGATCTTACAGGAAAATGCCCGGCTGCCTGTAAAAGGACATATCCAGGTGACACTGGACAAAGAAAACCGGCTGCTGACCATCAGCGACAACGGAATCGGGATGGATTATGACGAAGTACATAAGTATATCAATAAGATTGCATTTTCCGGCGCCGAGGATTTTATCAGGGCTAATAATGAATCCGGCCGCAACAGCATTATCGGTCATTTCGGGGTCGGCTTCTATTCCGCTTTTATGCTGACGGATCATGTAGCCATCGAGACAAAATCCTATAAAGAAGATGCTCCTGCAGTCCGCTGGGACTGCACCTCGGACATGAATTATGATATGAAGCAGTGCGAAAAAGAACAGCCCGGCACCGATATTATCTTATATCTGGGTGAGGATAATCCGTTTCTGAAAAAACCGGAGCTGGCTTACGATAGTATCAGAAAGTATTTTGTTTTCTCACGATATGATATCTTCTTTGCCGCAGACGGTGCCGAATCTGCCGTACCGGTAAACAATACCGATGCTATATGGCGAAAAGCTAAAGATGATATTCAGAAAGACCAGATGAATGAATTCTATAAAGATTATTTTAACGAGACCACCGATCCGCTGTTCTGGATTCAGTTTTCCAGTATTGATATCGGCGTCAGAGGCATCCTCTTTTTCCGCAACACCAGAAACGGCACCGAAGAACTGGACGGGCAGATCCACGTCTTCAACCGCGGTATCTATGTCGGGAAAAATATACCGGAATTGATTCCGAAATTTGTTAATCTTCAGAGTGGTATTATAGAATGCGACAACCTGCCATTGGTAGTGTCCCGGTCTGCGATCCAAAATGATGATACCGATCATCTGCTTAAACTGGTCTATGAATGTCTCAGCCAGGAAGTAACCATCGCCCTTTATGAGATATTCCAGAATGAAAGAAACCTTTATGAGACCCATTGGCCTGAAATCAACGCTTTTGTAAAATATGGAATCCTTCAGGATAAGACCTTTTCTTCCGTAATGATGAAGAGAGTTGTGTTTGATGATGTCTATGGCAAGTACCAGACTATCGACGAATATTTGAATGAGGATCCCGAGAATCCTAAAAAGACGATCTACTATTCCTCAGACCGTCTGGATCAGGCTCACTATATCAGTATCTTTAAAAAATGCGGTGTTAATGCTCTGCTGTTTGATCATGTCATTGATCAGGCACTTCTGTATAAGTATGAAACCGTTTATCCGAAATGCAAGTTTATCCGGATTGATTCCAATATCGAGGAGATCTATGGCGGGCTGCTGGAAGACGGCGACGAAGAAAAGACGGCTGCTCTGACAGAAACGATTACTGCGACTCTGGGCGACCGGTTAGGAACTATTACGCTTTGTTTTACCCGACTTGAAAATGAAAGTATCTCTGCTCTGATTGTAAACGACGAAGCGACCCGGCGGATGGCCGATATGATGGAGATTTACGGGTATATGAATCGGGCCGATACCCAGGTGGCACATCAGACGGAAAAGTCACTGCTGTTTAATTTGAATAATCCGATGGTAAAGAATCTTAGTGAATCGAAGGATGATGTGAAGTCTCAGATGGTGATTCAGCAGTTGTTTGATTTGGCATTGTTGAGTCAGCAGGCGTTGCTGCCGGAGGATATGGAGGCGTTTATTAACAGAAGTGAGGTGCTGCTTCAATACTGCCAATAGGGGTGGTTCCTGAGAGGAATTGCCTGACGGCGGGGAGGCGCAGCAATCCGGCACCGATTCAATGCTGTTTCGGTGTGTAAGAGGATCTAAAGTTTGAAAATAATACTAAGAACACAAGTGGAAATGAGCTAACTCGCTAACGCTCAAACAGAGCTCATTTCCGCTTGTAACGCATGATTTTCAAACTTAAGATCCTCTAACACGCCTGCAAATGCATTGAATCGGTGCCGGATTGCTACGCCTCCCCGCCGTCAGGCAATTCCTCTCCAGCTACGGTGACCCGGCCGGAGGAGCTCTTTCTGCCGATAACGATGAGGGTTTAGAGGCAACTGAAGAAATACACAAGCCACAAAACGCACTAATGCATCAGAAAATACAAAAAGTTAATATGGAAGGCATACCGCCCATATTAACGGGGATTGTGGAGGATGGTATTATGGAAGGGCTTTTTGATACTCCTTACCCCTATGAAACCATGGAGATGGTCGTTGCGCATACAAATACAGTTTTTGACAATTATTCAGTCAATTTAACACAAGAAGCTCTCCATGCAAAAATCAAGGCTTTCATTTTTAACCTGGAAAGACTGTTTGGCGCTAAAGCTGGCAGCTTTGATCCGGTAATGAGATTATTCAACTTAGATGAATAGAGGTAGGTCATGTACGGAAAAATTATAAAAAACGATATAAAGAAAGGCAAACTGATTACAGTTACAATTACGGCGTTTATTTTGCTTGCCGCGCTGCTTACTTCTCTTGCCGCCGCGCTGATTGTCAATCTGTTCGGAGCGATTGATAACCTGATGCTGGAGGCAAAAACGCCGCATTTTATGCAGATGCACTCCGGCGATGTGGATCTGGCACGGCTTGAGAATTTTGCGAATACCCAAAGCAATGTAGAGACTTTTCAGATTTTGGAATTCCTGAATATAGAGGCATCGGAAATAATCATAGGAGAACATTCACTTGCCGGAAGTGTACAGGACAACGGCCTTTCGGTGCAAAGTGAGAAATTCGACTTTCTTTTAGACTTTAACGGCGATATTGTTTATCCTGCTGACGGTGAAATTTATGTACCCGTTTATTATATGAAAGAAGGGCAGGCGGTCATTGGAAATACGGTAAGCATACATGGAGTTACTTTTACTGTAGCAGGTTTTCTAAGGGATTCGCAGATGAACTCCGAAATAGTTGGTTCTAAGCGGTTCCTTGTCAGCAATAATGATTTTGAAAAGGTCAGGGATTTTGGGAAGCTGGAATATCTTATAGAGTTTCGCTTTATAGATGGTTCTTCTATATCCGCTTTTGAGGCTGCCTATATAAAAGCCGATTTGGAAGCCAATGGACCTTCTCCTGTAAGCTACGCTCTCATCAAGATGGCCAACGCGATTACAGATGGAATTATGATAGCCGTCCTGATGCTCATAAGCATACTTGTTATTGTTGTGACTTTTTTGTGTATCCGTTTTACCCTGCTTGCCAAAGTCGAGGAAGATTACAGAGAGATCGGTGTGCTGAAAGCTGTCGGGCTTAGGGTGTCTCATATTAAGAGGCTCTATATGGCAAAATACGGTGTAATCGCAATGGTGGCTTGTATTTTAGGCTTTCTGTCCTCCTTGCTCCTGGGGAAGCCGCTAATGGAGAACATTCGCATTTACATGGGCGAAAGCGATAGCGCTTTCCTTGGTTTGCTGTTTGGCGTCCTTGGCGCGGCAATTATATTTTTTGTGATTGTTCTCTACGTGAACGGTGTTCTTCGTCGTTTTCGTAAAATATCCGCAGCACAGGCCATACGCTTTGGCGCACCGCAGGAAAACTCGAAAATGACAAGGAGTTTTCAGTTAAGTAAGAACCGGTTGTTTTCACGGAATGTATTCCTTGGGATAAAAGATGTGCTTTCCAGAAAAAAACTCTATGTGACCATGCTTTTGGTACTGGTGATTTCTTCCTTTATTATGATTGTTCCGCAAAATATCTATAATACCATATCAGCAAGGAGCTTTATGACCTATATGGGTGTTGGAAGCTGTGATATGCGCTTTGATATTCATCAGACCGATACTGATAATATTTCAGAAAAGACAGCGGATATTGCCACCGTAGTGGCACAGGACGACAGTATATCCAAGTACACCGTGCTTACCAGTTTTATGTTTGATATGCCCATAGACGACGGCACGACTCAGCGGTTTAACGTAACGCTTGGCGACCATTCGGCGTTTCCTGTCGAGTATTCCAGCGGCGGGGCGCCGCAGACAGAAACGGAGATCGCTCTTTCCACCCTGAATGCAGACGACCTGGAGAAAACCGTTGGCGATGAAATCGTTTTAGTTGTGGATGGTGAAGAAAAGCGCCTGACCATATGTGGGATTTACTCCGACATTACCAATGGCGGTAAGACTGCACAAGCTGTTTTTGAAACGGAGCGTGCGGACATTTTATGGAGCACGATACCGATGGAGCTTTCCGACCGCTCATTGATAGACACAAAGGTTACTGAATACAGGGAAAGATTTTCGTTTGCGAAGGTTTCCAATATTGATGATTATATTGACCAGTCTTTCGGAACTATGACGGCTGTCATACAAAAGGCCTCTTACGCTTCTATTGCCGTGACAATCCTATTGTCCATACTTGTCACAGTACTGTTTATGAAAATGCTGGTTGCGAAGGACAGGTATTCTATCTCTGTTCTGAAATCTATTGGCTTACCAGTTTGGATATCCGCAGGCAGTATGTGACGCGATCTATCATTATATTGGCCCTTGGCATCGTGATCGGGACAGTGTTAGCAAATACTTTGGGGGAATTGGTCGGCGTTGCCCTAATATCTTCCTTTGGCGCGTCCACATTCCATTTTGAAATAAACCCATGGTTTGCCTATCTGTTTTCGCCGTTACTCATTGCGGCTTGCGTATATACCGCTACCTTGTTTGGTGTTTCGGATATTCGTGCATTAAAAGTATCTGAATATATAAAGGAGTAAGACATGGAGAAAATTATATCAGGAAAAAACATAGTAAAAACCTTTGGCAAGGGTGCAGAAAAAAACAATGCTCTTGATGGCGTAGATATAGAAATACCCAAAGGAGAGTTTGTGGCGGTCATGGGACCGTCGGGCTGCGGAAAATCCACTTTGCTATTCACCTTAAGCGGAACAGACAGCATCACCAGCGGTTCCGTATGCTTTGATGGTATGGAATTATCTGAACTGAGCGAGAACACCCTTGCGGATATCCGCAGAAAAAAAATGGGCTTTGTATTTCAACAGCCTACTATGCTTAAAAATCTAAATCTGCTGGACAATATTATTCTTCCCTCTTTACAGGATAACAAGAAAACAGGAGAAATTATAAAAAAAGTTAAAGCGCTCATGAAAAAAACAGGGATAGCAGAACTTGGGGAGCGCAATATCACGGAGGTTTCGGGAGGACAGCTACAGCGCGCCGGTATCTGCCGCGCGCTGATGAGCACACCGGAAATTCTGTTCGCTGATGAGCCGACCGGCGCGCTTAATTCAAAATCAGCGGAAGAAATCATGGAATTGCTCTCAGGGATCAATGAAAGCGGCACGGCGATCTTGCTAGTAACCCATGACGCAAAAGTAGCTGCCCGGGCTGACAGGGTTTTATTTATGAAGGACGGGGAGATCAAGTCGGAGCTTTCCTCCGGCAAATTTATTGGTAAGGATTTAGAAAACAGAACGAAAAAAGTAGTGGCTCAAATGAGGAATATTGATATATAGGATTGGACCCTTTTAGTCTGCTCCCATATATGCTTTCCGCACATCTTCATTCTGCATCAGGTTCGCACAGCTATCCGTTAAAATCATCTCACCGGTCTGCATTACATAGCCGCGGTCTGCCGTATTCAGGGCAATCTTGGAGTTCTGTTCGACAAATAAAATGGTTGTTCCCTGCTCCCGGATTGCCACAATCGCCTCAAAGATTTCTTTTATAATCAATGGTGCCAGCCCCAGGGAGGGTTCATCCAGCAGAAGCATTTTGGGATTGCCAAGCATTGCCCTCGCAATCGCCAGCATCTGCTGTTCGCCTCCGGAGAGAGTTCCGCCCAGCTGATTCTTCCGCTCTTCCAGACGCGGAAACAGTCTATACATACGAGCCATATCTTCGCGGACATTTTTCTTATCGCGGCGCAGATATGCACCGGTCTCCAGATTCTCCAGAACGGTAAGCTGCGAGAAGATATGACGCCCTTCCAGCACCTGGCAAAGTCCCCGCTTCGTTATCTCAAAACCCGACAGTTTCTGGATATTCTTGCCGTTAAATATTATTTCTCCCCGCACACCTGCCGCCTGCGTCAAGCCGGAAATACTTTGCATTGTCGTTGTCTTTCCGGCACCATTCGCACCAATCAGAGTGACGATCTCACCTTCTTCCACATACAGGTCAATGCCTTTGACTACCTGAATATTTCCATAGTGATAATGAAAATCTTTTACTTCCAACAATTTTCCCATGTTAATCATCACCTCCGAGATAGGCAGCAATCACTTCCGGATTTACTTGAATTTCTGCCGGAGTTCCCTCCGCCAGCTTTTGACCATAATTCAGTACGAACAATTTATCTGTGACATCCATCATCAGCTTCATGTCATGTTCAACAATCAGGATTGTTATGCCTTTTGTCAGAATTTTTCGTAAGTGTACGTTCAGTTCCTCTTTTTCTTTTGAGTTCATTCCCGCCGCCGGTTCATCCAGCAAAATCAGTTTGGGATCACTGGCCAGGCCGCGGACAATCTCCAGCAGCCTTTGCTGACCATAAGACAGAGAGCCAGCCAGATCCATTGCATGCTCTTTCAGGCCGACAAACTCCAGCCATTCATATGCTTTTTCACGGGCTTTTGCTTCTTCGTCGCGCTCCTTTTTACTATGAATCAGACTTTCGAAAAAATTGGCTTTCAGCCTTGGATGCATACCGACGATTACATTATCCACTACCGTCATGTTCTTGAACAGGTTAATAACCTGATAGGTGCGGGCAATCCCCGCCTGGTTTATTTCAAATGGTTTCAGTCCGTCAATTTTCCTGCCGTAAAAGGTAATGCTACCGCTGTCCGGCTTGTATACACCGCTGATCAGGTTAAAAAAGGTTGTTTTTCCAGCACCGTTCGGACCAATAATCCCGTTGATTTTCCCGGCCTCCATGTGCATGGTTACATCATTGGTTGCTTTCAGGCCACCAAAACTAAGACATAAATTATCGATTTTAAGCAGCATGACTGTTACCTCCTTTACCCTTTGGAGTTAACCGTCCAATCAGCTTCTTTGCTTCTCCATATAAACCGCCAGGCAGGGCTACTACTACCAGCAGCAGCAGAATACCGTACATCAGCATTTGGTATTGTTCAAAGGTTCGCAGACCCTCCGTAATCAGCAAGACAAATACTGCGCCAAAGATCGGTCCGAAAATAGTTCCGGTTCCGCCAAACAGCATCATTGTAACAAACATAACCGACTGTTTCTGGGTAAATGTATCCGGCCCGATATATCTGACCAGATGAGCATACATGGCACCGGCAAACCCGGTGTAAAAAGCACTGACTGCGAAAGCCATAACTTTATATTTGGTAACATTGATCCCCATCCCATTGGCCGCATGGGAATTCTCCCGTATAGCCATCCATGCACGGCCTACTTTTGAATGAACCATCAGATACTTTGCCGTCAGAAATAATATCACACAGACTAAGCCAAAATAATAGAATTTTGTATAGCTGTCCATTTTGAATCCGAATACATTCACACTGTCTGTAAACATACCGACAGCATTTCCGGTTACTCCGCCCGGTGAATTTAGCAGCAGTGTATATACTACTTCACCAAAAGCGATCGTTGCCAGCGACAGGAAATGAAAGACCAGTTTTGAGGCCGGATAAGCAACCACTGCCCCGACAATTGTGGCCATCACAGATGCAATCAGCATTGTCAGCAGAATCGGCAGATTAAAATATTTATTCAGCATAACCGAGCCATAAGCACCGATTGCAAAAAAGGCTGCATGTCCCATCGAGATCTGCCCGCAGTACCCGAAATCAATATCAAGCCCGGATACGGCAATAATATAAAGGAATGCGAAACATGATACCAGTATCCCATATGCAAAGCCGGCCGCTACAAATATCCCCGGAAGCAGCAGCAATAACACTGCGACTACCAGCTTTGAGGGAGATAACTTCATTTTCTCAGATTTCATATTCTTCCTCCTATTCTGTAATGGCACGTTCGTTAAAGATTCCTGTCGGTTTTATAAACAGGAAGATTAACAGCATGGCATAAGCAATCATGTCTTTATATGTAGAAGACAGGTAACTGGCTGTCAACGTTTCAATCAGTCCCAGCAATACACCGCCGACGATAGCGCCATAGATATTCCCATAGCCGCCCATAATCGCCGCGGCAAAGCCTTTTCGTCCAATCGTACTGCCCAGCATAATAAATACGCCGTAAATCGGTCCTAACAGAATACCGGCCAGAGATGCCATTCCAGCTGCTATTGCCCAGGTAATACCGGTGCTTAAAGATGTATTGATACCGCAGGCCTGAGCAGCTTTGGCATCCATCGCTGAAGCCCGCATCGCTGTCCCGAATCTGGTATATTTCATAAAGACCTGAAGTCCGCCCATACACAGAAATGAAACAATGATACAGAAAACCGACTCACACTGGACAGAGACTCCCATAATCAAAATGGACGGAATCGAAAATACCTGTGGATAACTAAGCATTTTCGTACTCCAGATTGCCTGAATCGTATTTTGGAGAATATAAGAAACTGCAATCGTCGCCAGTACAATATAAATGGTCAGGACATGCTTACTGAGCAGTTTGCGGATAACAAATTTCTCCATAAACAGGCCGAACACAAATGCAGTCAGAACTGTCAGGATCAATGCCACGTAATATGGCAGGCCAAACATGGTATAAAAGGTATATCCTAAAAATGCCCCTAAAGTTAAGACATCACCCTGAGCAAAATTCATCATGCCTGAAGCCTTGTAAATCAAACTATATCCCAGAGCAATAAGTCCATACACACAACCGATAACAAAACCCGAAACCAGCACTTGCAGTAACATAAGGTCATATTCTCCTTTCATCAAACGCTATTATTCCTGCTACTGTCCGATTCCTGATATAATCTTTTGATAACCGTCAGTACTCTCCCATGCTTCAAAAGTCATATAAGTTTCATCATCAATAACAAAGATATTGCAGTAATGAAGTCCTTCACCATCGCCCAGGGTAAAATCCTGCATCCCCGCCATGGTCTGAACATCCTTCAGAGTTCCCACCGCTTTTACAACGGCTTCCTTGTCAGTTGTTCCGGCTGCTTCTACCGCGGCTTTGAGAACCAGCATGGAATCATAGGCACGATAAGCACAATCCGATACCGGCAACGTTCCATATTCATCCTGATAAGCCTGCAAAAACGCTTTAATAAATGGGTCATCACATCCTTCCACAGTTGTATAAGTCAGGTATGGATAGGCGAAGGCAATACCGTTGGAAGCCGCACCGGCTACCTGAAGGGCATCAACCTGATACAGGTCTTTTGTAAAACACAGACCGTCAAAACCAAACTGACGCAGCTGTTTTGCAATCATCGGCTGAGTCGGGCCAAAGGTTGAAATGAACATAACTTCAGCACCGGAATTAATCATTTTAGCTACCTGTCCGGAAAAATCGGTGTTGCCCTCAACATAGCTTTCAGACGTGGTAATCGTAATCCCAGCCTCCTCACAAAGAGCAGTCATCGTCTTCACACCGGCTACTGCTGCATCATCTTGTCCGGCAAAAATAGCGATTTTCGTTACGCCAATCTCCTGTAACTTTTTAACAACACTGGGAAGGGCAAAGTCATTATTCTGGCAGGCTCTGAACACAGTCTCCCAGCCCTGCTGCATCCAGGTCGGACTGGTTCCGGTACCAAATACCGGAATACCGGCTTCATTAAAAATCGGACCGGATGACAATACACAGCTGGAGATACAGGAACCGATAATGGCATCACACTTATCTACCTGCACCAGTTTGGTCGCTACTTTAACTGCCTCCTCCGGCGAACCCTGATCATCATAGGATACAATTTTAATCTGTTTTCCCAGAATACCACCTTCCGCATTGATCTGCTTGGCGGCAAGCTTCGTTGCATTCAATGCACATTCTCCCGGCTGTGCATTCGTTCCGGTCAATGGCTGCGGACATCCAATAATATACTCGCCGCCGGCTGATGTGCTGCTTTCACTTTGAGACTGCCCGGCCGCGGTATCACCGGATGTACTGCCGGAGGTGGTAGCGGAAGCGCCACCCTGACATCCGGCCATGGATAATGCCATTGCTGTACTCATCATCAGTGCTGTGATTTTCTTGAAATTTTTTTTCATGATTGATCTCCCTTAAGTTAATAGTTTTTGTTATGTTATCCCCTGTTACCAGAGGTCTCCATCTTCATTGAAGCCCCATGCTCCTGCTTCTTCCATTACTTCAATATGCTCTGAATTTATAGCTTCAGCCATCATAGCTTCTGATATGTATATCTCTTCCAGATTCATCGTGTCCTTAATCCGGACAATTCGCGGCCGGTCTCTGTCAATATAGTTGCAGGTCCGCAGCGCAATCTGGATACAGGCCTGATCGGTATGGGTGAACAGCGGAATCTTCGGTGTACACAAAACGGTAGAAGAACAGACATTGGGATAGGTACAATCCACATCAATCTTATCTACCAGACGTTTCGTTGTCACATCTGCCAGCCCGATTCCATTACAGTTTCCATGCGTCTCCTCGGTCAGATCCAGAACCGCGATATGCTGGATTTTCCGATCCCCCTCAATATAAGGAACCGCAAACCTTCCTGTAATATTCGGGTCCATTCCATCACCGCTGATATCTTTGCCGATCCGGTCAACCACCAGGACATCAATGTTGTCAAAATAGATACATCCCAGTCTCTGTTTGGACAGTGCCAGAAGCCTCGGCTCTTCTTTATAGATTTCTTCTTTCAGCATCCCTTTGATGATACAGGTCTGGTCAAATGCATTCTCGACCAGCCCGATTGCTCCAATTACATTGACATGATCCAGAATCACCTTGCCAATCAGCGGAAGCATTTTACCTAATTCATAGAAGCCATTCTGGTGAACGGTTTCCGCTCCCTTCTGCTTACCCATCCCAATGACGGCCATTTTCATGATGCCGCTTTCAAAGGGGCCACGGAAAGCGGTATGTGCTTTGATTCGCCCACACAGAATGATCGCATCTGCCTCGCAGGCAAACCGGTCCACGTATACCGGCATTCCCTCCGGGGTTTTCCCGATCTCCACAACATCCATTGCCGCGCGTACAGGACAACCAAGGAATTCCTCTGTCACACCATAACCGGTCAGAATTTCCACCTGCCCCGCTGTGGTTGCACCACCATGACTTCCCATTGCCGGAAAAACGAACGGTTCACCACCACATGCCCGGACAAAATCCACGATCGCCCTGGTAACCACGGCGATATTTGCGACTCCGCGGCTGCCACAGGTAATTGCTACCTGCATACCCGGGTGAATCCGTTCGCGCAGTTCCTCCCGGTTCAATTCCTGCCGGACCCGGTCAGGAATCTCCTGCTCCAGAATATGACTATGATCCAGTAATTGCCTGACCTTGGCCATTGGCGGCAGTGAAACGGTGGATGCAAGTCTCGTTATCACATTCCCTTCTGCGACTGTTTCAAGTGCCATATTCTGCTCCTTTCCTTTATAACAATACACCGTTTTTAAAAATCATAATCTCACGGTAATCATTGACTTCATTCTTTGTCTGCTTCTGTCCTGAGCAAATATCCAGAATAAAATCCCAGAATTCATCCGCCGCCTCCATAAAAGTCTTGCCCTCCAGTATCATTCCTGCATTGAAATCAATCCAGTTCTGCTTGCGGTGATAAAGGCGGTCATTGGATGCTACTTTTACAGTTGGAATCGCTGTTGCCAGAGGGTTCCCCCGACCGGTGGTAAACAACAAAATCTGTGCACCCGATGCCAGCAGATTGGTAATCGAGACGCTGTCATTACCTGGCCCGATCATCAGATTGATACCAGGTTTGGTACATTTCTGACCATAATGCAGGGTGCCGGTGACTTTGGCCTGACCGCCTTTCTGGATGCAGCCAAGAGACTTTTCCTCCAATGTCGTGATACCGCCCCGCTTATTCCCGGGCGATGGATTCTCATAAATTGGCTGGTTATAATCCATATAATACTGCTTAAAGCTGTTAATAAGTTCGACCACTTCCTGGAATGTATCATCTGAATCAGCACGATTCATCAGCAACGTCTCTGCCCCGAACATTTCCGGTACCTCAGTCAGGATACCACTGCCGCCGAGTTCAACAACACGATCGGCAATCCGGCCGCAAAGAGGATTCGCGGTCACTCCCGAAAAAGCATCAGAACCGCCGCATTTATAGGCGATTTTCAACTCACTGACCGATATCTTGATGCGAATATCCGCGGTAACCACCTGCGCAATTTCATGGACCAGGGCAATCCCATGTTCCACCTCATCCCCATCAATGTCCTGAGTTACCATGGTTCTGACCCGGGCCGGATCATAGTCTCCTAATACCGGCAGGAAATGCTCCAGATCATTATTCTCACAGCCCAGGCTGACCAGCAAAACACCGCCGGCATTGGGATGATGCACAATACTGGACAAAATGCGCTGGGTTGTATCGAAATCATCCCCCATCTGCGAACAACCGGCATTGTGAGGAAAAGCAAAAATACCATCACACATTGCGCCATACTGTTCAGCCGCCGCCCTGGCAATCTTATTCACGGTGGTATTCACACAGGATACCGTCGGAATAATCCAGATCTCATTTCTGGTTCCGGCGCTCCCATCGGCTCTTCGGTATCCCTGAAACGTATCCCGGTATGTCTTTGCCTGTTCCGAATGCCGCTGCGCCGGATTGTAATGATAATCCAGCAATCCTTCCAGATTGGTAGCCAGGTTATGGCTGTGTATCCATTCTCCCTGCTGTGTTTGTTTTGTGATATGGCCAATCGACTCGCCATATTTAAAAACATCCTCGCCACAGCTAAAATCCTTTAATGCCATCTTATGGCCGAATGGAATATCATCTTTCAGAACATAGGACTGCCCGTTGATTGCTATCCCGGTCCCTTTCTTATTGTCACATAATGCGACTGCCACATTATCCTGCGGATTAATCTGTATAAAACTATCCTTCATGTTTCACCTCCCGCCACTCTCTCATTTGATATATCATTTATATTCATCTGATATATCACTATCTTAAAAAAGAAGCTTATGCATTAAGCATAAAATTGAAAGGCTTCTTTCTTCGCATTCTGAATGTGTTCTCTGACCATTGCTTCAATGGCCTGTTCATCATGTTTCTCGTAAGCTTCGAGAATCTTCAAATGTTCTTCGATTGATTTATAATAAGAGGTATTGCGTCTTGATGTCTGGACCCGGATCCGTTGGTTGTGGTCGTTAATCACACTGAACAAATCCTGTAAAAATACGTTATTGCTGTATTGTATCATCATGTCATGCAGTTCCTTATCCAGGGCTATGTAGTATTCCCGGTTGTCTCTGCTCTCACAGTCATCCTTTAGCCGCAGAAATTCCGCTTTCAGTTTTTGTACCTGCAGATCATAGACATGATAGCACGCCAGTCTGGCCAGATGCGGTTCATTCAGAAGGCGAACCTCATAAACCGAATTGATTAAGTCCAGGGTTATATCTGAGACAATCGTTGCTTTTCTTGAATAGATTCTGACAAACCCTTCCTTAGCCAGCCGCTGAATCGCTTCCCTGACCGGAGTTCTGCTGATATTCAACTCCTGCTGAAACTGCTCCTCGGACAAATCAGATAGTGGGGCAAGCTCCAGATTGATTATTTTATTTTTAATAATGTTATATGCTTCATCTGCTTTACTGTTCATCTGTCAACTCCTGTGATATTTAAATAATATATAACATGCATAGAAAATTTTTACAAGAGTTTTTGTCAAATTTTAAGGTTTTTGTTTATCATTCATAGTTTTAATTATTTGATTTTATTAATAATGTCATTTGACTTATTATTGACTTTCTAATAAAATATACTTATATACCTCAGATATATCTATTGCGTATCAGTACGATCAGTTAGGAGAACTGCTTATGAATTTGTTTCTAATTACTATTGACGGCGGTACAACAAATACCCGTGCAGTCTTATGGAATCAGCACGGTCATGTCGTTGGAACTGCCAAAAGTGATACCGGTGTCCGCAATACCGCTATCGACGGGAACAACCAGCGGCTGAAGAACGCCGTCCGCGTTCTAATCCATATCGTATTAAGAGATGCCGGTATTACAATCGCACAGGTCAATGCCGTTTATGCCTCTGGTATGATTACTTCCAATGTCGGACTGGTTGAAATTCCTCATCTGATTGCCCCTGCTTCGATGGATGACTTTGCTGCATCCGTCCGGGCCGTCTCAATCCCCGATGTTTGCCCGCTGCCGATTCATTTTATTCCAGGACTTAAAAATTTGTCTGACGATATGATTACCCTGGAGAATATTGAGTCGATGGATATTATGCGTGGAGAGGAAACCGAAGCACTGGCACTGCTGTCTCATCTTGAAAACACCAGCGGTTGTCTCCTGGTACTGCCGGGTTCACACACCAAATTCGTAACCATTGACAAGCGGGGCTACATAACCGGCTGTCTGACCAGTCTGGCCGGAGAAATGCTTTCAGTACTTACCGAATACAGCATTGTCGCAGATGCCGTAGAGCGTCAGTTTGTCAATCAGGACTGTGATATGGAATATTTAAAGACTGGATTTCATGCCGCTCAGTCAACCAGCTGTGCCCGGGCTGCCTTTTTGGTCCGGATAGCCAGCCAATTCTTAACAAAGGATCAGAATCAGTGTGCCAGCTATTTGCTTGGAGTCATTCTTGAAAATGATGTAGCTGCCATCAAAACAAGCCGGGCGCTTACGGTCACCCCTGATATGGCGGTATTGATTGCCGGAAAGGAACCACTGCGTTCTGCCACCAGAACCCTGTTGCTGGAAGATGGCTATTTCTCAAATGTATCTGTCTTTGTTCCTGAAGATGAAAAACCAATGGCAGGCTATGGAGCATTGCTGGTCGCAAAGAAAAGAAATGATTTTTAGGAGGTTATTATGAATCTGTTAGATAAAATATCCAATGGTAAAATTATTGCTATCGTTCGTGGTATCCCCACTACTCATATTCTGGAGACTGCCCATGCCCTTCTGGCCGGCGGGATTTATATGATGGAAGTTACCTTTAATCAATCAAGTCACGAAGGTATCCGGGAAACCGCCGACTCCATCCGGCTTCTGAACGAAAAACTGCGCGGAAAAATTCTCCTCGGAGCGGGAACCGTACTGACCTCCGAACAGGTACAACTGGCCCGGGATTGCGGCGCCGAATATATTATCTCACCCAACGTGGATGTAGATGTAATTAAAAAAACCAAGGAACTTGGCATGATTTCTATTCCGGGGGCTTTCACCCCCTCGGAGACCGTAGCCGCCTGGCATGCCGGTGCCGACATTGTCAAACTATTTCCGGCCGGTCTGCTTGGTTCCTCCTATATTAAATCCGTTCGGGGACCGCTGGCACATATTCCGGTATCAGCCGTCGGCGGAATTGATGAACATAATATCGCCGGATTCTTCAAAGCCGGTGTCTGCAGCGTTGGCATCGGCGGGAATCTCGTCAATCGCGAAGCCATTCTCGCCGGTGATTATCAGGTTGTTACTGAGACTGCCCGGAATTTAGTTGCGGCGTTGGAAACAATCTAACCGTGAAGCCTGCTCATAATCTGAGGCCGGGTTATTCTATCCGAAATACGTTTCACACACACAGCATTGCAAAGCAAGAGAATAACAAAATATACGATCGACCACATCAACGTATTTCGAGTTAGGTATACAATCGCCAACGGAGGAGTTACGAAAAGTACCCCGAGTATGCTTGACAAATATAAGCCCTGTCGAGGCGTTTTCATATTTACCGATAATATGCCTGTTATAAACACCATCGTAATGCAGGACATAATTCCCACGGGGAATAAAAGCACAAGTTGGTCGGCGGTATACATGTAGAATGTGCCTGCTTCAAAAACACTACCAATTATATTTGCTCCGACTAACGTTAAAAGGGATGATATTATAAGCATTATCGTGGAAATCAAAATTGGTATTATGCTTTTAGCAAGGAAGATCGACCTGACGCGCAAAGGTGTGGTAAGCAATGATTCCCCTGTTTTATACACTTTTTCACCGCCTATGGAGTAAGCAATCAAGTTGGTTGGTGTTCTTGGCATCATAAGCGCGGTCAAAAGAACGGCGTAGTAAAGATTTACTTTCCCCAAGAAATATTTTTCCAAGCACAAAACAATGGCCGGACATAAACATAAGAGTATAAAATTTACGAGTAGCCTTTTGAGTGTTAAAAGATACCGCAGTTCATGCCTAAAAACGATTCCGAACTGCGATTTTGGCGTGGTATAGGAAACATAACTATCATGCGAAGTCCGGTATTTCTTTATCTTCACATTCTCAAAGTAATCCGCCTGTTTCATCTTCGACACCTTTACCATATAGGTTATTATTGTGCAAAGATATAGGAACATAAGGGCGTTACACGCAATGAACGCAACAATCGGCTGCGCCAGAAAAACAAGCGATAAATATACGATCAGCAACAACCCAAACGGGTAAGCTATCCGTGACACTTTACTGTTGGCGGTACACGAATCGGCAGATGTAGCGGAAGAGTAAATACCGGCAATGGAAATAGCTGAAAAATTGAGTATTGACGAAAGCGCAACGCAAACCCATTGCCAAGCCGCCATATTCAACTCATATCCCGAAAGCCGGTATGTTGCCACGGTACATGCGATAGTCATTGTGAAAAATCCTGCTGCAAACAACAAACTGAATTGAAATTTCCCCCATATTATGCTTTTCCCGTTTACCCCGGTTGATAAAAGCGATTCAAGCGTTTTCTTTTCTCTCTCACCGGCCAAACTGTCCGAAAGTATCGGTTTTAAGAACATTACCGTCAATAAAGCTGCCATTGGCAAGGTTGACTCCATGCTATGTAAAAAGATAGGGACAGCAATACCGGCAATGGCTATGCACAAGAGATAGAATATCATCATACCTCTTTCACGTCTGAATAAGTTAAACTGAATTCGAAATACGGAAGCTGAATGATTCATTCGTCCGCCCCCTTTGCTTCAATTTCCATATATAGCTTTTCGAGGCTGAAGTGTCCATGCTCAATATAATGGTTGCTGTCTTTGAGTGAGGATATGGAGTCGGTAAAGATGTCTTTCCCGTGACGGAAAATGCTGATTTTATCACACATTTTCTGTACTTCCTCAAGATTATGCGTCGTCATTACGATAGTGGTTCCATGTTCTTTCGTAAGTTCGGATAATATACTTCTTAAATCCATCGTACTCACAGGGTCAAGCCCGTTGGTAGGCTCATCAAGCAATAGAATACGCGGCCTGTGCAACATGGCGCGGATAAGGGCAACTTTCTTTTTCATGCCTGTGGAAAAGCCTTTTATAATTACCCTCTTCTTGTCGAACAGGTCAAACCTGCAAAGCAGTTCGTCAATGCGCAGATTGGATTCTATACGGCTCATGCCGTATATGTCCGCGTAATACATCAGATTATCATATACAGTCAACGGATCATAAAGCCCCACATCTTCCGATAATACGCCGCACATGCCGCGCACTGAGTTACCACTTTTTATAGGATTGTTTCCGAAAACCGTTATATTTCCCTTGTTCGGCTCTAAAAGCCCAAGAAGCAAACGGAGCGTTGTTGTCTTTCCGGCTCCGTTGTGTCCAAGAAGTGCGTAAACCTCACCCTCCGCAATGCTTAAATTCAAGCCGTCGATAGCGGTAACTTCACCAAAAGTCTTTTTGACATCCTCAAACTCGATCTTCATCATACTCTCACCCTTTATCTCGTCTTTATGTGTAGCTTACCACACATATAGTGCTAAGTCAACTATACATAAAACAAAACATGTACAGTGAACTTGACTAACCTTTCATTTTTGAATTATAATGAATCATCAGGGGTTTGGTAAAAAGTGAGGTGAGACAGGCCGATGAAAACGAGAATACGAGAGTTGAGAAAACAGCGACGGATCACCCAGGAAGAATTGGCTAAAGCTTTGCATGTTACCCGCCATACTATCACGTCAATAGAAAATGAAAAATATATTGCCTCGTTACCTCTTGCATACAAGATTTCAAAGTTTTTTGGCCTGACTATTGAGGATGTTTTCGATTTTTCAGATGTGGGGGATATTGATTATGAAATCTTTTGAAAAAGATATAAAGAAAAGAATCATTTGGATTACTCTATTTGCTGTCTTAGGCGGATTGGCAGTCATTATAGCTTTTGTAATCAAGCTGAATTTGAGCGGTGGCATTGAAGCTGACAGCGGCTTGCCGGTAGTAGTCCTAATAGGTTTTTTTGCCGGAATGGAGTTTACCTCTATTTACCGGATTATCAGATACCGGAAGGCACTTAATCAGGATAAAACGCTGGAAGCTTTGCATATAAAGGAAACGGATGAACGAAACCGCATGATCTCCCTGAAAACTTGCAAGTCATGTATATACTTAGCGTTTATACTGTTGGGGTTTGCCGGAATCATTACAGCCTTTTTTAATCGGACGGTTTTCTTGACGATTGGCATAGTCTTAATTGTGCTTTTAGCTTTATATGCTGCGTTGGCGTTATATTACTCACGAAGATTCTAAGTGAACAGGCATAGGACGTGAATCCATGCTCCAAAAATTTTAACCTTGAAGGAGTCTGATATGACAGAATATTTTGTTTCAAAGGTTTATTCCGGAGATAAAAAAGACAATCGGCAGATCGATGAACTACTTTGTGCGGAAGGCATCCGCAGAGATGCTAATCTCGACTATACCTGCGCCATATATGATGATGAAATGAACATGATTGCCACTGGAAGCTGCTATGAAAATACACTTCGCTGTATGGCTGTCAGCCGGGAACATCAGGGCGAGGGACTTATGAATACAATAATAACGCATCTCATGGAAATTCAATTTGCTAAGGGAAATACACATTTATTTCTGTATACCAAATGCGAATCTGCCAAATTTTTTAAAGACCTCGGATTTTCAGAAATCGCCAGAATTGAAAATCGGCTTGTCTTTATGGAAAACCGGATCACCGGATTTTTGCAATACTTAAAACAGTTAGAAAAAAATGCAAGTAATGTTGCTGTCACTGGGAATACTGCCATATCCGGTTTAGTTATGAATGCAAACCCCTTTACGCTGGGGCACCTCTACCTAGTTGAAAAAGCTGCATCGGAAAGTGATCTCCTGCATCTGTTTATCGTCAGCGAAGATGCCAGCCTGATCCCCTTTTCCGTGAGAAAACAATTGGTTTTGGAGGGAACTGCCCATTTAAATAATATCTGTTATCATGACAGTGGTCCCTACATTATCAGTAACGCTACCTTTCCCAGTTATTTTCAAAAGGATACTGAGGATATCATTACCGGACATGCCTTGCTTGATCTGACTATTTTCCTGAAAATAGCGAAGACATTGGGTATATCCAGGCGCTATGTAGGGGAGGAACCGAACAGCCAGGTGACCGGTATCTATAATCAGATTATGCAGACAGAACTGCCCCAATCCGGGATTGAATGTATCATTATTCCACGTAAAGAAGCAGATGGGGCACCAATCAGTGCCTCGACTGTACGAAATGCGATCAAGGAACATAATATACCCTTACTAAAAAAACTGGTTCCGCAAACAACCCTGGATTACTTCTTGAGTGATGCAGCCAAAAACATTATTGAGAAAATACGGTCAACTGAAAATGTCATTCACTATTGAACAATCCCACGGCTGCCGCCGGTTACAATTGCTGTCTGCTTCATTTTTTCCTCCTGGCTCAAGGCGAGCATGCGCCCGCCGGGCGCACAAGCTAAAAAGCGAACCCTGCAATTTATTTGCCTAGGATCCGCTTTTTTAATGCCTTTTATTGATTCACCAGATGAATGCCTCTTTTTTCGACTATTTCCGCTTCTTTTTTAGTAAAGACATGATTTGTAATGACACCTGTATAATCAGACAAGTGATGAATTCTTGTCATCGCCTGTTTCCTGAATTTGGAATCATCCACGACTAGATATGACTCCTGGCACTGCTCTACCAACTGACGTTTTAAAAAAGCTTTATCAATGGTTGGCGTCAGGACATTTAAGTTGTCATCGATCGATGCCGCCCCAAAAAATCCTGCATCAAAACGAAAATCTTCCATCATTTTTGTAGCATAATATCCTAACATACTTCCGGTTGATTTTTGTACATAACCGCCGCAAAGAATCAATTCCACCGATGACTCTTTTAATAGCTGGGCAATCTCCAGATCATTGGTTACCACCATTAAATCCCCGATCTCTTCTATCAGCCTGGCTATTTCATAGACAGTAGTGCCGGCATCTAAAAATATGGTATAACCTTCCTTGATAAAAGGAAGGCTTCTACCTGCAAGTTCTACTTTTTCATCCCGATGACTTACCTGCTTATCCGCATAAGTTACTTCCTGCTTTGTCACAGCTCCGCCATGACAGCGTTCCACAATGCCATCCTCATCCAGCCGAACCAGATCACGTCTGATCGTCATAGTGCTGACACCAAGTTCCTTTGCCAGTTCTTCTACCTGAACACTGCCTTTTTTTCTGACCATATCTACAATGATTAACTGCCGCTGCGACATCAACATAATTGCCTCCTGATGAATATTCCTGTATGCTACTATCATATAAGATTATTTCTCCAGATTCAATAGCGTTTGCCAAATTAAAGCAGCTTTTTTTACATAACTATATTCAACAGCAGTAATTCAACAATTCCGACACCCCAGGCAATAGTCGTTGTAACAGACCATATGGTAAGCTGTTCTTTCGCTTCTCCGATTCCCAGTGTCCGGTTAACAACCCAGAAATAGCTGTCATTAAAGTAACTGAAAAATAAGGAACCAATACAGCACGCAAATGCTCCAAGATATGGATTTACACCGGCAGCAATTACAATCGGAGCTGAAATACTAGCCGCAGTTGTCATCGCTACCGTACCGGATCCCTGAATAAAGCGCATTACGGTAGCAATAATAAACGGTAAAATGATAATCGGAATTGCCGTTGCTGCTAACCCTTCTGCCATAAATGTGCCAAGTCCGCTGTCCTTGATAATCTGGCCAAGCGCTCCGCCACCCCCGGTTACCAGCATGATAATACCGGCCGACATCATCCCTTTTTCCATCTCCTTGAGCGCTTCATCTCTGCCCAGGCTTCTTCCAAGCGTAAAGATTGCCAATACCAGCCCCAGACCTACGGCTACTATGGGCGAGCCTAAAAATTGAAATATCTGCATAAACCCTTCCGTCATTCCGGCAGCGGCAGAAATAGTACTGATTAAGATCAGAATAATCGGCAGCATCAATGGTGCAAATGACTCAATTGACGTTGGCAGGGTCTTATTGCTCATTGAAAATGTATCTTCATATGCGGGTTTTACATAGGTACCGCGAGTGTATCCATCATCATGATCATTAGGAATCTGATAATATTTTTTACCGATAAATCTGCTATACAGAAGGCATGCAAATGTCATCGGCAGAGCCAGCAAAATTCCAAGCAAAATAAACTTCCCGACATCTATTTGGAAAATACCGCAGACCCCCAATGGACCGGGTGTTGGCGGAACAAGCGAATGAGTAATAACAAGACCTGCAGCTAATGCGACCCCTAATGAAATAACTGATTTTTTAGTAACCCTTGAAATTGCTTTTGCAATTGGTGCAAGAATCACAAAACCAGAATCGCAGAAAATAGGAATTGAAACTAAAAATCCGGTTAACGCAAGGGCTTCCTCCTCACGATTTTTACCAAATAGTTTTAAAAATGTTTGTGCCATCCGCTCAGCGGCACCGGATATTTCAAAAATCTGCCCCATCATAACACCAAACCCAATAATAATGCCAATGCTGCCAAGCGTTCCGCCAAACCCAGATGTAATTGAATTGATAACACCAAATGTCTTTCCGCTTTCAAGGGTGATATTTACAACCGGCATTCCCCCAACAACCCCGACAATAATTGCACAGATAATCAGTGCCAGAAATGCATGAATTTTAGTTTTTAGAACCATAATTAAAAGTACAATAATTCCGGCTGCCAACCCAAGCAGCATTCTCTCCCCGCTAAGTCCCCCTATCATAACAAATACCTCCTTCTCTTACATTATTTTTTGAAATTTGGTGAATATTTTGCCGCCAGCAAAATCGCTTCAATCATGCTAACCTGACTAACCTTTCCACTTCCGGCAATATCAAAAGCCGTACCATGATCAACCGAAGTTCTTAAAATCGGCATCCCATTAGTAACCGCAATCGTACGTTCAAAATCAAGTGTTTTAGTCGCAATATGCCCCTGATCATGATACAGCGACAGAACGCTGTTAAACCTTCCCTGAGCCGCCAGATGGAATACCGAGTCCGCCCCAATCGGACCTGCCACAGGATATCCTTCGGCCTGTAACTCTTCAATCGCCGGAATAATTTCATCCACCTCTTCATCACCAAATAAGCCATGCTCTCCACAATGTGGATTTAATCCGGCAATTGCCATGGTTCCTTCTGTTACCCCAAGTTTCGCCAGGGCTTCCAGACAACGCTTTACATAATCCTTAATTCTTTCTTTGGTGATCATATCAAGCATTTTGCGAAGCGATACATGTCGTGTTAAAAAGAAGACGCGCAGCCCATTTGTTTCAAACATGGTTAATGGATCTGCCGTATTGGTCAATGCTCCGAATATTTCTGTATGACCGATAAAATTGATACCGCCGGCCTTTAAAGATTCCTTGTTAATCGGGGTGGTGGCAACTGCAGCTACCTTTCCTTCATTGGCCAGTTCGATGCTCTTAGCAATATAATCATATGCTGCCTTACCGCACATACCGCTGATTTCTCCAAAGGTAAACCGATCCATATCAACATTATTTAGATCAATTAAGTTTAATATTCCCGGTTCAAATACTCCGTCTTCCGGCTGTTTAATCACCTGTACGGACAACTCCACTCCGGTTATCTTGATAGCATTTTCCATTACTTTCTTATCACCAACTACAATACAGCTGGCAGCCTGATAAACATCCTGATTTGCTAATGCCATGGCGACAATCTCAGGCCCTACTCCGGCCGGATCCCCAATCGGAATGGCAACCAAAATTTTCTCCATCTTATTCTCCTTTCACTACATATACAATTTTTCTTTTAAATAAGTGATACACCGGTTAATGGCATCACTTTCGCCCACCATACCGCCTTTGGTGATAATGTGTACGCCTTCAAACTCCCCTTTTAAAAAGGTACCATATGCCGCCAGCGGCAACACCTCATCCTGAAGTGAAAGACCGGCAGTCTGAAATTTCTCACATACAGAAACGGTGATATCTCCTCCGCTGGTATACAGCCCTTTAAAGACCGTATTTTGCTTAAACAGCTGGTAGGTTATTTCTGCAAATGCCTGATTTATCATTTTTGATATATCATCCAACCGACATTGATATCTGGCAGTATATTCATCAAAGTCAATTCGGTTTTCCGGAAATATTCCATCACCGGTAACCGTTAAGATATCATAATCCTTACTGAACGTCTGCACCTCAGTAATTACTCTTTGTATTTCATTGCTCCGCCGCACTTCCCCCTCTAACAGCTCTTTGGTTTTGACAAATGTGTTATGTGCTGTTCCTTGAGTCAGCCATAATTCCTCCATCTGAGCTCTGGTGACCGGGTTAACACTGCCGACCACTGCAAGGATTTTCTTTCGGTCTCGTTTATCTGCCGGTTTAATCAGCTTTCTGGCAATCGTGGCGGTAAATACTCCGGGATCTACCGCCAGAAATTTGAGCTTGCTGGTGATCAAAGCATCGGCAATTAAATCCAGATCTTCCTGGGTCACACAATCAAATGTTAAAATCCGTTTTCCCTGACTGACAAGGGTCTGCATAAGCTCTGCCAGATGATGTTTTCCGCTCATCATATCTTTCATTTTTATGGATGCGGCCTGATATCTGGTCTGCTGTTCAAATAATGTTTTTACTTCTGAAGTATTTACCGGCGTTTTCGGATCCAGCGCGACCTCTGTTTTATGTAACGGTAACCCTTTTACTAACATATAGCCGCCAATTACAATCCGGCCTGATGCCGGAAAACAAGGTGCTACGATTGCTACATATTCATTTCCTAAGCAATCTAATGCGGCATCTGTTTCACTGCCCAGATTCCCTCTTAAAGTACTGTCAATTCGTTTTGAATAGACTTTAATATCATCGCTTTTTAAAAGATTTGTTACATTATATACGCGATTATAGGCAATCTCCTTACTGACGCTCCGGCTGTCCGTTGGATACATAACACAGTTATAGTCGGCCAGTGAAGACAGCTCCAGGCGTTCCATATTCATTACAGTAATGGTTTGATAATCCATCTTTTTCAGTAAAACACCGGTGGCATTTGCTCCTGTCAAATCATCTGCTACTACAATACATTGCGGCATAAGTTCCTCCTTCCTGTTATTCTATGTTTGTTTGTGTTACTTATTATACTTTATTTGTTTGTTTATGTCAATTTATATTTTTTTTTTAATTTATCAAATATTTTAGTGTTTGTTTTTGTTCGTTTTGATAGTCATGACCACCAATCAAATGTCTGATTAAACATAAACCGGCCTTTTGACACCCCAGATGGGGCTTTTCTCGATATATCGTGCTGACTATTTGTTGAATCCTGTATTTTTCTGTTGCTAATTCGCCTGAAACTGAAAAAAGACAGTGATCAACTGCCTCTTTCTCATAGATGAAGTTTAGGACTTCCCATTTACAGAACCACAAACCGCAAACACATCCTCCGTAAAGGATTGATACCGTTCCCTGCCTTTCTGGGTCAATATCAACAAACCATTCACAACCTCGATCTGGCCGTTTGCCTTGAGCGGTTTTATTATCCCGTTCAGTTTTTTCTGCTCCCAGTGCAGGTGAAATGTGATTGTCGCCAGGGAGTTCTCCTCCTCTTCCTCCGGACTGTTCTCATGATTGCGGATATGAGTCAGAAGTGTATATTGAGCAAAGTCCATTCGCTGTCTCCTTTTCTGCACCAGCATACCAATCAGCCCTCGTTTCGGTGCGAATATCCAGACCAACAGGAAAAACAGCCCGGTCATTACTGCCATGCTGCCGGCAATCGACACGTCCAGCAGGACTGCCAACTGATAACCGGCTACACCGCTTATTGCACCGAAGCCGGCACTGAGAAACAGCATACGTTTTAAGTCATCTGTCAGCAGATAAGCCGTTACCGGCGGTCCAATCATGAATGCCACCACCAATACTGAGCCCACCGATTCAAATGCTCCTACCGCGGTCAGAGATACCAATGTCATCAGACCGTAGTGGACCAGCACCGGTGAAAATCCCAGTACAGCCGCAAGCAGCGGATCAAATGTGGCGATTTTCACTTCCTTATAGAATACCGCAATCAAGACTATATTCAGCAGCAGTAAAATCCCCGAGGTATAAATCGCCTTAGCTCCAACATCGACTCCAAAAACCGTTAAACGGTTAAAGGGAGCAAAAGCCAGCTCTCCCAGCAGCACCGAATCCGTATCCAGATGTACGGATCCGGCATAGCGGGTAATCAAAATAACTGCCATCGAAAACAAAAGCGGAAAGACAATGCCAATCGCCGAATCTTCCGATACCAGCCCGGTCCCTGCCAGAGTCTCCGTCAGCCACACTGTTACGACTCCCATCAGCGCTGCTCCGACAATCAGAAACGGCGAGTTTAAATCATGAGTGAAAAAAAAGGCCAGTACAATTCCCAGCAATATCGTATGCGTAATGGAATCGGACATCATTGACATTTTCCGCAAAACCAGAAATGTCCCTGGCAAAGCACAGGCAACCGATACAAAAACAGCAATCAATTGGATTTCAAAAGCTGCACTCATCGAACAGACCTCCTTTCCGCCTTCAGATCAGCTCGGAATCTTCCGGTCTGATACATCCGGTAAAGAATGCCCCTCCCTGGTGCAACGAGCAGGCTAAACACTGCAATCACTGAAATGCACACAACAATCACCGGACCGGTAGGAAGCCCCGGTATCGCACAACTCAGCAGTGTTCCGGCCACACCGGACAATGCTCCAAAACCGGCAGCCAGTGTCACCATCACCCCCAGCCGATCCGACCACTGACGGGCCGCCGCCGCCGGGGCAACCAACATCGCACTCATCAGTACCACTCCGACGGTCTGCAGTCCGATAATAATTGCCAATACAATCAAAAATGATAATAATAAATTTAACTTACCGGTAGCAAAACCAATTGTTTCGGCAAATTCCGGGTCAAAACAAAGCAGCTTAAACTCCTTCCAGAACAGAACTACCAGAAACAGCAGCACACTTCCGCAACAGACCATTAATGTAATATCCCGCCGCAGAAGGGTTGAGGCCTGCCCGTAAATAAACCGGTTGAGTCCCGCCTGATTGGCATTCGGCACTTTCTGGGAATAGGTCAGCAGCATCAGACCCAGCCCGAAAAAAACGGACATCACCAGAGCCAGGGCACTATCAAATTTAATCCGGGAATGCCGTACCACGGCGATAATAAGCACAGCCGCTGCAAGTCCGGTAAGCAGAGCCCCCAGTAAAAGAATTTCCGTATTTTTACTTCCAGTCAGCAAAAAAGCAAGCACTACCCCCGGCAGAGCAGCATGAGAAACACCATCTCCTAACAAGCTTTGTCTGCGCAGCATGGCAAAGCTGCCCAACACGCCGCTGATAATTCCAAGCAGAGCAGAACCCAGAGCTACTGTTTGAAACGTATAATCTCCAAGCAGGGCGGATAATCCATTCATCACACCACCCCTTTCAGCAGCGGACTGGCACCGCCATAAGCAAGACGGAGGTTTTCTTCATGAAAGACATCCATCACTGCACCATTGGCCACAATCCGGAGATTGATTAATGTAACCCAGTCAAAATAATCTGCCACCGTCCGCAAATCATGATGTACGACTACCACGGTTTTTCCCTGCCCCTTTAATTCCTTCAGTAATTCCACAATCGACCGTTCCGTCTGTGCATCCACACCTTTAAACGGTTCATCCATAAAGTAAATTTCCGCCTGCTGAATCAGAGCGCGGGCCAAAAATACCCGCTGCTGCTGACCTCCGGACAACTGGCTGATCTGACGATTGGCGTACTCTCTCATCCCCACCTTTTCGAGTGTCTCAAGAGCCATTTGTTTCTCAGCTTTGCCTGGACGCTTAAACCAGCCTAAATGCCCATACCATCCCATTATCACCACATCAAGAACTGTGGCCGGAAAATCCCAGTCTACACTGCCGCTTTGCGGTACGTAGGCAATGTCCTTTTTTTCCTGACTGAGTTTACGTCCTCCGAAGTCCACACCGCCGGAGATCGGTTTTATCAGCCCCAGCATGGTTTTTATCAGCGTCGTCTTACCGGCTCCGTTGGGCCCGACCACTGCTGCCAGCTTCCCCTTAGGAATGGTCAGGTCAACATCCCAAAGAACTGGCTTGATATCATATGCAACTGTTAAATCATGCACCTGAACTGCAAAATCATCTCTTACCATACCTCTACACCTCCTATTTTAAAGCATCTACAATTGTGTCAACATTGGCTTTTACGGTTAAGATATAGGTATTATGACCGGAGCTCTCATCCCCCAAGGCGTCTGAATACAGCTCACCGCCAATCGCTACCTCAAATCCCCGTGCCTGCACCGCTGCCTGAAGAGCCTCAATGCTTTTTGCCGGTACCGATGATTCGATAAAAATGGCTTTGATTCGGCGTTCGGTAATAAGTTCAGCAAGTCTGCTCACATCTGCGGTTCCGGCCTCCGCATCGGTACTGATACCCTGCAGACCCATAACCTCAAAATCATATGCCTGCCCGAAATAACCAAAGGCATCGTGAGCCGTAATCAGCACCCGCTGTTTTTCCGGAAGTTCTTCCATGCGGCCCCCGATATATTGTTCCAGGTCAGTAAGCTCCTTCAGGTAAGCTTCAGCATTCGCTGTATAGATATCTACATGGTCCGGATCTATCTCACCTAGCCGGACTGCCACGTACCGGGCCGCTTCTTTCCATATCGAAACATCAAACCAGATATGGGGATCATAAAGCTCAGGGTTCTCCGCATCCGCCAGCAGCCTCGAATGCTCCAGCCCATCTTCTATACAGATAACAGATCGCCCCTGCTCACTTAGTGATGCGAAGATATCTCCCATTTTTCCTTCCAGATGCAGACCATTGTACACTACAACATCCGCTTCCTGCATTTTTGTCACATCGCCGGCACTTGCCTGGTACAGATGAGGGTCTATCCCCGGTCCCATTAAACCGGTTATATGAACCTGTTCCCCGCCAATCACAGTTGTCAGGTCATACAGCATAGTGGTGGTTGTGACAATATTCAGCTTATCACTGAAGTCGCTTTGTGTCTGCTGAGAAGCACAGCCGCTAAGCAGTGTCCCTGTCATTGCACAAATAAGTACCAGAAGCGTTGCCGCTAACGTTATTATTTTATTTTTTAGAATACTTTTATATGTCATCTTCAATCCCTCCTTCTGCGTCGTTCCGACACTCCACAAACACTTGTGTTGCTGCTTTAAAGCTAATACAGATTTCTCTATTATCCTGCTGAAAAGTAACCGGCCCTTCATAATCGTCAACCAAAACCACCTTAATCAGCTTATGAATCTGCAAACCGCTCCGTTCCAGATAATCTAATAATGATCCATCTTCCACCACCCGGCAAATAATTGCAGTTTCTCCGGCAGACAGATCAGAGAGCCGATGCAAGGCCACTGATGCAGGTGTTTTTCCCTTTTGCGGAATCAGCGAACCGTGAGGACAGGTCTGGGGATTATTAAGAAAATCGTCAAGCCGATCTATCATCCGGGCTGGGGCAATATGCTCCAGCAGATGGGCATCCTCGTGAGCTTCACGCCAAGTATACCCCAGATGCCGCATCAGAAATACTTCCCATAGCCGGTGGCTGCGTACCACATCAATGCAGGCAGCCAGACCTGCCGCGGTCAGACGAGAACCCTTATAAGCCTCATAAGTAATCAGCCCCTGCTGATTTAATTTTGAAAGCATTTCAGAAACAGATGCCTGGGCAATACCAAGCTTTTCTGCAATTATTTTATTAGGTACAGTCGTTTCAAGACCGCCCTCGTCGTAGATTGTCTTTAAGTAATCTTCTTGATTTGATGTCATATGTTTGATCCTTTCCAAATTAGGTATGCCTAATTTAATTATATTGTATGCCTATATATTGTTTTTGTCAACTCATAGGCGGGATAATTTATCTCAATAATATATTGCAAGCCCGGTAAAAATTGGGTAGTCTGGTTCTTCCGCTGTCTGCGTCTCTTTCCTATGAACTAAAAAAACACCTGGCAACCATCCGCAACGCGAATTTTGTCAGGTGCATTTTACATATAAAATCAAAAAACATAATTACATATGAGGTCTTCAAATGAGTCTCTTTTTCTGATCGCTCTTCGACTTCCATCCGGACTCAGCAACACCTCCCCCGTCCTCAATCGTCCATTATAATTCGAACTCATCACATGCCCATAAGCCCCGGCATCCTTCACGGCAATAATGTCTCCTGATTTCACATCCGGTAACATTCTGTCCCCCGCCAGGATATCACCGCTCTCACAGATATTACCAACCACCGTTGCTTCCTCTCCATTTGTACTTTCTATTAAATGACCATTTCGATAGAAGCTGACCTCATGATAAGCATCATATATTACAGGTCTCATCAAAACATTAAATCCAACATCCGTACCAATATACTTTGATTCATGATTATATTTTCTTCCATTTACGGTGCCCAATATCATTCCACATTCAGCAACGATATATCTTCCCGGTTCAATTCTAAAATATATTTCCCTGCCGTATTCCTGAACAAAATTCTCAAAAAGAACGTCCAAAGATTTTCCTAATTCACATAAATCCAGTCTGCTCTCACCTTCAGCCGCCCGATAAGGTATCCCGAAACCGCCGCCTAAGTCCACGAATTCAAGATCCGAAAATAATTTAGAAAATTCAATCAGGGTACCTGCGCTTTTTAAATATTCTTCGCCATCTAAGAAAAGAGAGCCGATATGCTGTGTAATTCCGATTAGCTTTAGGTCATATTTCTCTAATATAGCTCTGATATCTTTTTCCAGCTCTACATTAATGCCGAATTTAGCTTTTTTTCCGGCCGTAACAACTTTTTCATGATGACCAATCCCGATTCCCGGATTGATACGTATGGAAACTTCACTGTGAGGAGCCAGCTGTCCATACTGCTCCAATTGCTCAAGGGAATCTACACAAACCCTTATTCCTTTATTAATAACATAAAGCATCTCCTCTGCTGATACATTATTGCAAATATAAAAAATTTCTTCCGGTTCATAGCCGGCAGCTTCTGCTATATATATTTCTCCCGGTGACATAACATCAACTTCCAGGCCTTCTTCTCTGATTATTTTAAGTAAAGCCGGATTAGAATTAGCTTTCATTGAATAATCAACAATAAATTTTTTATATTTCACAAAATTCATTACATCCCGGCATCTTTCTCTTAAAATTGCTTCTGAATATATATACACAGGGGAACCATACTCCCGAACAATGTCTTCAAATTGCTGTATATCCCAGTCCATCCTCTGTTCTTCTGATTGATATGACATGTTTAAATCCTCCTCTGGTATTTCATTTCTTGACATATTATACCAAACCTTCTATTATTTGTATAACAGATAATTCGCATTGCTGCTATTTGTTTTTTCGATTATTGGAGGAAGTATGACAATAGAAACCATTGAAACATTTTTACTGTTATGTGAGTACAGGAATTTTACTAAAACAGCTAATAAGCTGTTTATTGCCCAGTCAACAGTTACCAATCGTATTGCTGAGCTTGAAAAAGAAATAGGAAAACCGCTGCTGAAAAGAAATAATAAATCTATGGAGCTAACCGCCCACGGCAAGATATACCACGACTACGCAAAGAGGATCATTCAACTACATAATTCCGCTGTCTTAACAATCAATCAGGATAATGATTTTTATAAGAAGAAAATTCATATCGGCACCACAAACACCATATATGAGTGTCACTTAAAAGAAAAAGTCCTATCCTATGTATCGCAAAAGACGAATGATATTATGCTGAAAATAACGATAAACCATTCAAATGAATTATTAGATATGCTTTCAATGGATTTCATTGATTATGTTTATATCTACATCCCCTACAAAAAACCAGGATTCATATGTGATTGTTTTTCTGTCGATGAATTAGTATTAGTCTGCAGTTATCACGAGCAAATGTACAGTCAGGGAATAACCAAAGAACAATTACCATCCTTACGATATATTTACTGCAACTTTGCACTGCAGGAAGTTGGCATATTCATAAGAGAACTCTTCCCAAAGCATTATCAATTTCATTTCGAAATCGATAACAGCACCAAAGTCCTGGAATACATCTTAGCCGGTGCCGGCTACTCATTTTTACCATTAAGTCTCGTAAAGGAGCATGTCGATAATAAACAACTAAGACTTATCCCCCTGCTAGACTTTGAGTCTCCTAAAATAAATAATTATGTTATCTATAAAGAAAATTTATTAGGCAAACCACAGATATTTATAACACCGTAGCTTGGCGTGTTCGTGCAGGAATCAGCGACCTTGAAAGAGACGAGGATCTTAGGAATGCCACGTCTAAAGAACGGATCGATTCCTGCACGAACACCCACTTCCCCTCGACTATCTAAACCCCATCACAAACCATAATCTTCTCAATTCCCCCAATATACATCTCATGATAATCCTTATCACCATAAAACTTAGCACCAATCTCCATATCCACAAAATTCTCCGGCTTCATGGTCTGGGCAAACATTTTTTTACAGATAATTACCTTCGATGCTTCGGCGATGTAAGGCACATCTCCTTCATGACCGACATGCAGATTCATCTTGGCGATCTTATCCTCATCACGCCCGGATACACTGCCCAGATATCCCAGTTCCTTGGCATAAGTCTGATGATCCAGAAATGATAAGGAAAAGCTGTCGGCTGCATCGATAAATTCCTTGGTATAACGGCTCTGGCGTATCACGGCATAGGCCACATCGGTCGCCCACATGACTCCGACTCCGCCCCAGGATGCGGTCATCGTATTCACTTTACCATCTTTTTCAGCGGTAATCAGCATCCATTCACTGCCGATCAGTTTAAATGGACTCTGATTAAACTCTTTGGCATTCACTTCATGAAATGTATTCATATAAAATCCCTCCTGCTGCTTTTTCATTTATACTAATATCTTATCATATTTTTGCCTGAAAGCAAGTATGCACATTTATGGTAATAGAATCATGTAACTTTTGTTGAACCGAAATCTGAATCAGGTATAATAATAAAAAGATCTGCGGCGAAGCCATAACGACTACTGCTGAACCGAAACATCTGTGATTATTAGTGAATTCTGGGGATGCCTAAACGACCATTTGTCGCCGGCAAGATCATTGACTTTAAAATTCAGATATTGAGAAGTTTATAAAATCATATTTATATAACAGCAGAGGGGCTACTGCCCCTCTACTCTAGGTAATATGCCTTTGGCCTCCATGACAGCAATAAGAGTTTCCTGGCCGTCTTTTATTAAGGCAATATCCTTTTTAATCTCCCGCTCCATACTCTTGGTATTAAATTCAAGATTGTCAAGCTTACGGTGTGTCATATCCTGTTTGATTTCAAGGGCATTTAAACGACCAAAAATAGAGGATATATCCTCCTTCATGGGGGTTAGCTCTTCCTTAATTGCAGTTCTTATTAAATCGATTAATTCAACGTTATCCATTATGATATGCTCCTTTTAGAGAAAGATTTTTCAGGCCCAGAGCCTCGCCGCGTCTCTCCAAACTGTATATATTATCGTATCACAGATCAAGAAGCATTTCAATAAAAAAAGCATGAAACAGGTGAAACCCTATCAGCCGTACTATAGGATATCCATAGCCGCACAAAAGCCGCATATACAGCCTGCTTCACCTGTCTTGGGGATATGCAATCACCGATTGATACGAACCAGCCGCATAGACTGACCTCCTTGTGCCTCGATTAAAGTCCATTAATCTCCTGTACTCGTCCGGATACCTGACAATCTTCCATCTGTCCGCTATTCAGATATTCTACCAGAATTTCCTGGAATGTACCATACCCAGCCTGATAGTCCACACCTTCAACCGGGTCTTTCTTTCCGGTCGTATCCATGAAGAAATCCGGTTCCCCATCTACAGCATGAATATAGGTTCCCTCTTTCTCAATCGGTGTCCCGTCTGCTAAGGTAATGGAAACAATACGGCTGCCTGCTTCCCTGGTGCTGTCGAACTGTACAACCAGCCCGGATACCTGTTTAAAACTTGCATTTAATCCGGGATAAGCTGATACCGAAGCTTCAAACCAGTCATAGATATATTGCCCGCTTACTTCAACAGTAATTACCTGATTCTGATTCAGGAACAGGTTAAGCAGCTGTTCTCTTCTAAAATCTCCTTTCGTTAAGTCAGCCCGGATACCGGAACTGTTAAAGGTCGCAAAATCAGCACCGGTCTTCCAACGCCAGGAATCTGTAATCAGATTGCCCAGGGCTGCTTCGCCCTTACGGATCACATTGCGGTCAGATGTCATATCTTCCGGAATCTGACCGACGACTTCATTCAGGTAGTTCTGATTGGCCGTATTACGAGCCGCAATATAAGCTGCAAGCTCAGCATCCGGTGTAATGCCGCAGTTCGCTTCATTTCCTTTTATCTGGATCAGACCGGCCACCCGGTTAACAATCTGTCCATCTTTGAAATATAACTCGGTTACTCCGATATTGTTGCCGTATTCTCCTGTTTCTACGATCAGGACATTATTCTGCAGCAAACCGTTCTCATGAGCGGTGTGACAATGGCCATCAACAAGTAAGCTCAACCATGGACATTTATCTGCAATATAGGTACTGCGGATGGTCTCATCAGGATCTGTAACGCCCAGATGAGACAGGCCAATGAACAGGGTCGCACCTTCGGCCTCAGCCTTTGCTTTGGCAGTTTCCACCGCTGCTACAAACGCATCTCCGGTCAGATACGCATCATCGTATTTGTTGTCCAAACCACCGACTGCATTGATGCCGATAATACCGATTTTGGTTCCGTTAAAGTCATAGATTATATAATCGGCAAGGTTCGGCACGGCCGCATCAAACGCTGCCGGCTTATTGATCGCCATTACCGGGAAGTTTGAATTATCCACTGCTGCCGACAGCTTAGCGGCATCCATCATCTGTTCATGGTTGCCCAGAACCATGGCCTCATAACCTACCATATTCATGACGGTGACGACATCCTGTCCGTCTGACAGAGCTGCAAAGGCCGTTCCGGCAAAAGCATCCCCGGCTGACAATAACAGCACCTGCTCGCCCTCTGCCCGCAGCTGATCAACATACCCTTTTACATACGGTTCTACATCGACATGGGAATGTACATCATTCGTATGTACAATCACCAGCTTCTCATCATACTCCATATTTTCAGCAAAAACTGCCGGTGACATTGACTGACATAATACAGCTGTCAATACCAGTGTCCAGATTCGTTTCCTTTTACCTTTCATTGCAAATCCTCCTTCATTTTCACTCTTAAATGTTAATACCTGCAAAATACCCTTCCCTGACCGCGAACTCAACGGTACGTGCCTTCTTGCAGTCACCGATCTCCCAGAATTCCGGTGCTGCAGCTGCAAACATATCCGCTTCTTCCACATTCGGTTTCATACCGGCAGCCAGAATCACTGCTGATGCTGGTAAGGTCCGGATGGACTGGTCTTTCTCATAAGTCACTGAGTCGGAACCAACAGCCGTACATCTTGCCGAAGTAATACCGGTCAGACCTGATTCGCCGGCCATTTCGGCCATAATATCCCCTCTGTGTGTGCGGGATGCATCCGGTGCCAACTCTTCCTGCATTTCCAGAATGGTCACCTGTTTTCCTGATTTCGCCAGGTGTAATGCCGTCTCGCAGCCCACCTGTCCGCCTCCGATCACGACGATCTGGTCACCCAGGCTATCTTCTATCCCGTATGTATCCGTTGCTGCCTGTGCATACTCAATCCCGGGAATCGGCGGTACTGCCGGAGCTGCTCCCAGAGCAGCAATCACGGTATCATAACCATGTTCTTTTAACACTTCTGATGATACCTCTGCTTCCAGACATACCGTTACCTGAGATTCTTTAATCCGGTTAATCAGATAATTTTTAAATCTGGCAAGAGAATATTTAAAGGATACCTTATCAGCAAATGTTAATGCCCCGCCAAGGCAGTCTGTCTTCTCATATAAGGTCACTTCATGTCCGCGTGCCGATGCTGTCAGGGCAGCATACATTCCAGCCGGACCACCGCCAATGACGGCTACCTTTTTCAGCTGATTGACTGGTTTTACCATACTGTCCAGATACTGCATCAAACCGATCGATGGATTTACAGAGCACTGGAAAAAGTATTCATATACGGTGCTGTCATGGCAGCGCATACATTTCACACAGGGAACCACCTCGTCTGCCTGTCCGGCCAGACTCTTGGGGATCAGTTCAGGATCGGCAATCAGCGACCGTGACATGGCGACGAAATCGGCCTTACCGGCGGCGATGATATCATCGGCATCCTGAAGACTTCCCACTCCGCCGATGGCTGTGACAAAAGCCGAAATCCGGCCTGATTTTTTAAAGTGCTCCGCCAGATACACATTGGGATTTGGTGGCAGGAAATCACATGGGTGGGTGCGGCACATCAGTTCCGGTGTTACCATCCCGCAGCTGGCCTGGACAATATCAGCATATTGCTGAAATACTTCCGCAATCTTTAATCCTTCTTCCTCATCAATACCGCCTTCCTTAAATTCATTGGCTGACATCCGGATCTCAATGATCATATTATCCTTGACCCGTTCCCGGATTGCCTCGAGGATTTCAACCAGATAACGGACACGGTTTTCAAAGCTTCCGCCATACTGATCCGTCCGGCTGTTCGTAAGTGGCGATAAAAACTGGGCAACCGGAATGCTGTGTCCGAAGTGAAGCAAGATCCCGTCATATCCCAGCTTCATCAACATTTCTGCTGAATGAGCATATCCTTCCTTGTATTTTATCATCTCACTAACCGGAATCTCCCGCCCCGGTGTGATTCCATCCATCAGGGTACCACTGGTTGAAGCCGTATAGCCTTCCTCAAAGATCCCGATCAGTTCCATCGAAGCCTTAGCCCCGTAAAAATGAATCCGTTCCGCCAGTTCGGCTAATCGATTCATGGCATTATGCTTATAAATATCCCAGCTCGCATGTTCCCCGTCATCAGCCACCGGTAACAGTTTAACCCCGGCACACACCACCGTTCCGGCACCGGCCCTGGCCCGCTGGACAAAAAAGTTCATCGCCGCCTCGGTTGGATAAATCTCCCCGTTCGATGCCGAATGAAGCGTCACCGGTGCTGCAATAATCCTGTTTTTTAGCAAATGCTTCCCGACCCTGACCGGGCTCATTACATGCTTATATTCCCTATTCATTTCATTCCTCCATTTCCTGTGAATTAAGAAAGAATCCCAATACAATAAAAAACACATGGCCGGTGCTGCCCTCCTGCAAGAGCACTCCGGCCATGTGTCATCTGCGGCCGCGCCGCGCATATCTACATAACTTTATTTATTTTTGTAATCCCGGTCAGCAGCATTTGCATCGGGAACCTTCCACATAGTGATGATCGTAATCAGAGAAATTACCAGCATAATCAGCATTCCATAATAAGCCATGTCTGCCATTCCCCGTTCGAAGAAAAATCCCATATAGTAAAGTGCAAATGCCATGATTATCGCCTGAATCGTCATAATCCACTTGTTTGCCCCCTGATATTTCTTACGTCCATATACATAAGATACGGAGCAGGGATGCATGGTCGGTACACCACCGGTCATACATGCCACACCAAAGGCCCATACGCCCATCAGCAATCCATTGCCTCCGACCGGCATAATCGCCAGCGGAATTACAGCGATAAAGAACAGAATATTCAATAACAAGGAAGCCTTGATCGTACCAAGCTTATCATCAATCCAGCCGAGCACATAGCTCATCGGAATACCGAGGGCGGCACCAACGGAAAGATACACCACCGCTTTCATCCACAGCGCCATCGGATTAGCCGGATCCGGACTGAGCATCATATAACGGGCTACCATATAAGCCATCATTGCATTGATTACAAACTGCATAATTCCGTAGGATATAATCAACTGCCAGGCAACCTTGGAAGTCAGAATTTCTTTCAGACTGACATCCTCATTTCCTTCTTCTGCCTCTGATTTAGGCGGGCTGTCGGCACCATCCGGGTACATGCCCAGATCTTCCGGCTTATCTTTCAAAAAGACTACGATACAGATTGCCAGTGCGACAATAACTACACCGAACACAGTATAAGCCATGCTGATCGACCCCAGAGAAGTATATACTTTGGTCAGTATTGAGATTCCCACGATTGAAAACAACGGTGAGCCGGCGGTGATAATCCCCATGACCCGTCCGCGATACTTGATAAACCAGTTAGCACAAAGCATGAATCCGCCCATCTGCAACGGGACTACCAACAACCGGACAAAAAACAGGCTTATATTGTATAACATCAGATTTCCTGACTGCGTAGAAAATCCCAGGACAATAGTAGCCAGCCCGAGTGCCACTGTACTCGGAACCAAGATCTTAAGAACACCGCTTTTCACAAACGCAGCGCCACAAATCAAATAAAATACAACTACAGCAAAACCTGCTACCGTTACCGGCATATCTGCCGTTGTTTCGTTAAAACCAAATACCTCCAGTGCTACCGGACGCAGAATATTCAGATGATCATTCTGGAAACCGGAGTAAAAGAACATCATTACTACTCCTAAAATACAAAATATAAATGCTTTCTCTGCAAACTTTTTATTCGTTGACATAAGTAAGCCCCCTTTTTATCTATTGGAATTCATCCGAATCCATATAATTGACGGCATTATATCCTGCCATTCTGCCGCTGTTAATCGCAAAACTCATGGTATTGCCAGGCATGAAGAAGCAATAACTGTCTCCATAGATATTATTTGCATCCATACCAGCTGCGTAAAGACCTGGAATCTTAAACCCATCCTTATCAAGCGTTTCCATCTTGTCGTTGGTCTTAGCTCCGCCAAGACTTCCGTATCCCGCCGGATAATGCCTTGCCACATAATACCTGCCGCCCTTTAATGGCTTCATGTATTTATGCTTTTTAAAGAACATGGTATCTTCATTGTCACAGCCTTCGTTATATTCTTCGATGGTCACCTTCAGGTTCTCATAGTCGATCCCGGTTTTTTCACATAATTCTTCAAGGGTGTCTGCAGCAAATACACAAACCATATGTTTCTGCTCTTCATTATGCAGATCACTTAGGCCCGATGCCTCAACCGAGCCACCGCTCAGATAAGTCTCCAGTTCCTTCTCCCATTTATCAATATTTTTGATATTATGGTGTTTCGTGATGTAGTCCAGTCCGGTCTTTCTATATGTATCCAGAATGCTGTCATCAATAATGGTAAAGCCGGAACGCTCCCTTTGGATAGAAATTGCATTCCCTGTATAGGTGGTATTATTCATGATCGCTTCATTGATAAAACGTTTTCCATCGAGATTTACCATCAGATTTGGCTGACGCATGGTTTCACTGATGGTTTTGAATACATCCGTTACACCAGGTGTGGTATAAGTCATTTCCATGGTCGGACTGGTTTTTGCCACACCGGCTTCCCAGAGCATATTAAGGCCTTCCCCGTGTACACCCGGAATCCTGAACGAATGCAGATCCTTGCCCCATTCATACCCCAGAATGTCATGCAGCATCTTTAAGTTGTTGCCAAAACCGCCTGTTGATACAATTACAGCATTGCATAATGCGGTCTGTTTTTCGCCATTGGCATCAATCAACTCCACGCCGGTCACGTATCCGTCTTCTTTCAGAATTTTAGTTGCCTGAGTCTGGTACATGATTTGTACATTCATCTCCTCAGCCTGTTCGGTCAGTACCCTAAACATATTGGATGCCGCACGTTCGGCCGGTGCATTGCTGCCCTTTGTCTTGACAATGTGCTCGGTCTGCAGGGATTTCTCAAAATATTTGAATGCCCCCAAAAACTCTACGCCCATCCCCTCAAGCCACTCGATCGTATCACTGGATTGCTCATAATATTTCCGAACCAGTCTGGCATCAACCCGCCAGTGAGTATAATTCATGAAGAAGTTAAATGCATCTTCCTTAGTTAAGTCTACCATCTGCGCTTTCTGATATTTGGATTCGACGGCAAAGATTCCCATCCCCATATTGGCTGCTCCGCCTGTGGTGCTGCCTTTTTCCAGAACGATCACACTGGCATCCTTTTCTGCTGCCGCAACTGCTGCGGTGATTCCGGCTGCTCCGCCACCAATGACAATAACATCTGCTTCCAAAACTTTACCCATTATAAAACCTCCTTCGATATTGTTGGTCTTTACTTTTTATTGTTATCCCCTTCTGCGCCGCCTTCTGGTTGTCTCTCCTTCCTCGCCGCCTGCTTCCTTTGCAAAACTGCCGACCGGTACCGGTTCGGCGGGAAGCTTTGGTTTTACAGGCCCTGCTTTTTTAATCGCATCCCTGGGACAGACTGCTGCTGACAGTAAGTTATACTTTGGATGATCCGTATGAATAATATGAATCATCGCCTCACCCCCGGAAATTACACCATCGGGGCATTCCCTGATACAGATTCCACATCCGTCACAGTTTTGTGGATCGATATAAAAGGTATAGGAACACCGGCAGACCAGATTGGCACAACGTTTTCGCTTGATATGCTTATCCCATTCCTCCTCATCTTCTTTGAGTGAGTCAAGGCAGCGGGCAGCAGCCTCTCTTGCCATTTCACATGAAGCTCCGCCCCCGATCTGATCCAGAATATCCAGAAGCAGTTCGTAATCACCACTTTCAGGATTTCCTTCGGTAATATCTTTTATTATTTCATAGACCTGCCAGGTTCCTTCGCGGCAAAAAACACATTGCCCGCAGGACTCTTTTCTGGCCGTATCCATCAACTGTTTACAGTAATCTACAGGACACCCTGTATTGCCCAGAGGATTCCAGAGCGGCAGCAACGTATCGGCTGTTTTACAAATCATCCCCTCACCTCCTTTACAGTCTTGTAATGCGGATCTGCCCAGTTCTTATCTTTGGGAATCGCAAGCCGCAGATCACACTGCAGACAGCGCAGCGATTCTGCTCCTGCCTCGCTGCAGGTGCCAAGGCATTCGTTTCGTTCCAAATGTGCAAAGCCTGCCATTTTTCCGATCTTTTGATTGTTGTCTTCCGGTTCGAACAGAACTTCTTCAATATTGCCGTCACCGCCCAGATACCGGTCAATCTGCATTGCCGCATCCCGACCGGATGCAATCGCCTGGACAACGGACTTCGTTCCGTATACCACATCACCGGCAGCAAACACGCCCGTTATATTGGTACTGCCTTGATCGTCTGTTTTTGCAAAACTTCCTTTCACCAGTTCGATGCCAAAAGACTCATCAAGCCCCGGCTGCTGACTGGTGGCAAATATCATCGTATCAGTCTCAAGCGAGCGCTCGGTTCCGGCAGCAATATCCAGTTCCAGACCATGCTCCGTGAACCGAAATCCATTGATATCTGTCACAGTTAAAGCATTTACCCGGTCACCGCCCTCATCCACGCCTGTGATAACCGTTCCACTTAAAATCTCAATGCCCTCGGCTAATGCTTCCCTGATCTCCTCCGGATCAGCTAGCATCTGGCTGCGAGCCTCCATACAGATCAGCCGGACCGTCCTGACACCGTTCATTTTAGCGGTTCTGGCACAGTCAAAACCAACATTTCCGCCGCCATATACCGTCACCACTTCGCCCAGATCGGGCAGGTTTTCTTCACAGGCCATTCTGCAAAGATCCACTGCATCAATCGCATTTTGCCAGGGCTTATTATATTCTGGTGGCCGTCTTCCCTTACAAGCGCCAATTGCAATCAAAATGGCATCATAACCTTTGTCCGTCAACTCATTTAGTTTTCTGATGTCTGCATTATGGTATATGGTAATTCCTGCCTCTGTTAATGTGCTGATTTCATGATCGACAATATCCTGAGCCAGCCTGTACTTCGGAATTCCATATGACATCATCCCTCCCGGCTTTGCCATCCGTTCATATACTTCCGGATGATAGCCTTTTCCAGCCAGATAATAGGCTGCTGTCATACCAGCCGGTCCACCGCCGATGATGGCTACTTTTTGGCCATTATCAGGTTGTATCGTCCGCCGTTTCTTCCAGAGCTCTTCATGATCGTTTTCTACTGCATAGCGCTTCAGGTCACGGATCGAAATCGCTTCATTCAAATGACTTCTTTTACATTTTGATTCGCATGCATGGGTACAGATCAGTCCTAATACATGTGGAAACGTCAGCTTTTCTCGGATCACACATACCGCTTCGCTATATCTGCCCTGATTAACCAGACGAATATAAGAAGGAATATCCGTATGGGCCGGGCATTCGCTTTTACAAGGAACATATGCCTGCCGGGACGGAACATTGGCCGGAAATACCCCTGACTTATCCTGAATGGCACCGGTCGGACATACTTCAACACAGGCACCGCAGAACCGGCAGTCGGTTTCATCCAGAGGCTTATCTCCCGGAGTATTGATATAGGTTTCACCATTCTTTTTATTAACAGCCAGTACCCCTACCCCACGCAGCTCTTCACAGGCGCGAACACATCGTCCGCATTGAATACATCGCTGCATCTCCCGTTTGATTAAGCTGTCTGATTTTGCGATCCTGGTATTTTCTTTTTCAATCTCGCGTAAACGGGAGTGACCAACTCCCATGTACTGCATTAATGCCTGTAGTTCACAATTCAGATATTTGTCACAGGAAGTACAATCTCCGGGATGACTGGCCAGCATCAGCTCCAGTGCTGTAATCCGCCGTTTTTTTACTGCCTCCGTTTTTGTATTTACTACCATTCCATCTTCGATAATTTTTTCACAAGACAGGCACAGGCTATCTTCTCCCTCAATTTCCACACAGCACAGTTTACAATTACCCAGCGACGACAGGGCCGGATGATAACACAGATGGGGTATATAAATTCCTGCTGCCAGTGCTGCCTGCATGACACTCTGCCCTTCCAGCGCTTCAATGGTATACCCATCAATTTGCAGCCTTACTTTGCTCATAACCACCTCTCACTTTCTCGATTGTATCCATAGTTGCAAAACCCGCATTTTCATGCAAATATTACAATCAATGAAGTATTAATTCAGGTTTTCATTATATTTTTTACTTTTTTTTCTATTATATCAAATTATAGATTAGTCATATTGCATTGTAAAATTCAAATTATGCATTGACATTTTAACTTTTTTACTACTTTTCACTTGCTTTTTGGGAAATTTTATCGAAATGTTTTACAATAGTTGAGATGACGCATACGATGTTATATAGCTATGGAAACCGAAAGGAAGTCCGTTTTATTATGAAAAGACTTGTCTGTCTGGAACAAGCTGCCACCAAAGTATGTGAGGCCAATTCCACCCCGCCCCTGATCTTCCAGCTTCCACCTGCCGAAGGCCGCAAAAAACTGAATGAAGCACAGAACTCACCGGTCTGTAAGGCTCCTGCTGTCATTGATACCCTGTCGGTTTCAACCGGCATCTGGGGAATCATCCTCGTCCATATTGTACGCCCGACCAATCTTGTGGGCACTCCTAATGTCATGTTCTATACACATGGTGCCGGCTGGGTCTTTGGTAATCTGCACACCCATGACAAGCTGGTACGGGAGCTGGCTGCCCGTACCAATTCCATTCTTGTTTTCCCTGAATACAGCCTGTCTCCGGAGGCCAGATATCCCACCGCAATCGAACAATGTTATTCTGTATTGATGCAGACACCCATGATTCTAAGGCAGCTGAATCTGATCGCCAACTTAAATACTCTGACCGTTGCCGGTGACAGTGTCGGCGGCAACATGGCAACGGTCATGACTCTGATGGCAAAATTCCGCGGCGGGCCTTATATTCATAAACAGGTCATGTTCTATCCGGTTACTAACGCCTGTTTCAACACCTGCTCCTATCAAAAATTTGCAGATAATTACTATCTGTACCGCGCCGGTATGATGTGGTTCTGGAACCAGTATGCGCCAGATACCTCGGTTCGCTTCCAGATTACAGCCTCACCGCTTCAGGCCTCCACAGAACAATTGCGCGGATTGCCCGATGCGTTGATTATTAATGGTGAAGCAGACGTTCTTCGGGATGAAGGGGAAAATTATGCCAGAAAACTCAGATGTGCGGACGTAGACGTAACAACCGCCCGTTTTAATGGAATTATTCATGATTTTGTGATGCTGAATGCACTGGATCAGACGAATGCCTGCAGAGGAGCTATGGATCTGGCCACAGAATGGATCAACCAGAGAAATTGTTAAATTGCAAGGCGCTATCACACTAAAAAAACCCACATATAGCTGATTACAGCCGTATGTGGGTTTTTGAATAACCGTGAATCGTAATTCCTGTGTTCTACTCCTGTTTTAAGAAGCCAGCTGTTCGGCCTTCAATTGGTTCAGTTCTCTGAGTATCGCCGTTACAATAAATGTCGCCAGGACAAAGGTCAGCATATCTGCTATCGGCTGGGCCAACTGGATTCCCAGCAGGCCATAGCTCCTGGGCAGCAATATCAGGGCCGGAATTAAAAACAGTCCCTGCCGGCCCATTGCCACGATTGAGGAACGGAAGCCATATCCGATCGACTGGGTCAGCATATTAACCATAACAAGCCAGGCCTGGAACGGCATGGTCAGCAGCTGGAGCCGTAATGCCAGGGTGCCGATCCTGATAACCTCCAGGTCTTCCCGCCTGAATGTACTGATAATCGAATCGCTGACAGCAAATGCAATAATTCCAAACACGCTCAGCATAATCACCGCTACTTTAACACAGAACCAGAAAGCGTCCAGAACCCGGTCATACCGTTTGGCTCCGAAATTGAAGCCGCAGACCGGCTGAAATCCCTGCCCAAAGCCAATCAGGCTGGAGTTGATAAATATCATAATCCGGCTTACGATCGACATGGCCGCAATCGCCGCATCGCCATATGGCTTCGCCACAAAATTGAGTACAACAACCGTAACACTGGCCAGCCCCTGCCTGCAGAATGACGGCAGACCGGCGTGGAGTATTTTTCCCAGAATCTTTCTGCTGGGACGAAAGTCAGCAAATCTGATTCTTATGCAGTCCTCACGGAAATTACACTGATAAAACAAAATGCCAAAGCTGATCATCTGACTGACCATCGTTGCAATTGCCGCACCGGCAATTCCCATATCAAAGTCATAAATCAGAATTGGATCCAGAATCATGTTCAGAATCCCGCCGACTGTAATTCCAAACATGGCAAACATCGCATTCCCTTGTGAACGCAGAATATTATTCATGACAAACGAAGTCATCATAAACGGGGTGGCAATCAGGATGTAGCGGGCATAATCTTGCGCATAAGGTGCAATGGTCGGAGTTGCCCCAAGAAAGTAAACTAACGGCTCACAAAAAACAATTCCCAGCAGCATGAAAATGATCCCGATAATCGCCGCCGTAAAAAATGCTGTTGATGCATAAATACCAGCCCGGCCATCTTCACGATTGCCCAGGCAACGGGAAATATTGTTCCCGCTTCCCATCCCCAGAGTAAAACCGATTGCCTGGATCATCGCCATCGCCGAATATATAACTCCGACTGCTGCAGAAGCACTGGTATTGATCTGGCTGACAAAAAAGGTGTCGGCCATATTGTATACTGCTGTAACCAGCATACTGATCACTGTCGGCACCGCCAGCTTCGGAATCAGCTGGTGAACCGGTGTCTCGGTCATCTGTCTTAATCTTTCTTCTTTTGTTATTCCCCGTTTCATGTCCCTACTCCTTCTCCGGCAGGCTTCTCAACCGGAAACCTTCCTCACAAAACAGACAGGTATCATTTTCGCTACCTGTCTGTTCGTTCTTATGTTATTTATTTCATGAAATGATCATTACTTGCTGCTCAGATATTCGTGAATTCCCCGGGCTCCGGAACGTCCGGCTTCCATCGCCAGAATTACCGTGGCTGCTCCGGTTACGGCATCACCGCCGGCAAACACTCCCGGTCTGGAGGTCTGGCCGTTTGCTTCATCGGCAACAATACATTTCCAGCGGTTTGTTTCAAGTCCTTCTGTTGTTGCAGAAATCAATGGGTTCGGTGAAGTTCCCAGAGACATAATAACCGTATCCACTTCAATCGTATAATCAGAGCCAGCGACCTCAACCGGTCTTCTTCTGCCGGATGCATCCGGCTCGCCCAGTTCCATCTTACGGACAATCATGCCGCTTACCCAGCCATTGTCATCGACTAAAATCTCTACCGGATTGGTGAGCAGATCAAAAATAATCCCTTCTTCTTTGGCATGGTGGACTTCCTCCACTCGTGCCGGAAGCTCTTCCTCACTTCTGCGGTAAACAATGTGAACTTCTGCACCAAGGCGAAGAGCGGTTCTGGCTGCATCCATGGCAACATTGCCGCCGCCTACCACCGCTACCTTTTTGCCTGCCACAATCGGGGTATCATAGTCATCGCGGAAGGCCTTCATCAGGTTGCTTCTGGTCAGATATTCGTTAGCAGAGAATACGCCGTTGGCATTCTCTCCCGAAATTCCCATGAATTTAGGAAGCCCTGCACCAGAACCGATAAAGACTGCATCAAAGCCTTCTTCATCGAGAAGTTCATCAATGGTTACGGACTTTCCGATAATAACATCGGTTTCGATCTTAACGCCAAGCTTAATGACATTTTCAATCTCTGTTTTTACAACCGTTCCTTTGGGGAGACGGAATTCAGGTATTCCATAGATCAAAACTCCGCCTGGTTCATGCAGCGCTTCAAAGATTGTCACCTCGTATCCCTGCTTTGCCAGATCACCGGCACAGGTAAGACCGGCCGGACCGGATCCGATAACGGCTACCTTTTTGCCTGTAGACTCTGCTTCTGCTGACGGAACAAAACCATTCTCTCTGGACCAGTCTGCCACATAGCGCTCCAACTTGCCGATTGAGATCGGCTCACCTTTGATACCACGCACACACTTTCCTTCACACTGGGATTCCTGCGGGCACACACGGCCGCAGACTGCCGGAAGTGCCGATGACTGCGCAATCACCTGTGCTGCCGCTTCCATATTGCCGTCCTGGACTTCTTTGATAAATCCCGGAATATCAATGGCAACCGGACATCCGGCAATACATCTGGCATTTTTACATTTTAAACATCTGGCAGCTTCCTCTACTGCTTCGTCCTGATTATATCCGAGACAAACCTCTTCGAAGTTTGTCGCTCTTACCTTTGGATCCTGCTCTCTGACAGGCACTTTCTTCATTACGTCCATTTCTTTCCTCCCGATTAATTACAATTTCCACAGCCACCGTGATGGGTGTCGCCTTCCAGCTCTTTAAGCAGTGCTCGCCCCTCTTCGGTCTTATAAGTCTGCTGTCTCATCATGGCTTCGTCAAAGTTCACCAGATGGCCGTCAAATTCAGGACCATCCACACAGGCAAACTTCACTTCATCACCTACACTTAAGCGGCAGGCACCACACATACCGGTACCGTCCACCATAATCGGGTTCATGCTGACCGTAGTCTTCAGATCCAGCTCTTTTGTCAGCAGGCAGACGAACTTCATCATAATCATCGGTCCAATCGCAATACACTCATCATACTGAATCCCCTGGTTCTGAACCAGATCCTTGATTACTTCGGTTACCATACCTTTGCGTCCATAAGAACCATCATCCGTTGTAATATACAGATTCCCTGCCACTTCCTTCATTTCATCTTCCAGAATCAGCAGGTCTTTTGATTTGGCACCAACAATGACATCTACATCAATGCCGCACTCTTTCATCCATTTCACCTGAGGATAGACCGGAGCGGTTCCCACACCACCGGCAACAAACAGAAGCTTTTTATTCTTTAATTCATCGAGATCCTCTTTTACAAATTCAGAGGGCTGTCCCAGCGGCCCTACGAAATCCTGGAAGGAATCACCGGCAGTAAGCCCCGCCATTCGCTGAGTCGATGCACCGACAATCTGAAATACGATTGTAACGGTACCGGCCTGTCTGTCAAAATCACAGATTGTCAGTGGAATCCGCTCACCTTTCTCATCCATTTTAACGATAACAAATTCACCCGGCTGGCAGGATTTTGCTACGCGCGGTGCCTCAACATCCATCAGGAATATCTTCTCCGCCAGATTCTGTGCTTTTAAAATCTTATACATTTCCATCCTCCTAAAACTATTTTTTATATATCCGGTATTCATAACATAGATCAAAATAAGTCTGCTCTTCACTGACCTGAATTAATTTCCAGCCTTCTTTTTGATCTAAATCCGGAAAATACGTATCTGCTGAATACAAAAAATCTATATAAGTAACATACGCAGTATGACAATACGGCAGAAATTGTTCGTAGATGCGCTGTCCGCCGATGACATAAATGGATTCAGGCCGATAAGGCCGTAATGCGGCCATCGCTTCCTCCATACTATGGCAGATGACCGCTCCTGAAGCCTTATATGACCGGTCACTGGTGAGAACGATGTTAGTTCTCCCGTATAATGGCTTGCTGCCCGGCAGACTCTCCAGTGTCTTTCTTCCCATTACAATAACTTTCCCCAGGGTCTCATCCCTGAACATCTTCTGGTCATGGGGAATACTGACAAGCTGCTGTCCCTTGTTCCCGATCGCCCAATTCTTATCTACTGCTGTAATAATATTCAATCTTCTTCTATTCCTTTTATTTTTTTCGTTCTTCAGAATCTGCAATAATAATTTCTTCTGCATAGGGCAGGGTTCTGATCCAGTCACAGAACGTATGCCATTCCAACAGCTTGTGATTCTTTCTCGCATAATAGATGTTGACCAGTGTCTCATAATTGAAAGAGCAGGTTCGCATCTGGTTGTAGCTGGACGGCAGAAGCTGAATCAGGTCATACCAGTCTTCTTTCTTCTTATGCTCGATAAACTGAAGACGGATCTCTTCCAGTTTGGCTACTACTGACTGCATAAACTCCTGGGTCGCCGGTGTCATGTGGTCAACACTGAAATCTTCCAGTGTGAACGGCTTGCTGTGAATTTTATGCATGGTGCTGGTTGAGTTGGCTACCGTAGCCACCTTGTAGGTGTCATATTCCTTCCACCAGTACATGGGAGCCGTAATGTCTACGGAGACAAAAATCTGGCGGATAAACTTACGGTGGTCACTTCCGGCCCGGCGAAGGCGCTTGGCCAGATCGAGATCGTTGGGACCGAGGATATACTTGCCGTTGTCGTCGTAGGAACTGTCTGTTCTGGCCCAGCTGTTCATTGGGTTTCGGGCGCCGCGCATGGCGTTTTCCAGGTTCATTACGCTGGATTTTTGTAATAGGATCATAATCTTCCTCCATATGTATTTGATGCACATTGTCGTGAGGGGCTGTCGCGCTAAAATGCCTGCGGTCCCTGGCGGTGGCCGTGGTACCAGTCCGTATTTCCTGCGGTTTCGGACCGTAAGAGTCTCTAAAAGCAGAGAACTGCCGCTAAATGCAATGCCAGAAACGCCAAAACTCGCTGCGCTCAAACAGTTGGCCGTTTCTGACATTAACGCGTCATTTCTCTGCTTTAAGAGTCTCTAACGGCCCTGCAAATGCAGAAAATACGGACTGGTACCACGGCCACCGCCAGGGACCGCAGGCATTTTAGCGCGACAGCCCCCAGCAAAGTGATTAGTCTCATTGGGTAAAAAACAAAGGACAAAATCAAATTGTTAGGGGAAGCCACTCTTGAGATAACTATTTACTATTATAGCTAATCCGTATCATTGTGACAAGTATTTTTATCAATATCCAGTAATTCTTTTTTGTCTTGCACATTGTATAAATATGTATCTTCTATGTGCCTTTTTAGTATTTTTTTTCCGCCGATGTCTCCTGTTAGTGAATATAATTCTGGAATATATATTCTGGTGAATACTGCTGGATTGCCCAGACGCTGCTGATGGCTCAGGCATCCGATGCCTTTGTTGCTGAGTAACCATGCTGATAAAAAAGCCTCGATGGTTTTTCCCTGAAGCCAGGGCTGGTCGCAGACGGCGAAGCATATTGCATCGGCCTGATCGTGCAGATGATCTAAAGCCAGATGAATGGAATGGGAAATTCCTATTGTACTTTGTGTGTTTATGACGGTTTCGTATCCATAGTTTTCAAGATCGGAAGCGATTTCGGGATATTGTGTGACCAGTATTTTCTGGCAGAATAATGTTTCTGGAATCGTTTCTATCTGTGTTACCAGATGCCGGTACATCGGCATTCCATGAAAATTGCTTAGCAGCTTATTGCCGCCGAATCTCCGGCTGTCACCAGCTGCCAGCAGTACCAGTGTGATTTTTTTCTTCATTAATGTAATCCTCTAGTCTTTTAGGAACAGGATACTTTCCTCCGGCAGCTGCAGGAAAGCAGGCAGTTGCTGATGATAGCGGTGTTGCCAGTCTTCTTTTGATACTTTCCACCAGATTCCATGACTGGTGATCGCTGTCATTTCGAATGGATCTTCCAGGACTTTATCCCAGTGGCAGGCAATGCAATTCTGGCCTGTATCGTCTGCGGCTGGACGGAGAAAATGGGCCCGGATGCCAACTGCGCTGAGCCAGTTCGGGACGGGACGTTTGGTTGTGAGGTGCTGGCCCCATCGGGGGACGAAAAGCTTGTGCTCTGATTGTTTCGTGGCTGGTTCGATATTCTTGCAGCCGGTCAGCCTTGCGGCGGCGATTGCTTGTGGATCAGCAAAGACCTGTCTGGTTGGGCCGGAAGCTACCAGCCGGCCTTCATCCAGGATATAGATCTGATCGCAGAAGCGATATACTTCATCGCGGTTATGGGTCACCATCAGAATATCGCCCTGATAAGTCTTTAAAATATCCAGCAGCTCGATCTGAAGCAGTTCTTTTAGATAAGTATCAAGGGCTGAAAATGGTTCATCCAGCATCAGCACCTCTGGCTGGGATGCCAGAATTCTGGCGAGCGCCACCCGCTGCTGCTGTCCCCCGGATAACCGGCCCGGATAGCGGCCGCCAAGTTCTGACAGCTTCATCAGTTCCAGGTAAAAATCGACAAGCTCCTGTTGTTTTTGGGTGGTATCACGGATAGCTATCTGAATATTCTCCCTGATCGTCATGTTGGGAAACAGCGCATAATTCTGAAATAGATAACCGGCCCGGCGTTCCTGAATCCTGATATCGGTCTTTTGTTCCGAATCAAACAGAATCCGGTCATTGAGTCGGATCGTTCCGCGGTCCGGCCTGACGATTCCGGCAATACTTTTTAAGGTCATGCTTTTGCCGCATCCGGAAGCCCCAAGGATTCCGGTGATCCCCTGACAACCGCTGGTATCAATGGTTACCCGCAGGGTAATATCTTTTAGTTTCTTCTCTATGTCTAAATATAGTCCCATGTTTATCCTCACCGTAATACCTGTCGTTTCGCTGCTGCCAGGTTCATTCCGCCGACAATCAGCAATGAGATTGCTACAATAATCCAGACATAAACACCGGCCGCCTCCATATTGCCGGCCGCCACCTCTGAATAAATGGCCAGCGGCAGCGTTCTGGTCTTGCCGGCGATATTCCCGGCAATCATCGCGGTCGCACCGAATTCGCCCAGGCCCCTGGTAAAGGCCAGGACACCTCCGGACAAAATCCCCGGCATTGCCTGCGGCATCACTATTTTCCAGAAGATCTTCCATTCGGAAAGACCCAATGTCTGCCCGGCATAGACAAGATTCTGATCGACCTGCTCAAAAGCGCCCCGGGCGGAGCGGTACATCAGCGGAAATGAGATAACCACTGCCGCAAGTACCGTTGCTGTCCAGGAAAATGCTATCTTTATACCAAAATATGTCAGGAAAAACTGACCGATCGGGCGTTTTACGCCAAACAGATACAGCAGGAAAAAACCAGCCACCGTCGGCGGAAGTACCAGCGGCAGAGTCAGAATCCCATCCAGCAAAACTTTTAAATTCTGCCGCTTAATTCCAATGATCCACCTGGCTACTGCAATCCCGGCGAAAAAGGTGATCACGATTGCTGCTGTTGCCGTTTTTAATGATATCAGAATCGGACTGTAATCCATAACGTTTCCTCATTTCTTCGATTAGTTAGCAGAGAATCCATACTTTTCAAAGACCGCCAGAGCTTCTCCTGTCTGTAAAAACTCAACAAATTTTTGTGCCGCTTCTTTATTCTCAGACTCTGATACAATACCAACCGGATAAATTACCTTTTGCTCAAGGCTTCCTTCTGGAGCTTCGGCAATAACCACAACTTTATCGGTGGTTGCCGCATCCGTAGCATATACGATTCCGGCATCAGCACTTCCTTCAGCAACCCAGTTCAGAACTTCCGTTACATTGGTTCCTTTTGTTGATTTGGCTTCTACTTCATCCCAGATACCTAAGCTCGTCAATGCTTCTTTGGCATACTGGCCGGCCGGAACACTTTCCGGATCCCCGACTGCAATCGTATCAGCATTGGTAATGTCCTCAAAGCCGGTAACCTTTGCTTCCATGCCTTCCGGTACAATCAGGACAATTTTATTCTCCAGCAGATCAACGACACTGTCTGCATCGATCATGTTCTGTTCTTGTAAAGCAGTCATCTGCTTGTTTGCTGCCGACATAAAGACATCAGCGCCCAGACCTTCTTCAATCTGAGTCTGCAGTTTGCCGGAACTGTCAAAGGTCGCTTCTACTTTGATACCTGGATTGGCTGCTTCAAACATGGGAATCAACTCTTCCTCATAAGAATACTTCAAACTGGCCGCCGCTGCAACCAGAATCGTAGCTTCTTCGGCGGTTACTGCCGCAGGTGCTTCCGTTTCGGGAGCTTCCGTCTCTGGTGCCGGAGTTGTCTCTGTTGTTTCTGTCTGTGTCGCTGCCTCGGTCTCAGCCGGTTTGCTGCCGCCGCAGGCAGTCAGTGCCATCATTGCCGCCATAAATACTGCTGCTGCTTTCATCGGTCTTCTGTTGTTTTGTTTTCTCATGTTTTTAGGTCCTCCCTTTTATTTTTTTCTTCATGAGTGCGATATTCTCGCTCGAGAATATCGAGAATAAAAACTGAAATCTGCTCAGCAGATCTCATGTTTCAGGCTTAAAATTGCTTCCAGTACACCGCCTGCAATTGCACTGGCTTTATCTGAAACCGTAAAACAATGAGCCGCTTCGCATCGCGGATCAATGTCTCCGGATTTCATTCCCTTTTTAACGAATACGCCATCCTGTAATATGCCTCTGACAATGCCTTTAATCTGAGCATAAATCGGCGTACTTCCGGCATAACCGATCAGATCCCCCGGCATTACATGGTCACCGATGGCTGCGATGCCACGGAATATCCCGTCATCACTGGCCTTGATTAAGCGCTCAATACCATAGCCGCCGATCTCTCCCGGCACTCCGGTATTGGGGATCGCACTGCCAGCCCTGATACAGCGGCCCAGATAATGGCCGCGCTTGGTTTCTACCACACAATGACAGTCTGCTCCGGCTGTAAATCCCGGTCCCACCCCAATCACGATCGGGGCATCTGAAATAGCTGTGCCAAGATTTTGCTTGGCAAGAATGGCATCTATGATCACATCCGGCTGCCACCGATTCCGGATTGCGGCCTGTTCATCTACTACAACCGGTATCTGACGTGCTTTTAGTGCCGCTTCAATCGCTGCGATATCTTCGCACCTGACAGCTTCCACGCCTTCTACACTACATCTCCCCTCGTAGACTGCTGGAGAAAATGCCACCGTCCGCCGTACGGTTGTCGGTACGGCTATATCCGTCATTACGATATTAAATCCACAGCGGTTCAGCCGCAGGCCGATCCCGCTGGCCAGATCACCGGCACCTTTTATCAAAATCTTCATAGCAGTTCCTTTCATGCAATATCAGATCCGGGCGCATTCACCGGCTTCCCCTGATAAAATATCCAGCCCGTGAGGAAGCGAATCGAGGATATATTCGAGTGATTCTTTCACCGCTTTCGGACTTCCCGGCAGATTGACAATCAGACTGCTGCCGCGAATCGCACTGACGGCTCTGCTCAGCATTGCCCTCCTGGTGATTGTCATGCTATAGGCCCGGATTGCTTCGGCAATGCCGGGTGCCAGCCGGTCGGCTGCTTCCAGGGTCGCTTCCGGGGTCACATCCCGGCGTGAGAATCCGGTTCCGCCTGTGGTCAGAATCAGATGACAGCCTTCTTCATCACTCAGCCGGATGATCTCCTGCTTCAGCTTCTCTTTATCATCAGGCAGCACCCGGTAACTCACCACCTGATACTGCGCTCCTGGCAGCAGTTCCCTGATCGCAGGCCCGCTTAAATCTTCTCGTTCTCCAGCCGCACCTTTGTCACTGGAGGTAATAATCCCTACTATGTACATATCCTGATCTCATCTCCTGTCTTCATCACTCCGCCATGCAGAACCCTTGCAAAAATTCCGTTGGACGGCATAATGCATTCGCCCATGGTATGATATATCTCACAGTGTGTATGGCATTCCTTGCCGATCTGAGTCACTTCCATCAAAATATCATTACAGCACAATCTTGTTCCAATCGGCAGATGAATCAGATCAATGCCCTGCACCACAACATTTTCGCCAAATGCACCATCCTGAACCTGAGCGCCTTTCGCTTTAAAAGCCTCAATTGTTTCATAGGACAGCAGACTGACCTGACGATGCCAGTTTCCTGCATGTGCGTCTTCTTCTATACCAAAATCCTCAATCAGTCTGGCCTCGGGGATCCGTTTCTTTTGCGTTCCCCGGCGTTCACTGATACATATTGCCATTATTGTCCCCACTTTATCCTCCTATCTGATTCATAGTAACCCCCGGCTGCCGCTGCCTTCCGCCAAACTGATGGCTGACCGGTTTTTGGATGATTGCCGATTGGATCACCTGCCGCAGCTCATCATCGGTACTTCCATTCCGGATGATGTCCCTGAGATTAAGTCCCGCCGCCTGCGCCAGACACAATTTCAGATACCCGTCTGAAGTCAGCCGGACCCGGTTACAACGGTCGCAGAACTGATGATGGACAGCACTGATAAATCCGACACAGCCGGTATTGCCGGAAAAGGTATAATATACTGCCGGGCCATTGCCCATCGACTGCTCAGATAATATTACATCTGCATATGTTTCTTTAAGCGTGTGCAGCAGCACATCATTGTCCAGAGTCCGGTATGCCTGCCCCTGACCAATTGGCATCATTTCAATAAAACGAACCGGAATCTGGTTCTCGATCGAATACTCAGCAAACCGGGCAACCTCAGCCAGTTCAAAATGTTCTGTTACCGCACAGTTTATCTTCACCCTCAGCCCCGCTTCCTGCGCCGCTGCAATACCGGCCAGCACCGCATCGTACTGGTCTCTTCTGGTAATCATGGCAAAACGGTCACGATCCAGGGTATCCAGGCTGACATTAACACTGCTCAGCCCTGCCTGCTTTAGTGCTTCGGCCTCTGGCTTAAGCAGGATCCCGTTGGTCGTCATGGTAACATCCGTAATACCTGGTATGGCTGTCAGCTTTTCGGTCAGCCATACGATATTCTTACGTACCAGCGGCTCACCTCCGGTCAGCTTGACACGGCTGATTCCAAACGTGGCCATACACCCACAGATCCTGATCATTTCCTCCAGCGTCAGCATATCGGCATGCTCATACAACCGGGTTCCTTCTTCCGGCATACAGTACAGACACCGCATATTACAGCGGTCGGTCACCGATATTCTGATATAATTAATCGTTCTTCCCAGACTGTCTTTCATACCGTCCACTTTTACCGCCCTCTTTCTGCAATAGACAGATGCCGGTTATCATCATATCTTTATCAATTGCTTTACACATATCGTAAATTGTCAGCAAAGCCGTGGAAACCCCGGTCAGTGCTTCCATCTCCACGCCGGTTTTGCCGCAGGTCCTGACGGTACAGCATGCCTCTATCCGGCAATCCTCCTGATGCAGTATAAATTCCAGGCGGCAGCCGGTCAGCTGCAGGATATGGCACAACGGAATCAGCTCAGAAGTTTTCTTGGCTCCCATAATTCCTGCTACCCTTGCCACTCCGAGCACATCACCCTTTTTAGCCGTTCCCTCTGCAATTGCCTGAAACACGGCCGGACTGACCTGGATAAATCCATGCGCCACGGCCGTCCGATCGGTCTGGGTTTTCCCGCCGACATCGACCATCCAGGCCTGTCCCTTACTATCAAAATGTGTCAATCCCGACATTTTCTTCTCCTTTACCAACCCTTTCCAAAGCCACAGTTTGGCCAGGTACAGGGTTCACAATTCAAGCATAGCCCGCCTTTGCCAAGCTTGTCAAGTTCCGTTCTGCTGACCGGATCATCCGCAGCCAGCCGCGGCAGAACCAGATCGAAGATCGTCCGTTTGGCATACATAACACAGCCGGGCAGACCGACAATCGGGATATTACTGCCATCCTGTCGATAATACGCCAGCAAAAACATCGCCCCGGGTAATACCGGTGCCCCATAGGAAATAATTACCGCACCAGTATTTTTAATCGCCAGAGGGGTCCGGTCATCCGGATCCACACTCATACCGCCGCTGCAGAAGATCATTTCCGCACCTTCCTGAATCGCTTCCAGAATCGCCGCTGTAATCATCTCGGGCTGGTCATCGCAGATCTTCTGCCCGATTACCTGACAGCCATACTCTTCTGCTTTGCCAATCAGTACCGGGCCGAAGGCATCTTTGATCCTGCCGTGATACACTTCGCTGCCGGTTGTAATGATACCGACCTTCTTTTGCTTAAAAGGCAGCAGCGTAAAAATTTTGGTATCACCACAAACCTGTTCGGCTTCTTTCATTTTTTCTTTTTCTATTACCAGCGGAATCACTCTGGTTCCGCATATTTTATCACCTTTTTTCAGTGGAATATTGGGATGGCGGGAAGCAATCATCATCTGCCCCAGACTGTTGATCCGATCCAGCAGATCAACCCGGATCTTTAATAATCCGTCGGTTTCTGCCGTCAGTTCAATCTTACCCTCTTTAATGCTGCTTCGACTCATGTGATCATTTTGGCACAACCTGCAGAGAATTTCAGCTGCCTCATCCTCATGCAGCATCCCCTCGTCATGTTCCCATACATATAAATTCTCTTTTCCCAGCGACAGCAGCACCGGGATATCTTCGGCGGTAACCACGTGTCCCTTGCGGAATTTTGCATCTTTAATAATGCCTGGTATGATCTGAGTAATATCATGACACAGAACCTGACCCACTGCGTCTTCTGTTTTTATCTGTTTCATTTCTCATCCTCCGCTGACCCGATATTCTTAATCCAGAATATCCAGAGTTCTAAAAAAGCTGCGAAAAGTTTTACACAGCTTTTTTCTGTTAATTGAAAATATTGTGGTTACAGTCTATCACTTTTTCGTGCACCATGTCAATATTATCTATTCTTTTCAAATTCAGGTCTGCTCCTGGCTTTGCAATTTCTTCACATATCGCAAATCACGGCAAGCTGCGCCGTCATAATCCAGGTCAATCCAGGTGCCGTCCCAGGAAAACCCATGCCGCTGGCGGGGATAATGATAATTTGTGGCTTCATTGATTTCTCCTCTGCAATTTTTGCTACTTTCAACAAACTATAAGTTTGTGAAATGTGTTGCAAACAATTGATCCAGAGCAACCTGCGACTCCTGCACAAATGCCAGATAACGATTCAGCAAATCCTCACCTTCCGGTGTCAACACCGTACATCCGCCATGCTCCCCGCCCCGGACACCTTTCATCAGCTGGATTCCCAGGTCCTCTTCCGCATGTTTCACGATCTTCCATGCTTTGGAATATGCCATATTCATTTCTTTGCATGCAGCGGATAGTGAACCGTACTTTTTAACCAGCTGCATCAGCTGAACGGTTCCCGGGCCAAAATCTATTTCAGTCCGGTATATCCTGATTTTAGCATGATATTTCAGTGGCTTTTCGTTCATTTATTCCATCCTGTTCTACAATCGTTCAAATAATACTTCCACCTGGCCTCCGCACCACATCCCGAGTGATGCTGCTGATTGATTATTCACCTGGTAAGTAATTGTCTCACTCTTAGCATCTGGCTGCGCCAGCATATCAGCTGCCTTTTTGACCGCTTCATATTCAACTTTCCCGCCGCCAATCGTGCCGCAGATAATTCCATCTCTGCCGACCAGCATACGGCTTCCGGTTCCGCGAGGGGCTGACCCCTGCTTATCAATAATTGTTGCCATCACCCCATCGGTTCTCTGCCTGAGATGCCGGACCATATCCATTTCAATATATCCGGATGGCTGGCACTGGTTGAATGTCTGGATCAGCTGGCCGACGATACTGACGGCAATCTCTTTGGGCGTCTGACCGCCGATGTCCAGCCCGATCGGGGCATGCACCTGACTCAGCTGCTCACTGGTGTATTCTTTCGACAGCAGCAGTTCCATCGTCCTGGCTACCTTGGCTTTGCTTCCGATCATCCCGATATATCCATAAGGCCGGTTCAAAATCAGCTCCAGACATTCAATGTCGGCCTGATGCCCGCGGGTCACTATAATATAATAAATGTTGGCTGACTGAAAGTCCAGTTCCGTCAGAGCCTCCCGATACGGCTTGCAGATACATGCCGAGGCATGAGGGAATCGTTTCTGATTGCAGAATTCTTCCCGGTCATCCAGAACTGTATAGGTATACTCCAGATAATCTGATAAAACCGCTAGTTCCTGTGAAATATGCCCGCCGCCGCAGATGACCAGCTGCGGACTGTGACTCAGCCGCTCTACAAACAACGTTTCGCCGTTGATATAAACCTTTCCAGCTTTTCCTGTCCGGGATATCGAATCCGGCACCCGGGTCTGATCCCAGAACTGTTTTTGACCGGTTCTGGCTCCATCCAGAACCGTTGCCGACCATACCGGTCCCGTCTTCAGATCCGTGATCAGCTGTTCATAGCTATCTCTGATGCTCATTGCTCTCCTCATTCCTTTCGTAACCCGTCATAACACATCCGCTTTTCATAAACTCCGGAAGCAGACGGACCATTTTGGCCGCCTGATCCTTGACCGCCTCATCATCAGCCTGGTTTAAGACAATCCGGCAGGTACAGTCAGACAGCTTTGAAATCCCTTTTCTGCTGCCCCGCTCATCCATCAGTACCAGTGCAGTATCTTCCGCGTCAATCCGGTCTGATGCCTTTCGGTGCAGCCATGTACCATAGCCGTCAAACCGGAAACAGCCGTCCTCAAAGGTTCGGCCCAGAACGGTCAGGCCGGCACAGGCCACCACCATATCGGTCTGCCCCAGCAGCACCGGCTCGTGCTCTGCCGGCACCTTCAGCGGATATCCTTTCGATCCGTCAGCCTCAATCAGGATTACACCGGCATTATCCAGCACCCGCTCAATTGCCGCAGGATCCATCAGATCATCCGGTGCCGTCAGTTTACCGGTGCCCTCTTCCAGATTGCCGACGGTCAGAATCCGTTCTTTCCAGCCTCTGCCGACAGCCTCTTCGATGGTCTTGTTGCAGACCACCCAGCCGTCCTCCGGACAACGGATATGGGTACTGGTAGTGACAACTACATAGCAGCCGCGTTCTGCCAGTTCATCGGCCAGCTGATACATGGTTGTAGACTTACCGCCCGCTCCGACAAATGAAATCACCCGCGGCATAACCTGATGCGTATCCGTACCGATTCCCAGTGCTTCACAAAGCGAAGCCGAATCACGCCAGTCCTGTGCCTGATTCTCCCATTGATATGCATCACAAAGAATCTGATGGCGGTTCCACAACCGCAGATGTTTATCCAGCACTGAATCCGGGAACATCAGCCGGTACAGGCTCTCCAGTTCTGCGGTCTGGTCAATCTGCTGCTCTTTTAAATGAAGACATAATATTTCATATTCCACATCATATAAAAAACTCTTGACGCTGGTGCGTTTGCAGCCGTTGCGGAGATAGAAACGGATCCTCCGTTTGCGGATCTGGTGCTGTTCCTCATCCGGTGAGGTGCATTCGCTTTCACATTCCAGCAGGATCGCAAGGCGGTCTGAATAATGGGCTTTCATCTGCCCAATAAACACACTGCCTACTCCCAAAGCTCGGTAAGTCGGGGTAACCGCCAGATAATCGAGCAGCAAAGTCGCCCGTTTTTCATTTTTAACAAAGAATGCATAAGCCATCAGTTCTTCCTGCTGATACAGACCCAGACAATCATAGATTCCCTTTTCCAGCATCCAGACAATCGCCTTCAGCGGTTTTAACTCCTCTTTCGGAAAATCCAGTATCATATAAGTTTCATAAATCCAGGTTATCTGTGTAAGATCCAGTATTTTAATTTCCATGGTATTTTTTGACATTTCCTGTTCTTTTTCCTTTCCAAGGATATACTATAGTATTATGAACAAGTATACTTTTCCCAGCTTTTCAGACGTTACCGATCATTCCTTTTCCCTTATGTTGTCCGGATTCGGTATTTTTCTTGCCGTCTGTGAGCTGTACAAACAGATTTTTATGTATTATATCATAAATCATGGGCATTACGACTGGTGGTTTTTCCCGTTTCAGCTATGCAGTACTCCGATGTATCTGTGCCTGCTGCTGCCATTCCTGCCGACGGGTCCCTTTAAAACCAGGATCTATACCTTTATGCAGAATTTCTGTATCCTGGGCGGCATTGCCGCGCTGATTATTCCTGAGGGTTTTTCTAATATCCACTGGTCACTGACGTTGCATGGATATATGTGGCACATTGCCTTAATTATCATAAGTCTGCTGATCCTGATTGCCGGGCGGGCAGATATCAGCTGGAAAGGCTACTTCCGTTCCCTTCCGCTGTTTTGCATTTTCTGCACCGTGGCAACCCTGATCAATGTAGCCGCCCCGGGCCATGGCCAGGCCAATATGTTCTATATTTCACCGTTTACAGAAACCACCCAGCCGATATTTCGTCAGCTGGCAGCTAAAATCGGTATTATTCCATCCAATCTGCTCTACCTTATCACCGTATGTATCGGTGCTGCTATTGTTCATTATATGTTTATCCATTGTACCACACAAATAACCAGGGGGAAATATCAGAAAGCCTGATATTTCCCTCTTTTTACATACGTCCCCTGTAAAGGATTCACAATCGTTCCCCGTTCTGCAACCGGCCGGCCGTGAAGATATACCAGCCAAGCCTCGCCGCAGACCGGAGTCCCCTCATAAGGGCTGTAACCACATACTGACTGCTGATTATCAGCAGAAATTGTCCAGCTTTTATCTGGATCCCAGACTACAATATCGGCATCACTGCCAACTGCAATCGCTCCTTTGCGGGGATACATTCCATACAGCCGGGCGGGATTTTCCGATAACAGGGCACACATCTGCTCCAGTGATATCCGGTTTTCTTTTACACCGTATGTATACATGAGTACCGGACGGTTTTCTGTCCCCGGCATCCCATTGGGAACCTGGCTGAAATCATCCCGGCCGGCCGCCTTCTGTTCCATCGTGAAACTGCAGTGATCGGTTGCAATAGTCTGAATCTGTCCCTCCTGCAGGGCCTGCCATAAAAGTTCCTGATCAGCAACTGTCCGCAATGGCGGGGAACAGATATATTTAGCTCCTTCGAAATCCGGCAGGCCGTAGCGGCTGTCTTCCATCAGCAGATACTGGGGACAGGTTTCAACAAAGAATTGCTGTCCCTCTGCCCGGGCGTGCAAGATCTCCCGAAGTCCGGCGGCTGAGCTCAAATGAACAACAATCACCGGCGCATCCGCCTCTTTGGCCAGTTTCAGCAGCCGGTCAATCGCCTCCGCTTCGGCCAGATCCGGACGGGTTCTGGGATGGGCCGCTGGGTCAAAATGTCCCTGCGCCTTTTCCTCTTCCACCAAAGCATCAATCAGACCTTTATTCTCACAGTGGACACCGGTAATCCCGCCGATGTGCTTTAGGCGTTTTAACACCTGATAGATGGATTTATCATCCAGGATCATCGCCGGATATGTCATATACAGCTTAAACGAGGTGACTCCTGCTGCCATCATCTGTTCCAGTTCCTGGCTGACCGCCTCATTCCAATCTGATATTGCCATATGATAACCATAGTCACAGGAGGACTTGCCATCCGCTTTGCGGTGCCAGTTTGCCAGTGCCTCTGTGAGCGTCTCCCCTTTATTCTGGGTTGCAAAATCGATAATCATCGTTGTTCCGCCACTGAGTGCTGCTTTTGTCCCTGTCGTAAAATCATCGGCTGTTACCGTACCTGATACTTCCAGTTCAAAATGTGTATGAGCATCGATGAATCCCGGAAATAAGAGCTTTCCGGTCACATCGACAAGCTCCGTTCCCGCCTCGAGCAGGGAGGGGTCAATCTGCGGTTCTGCCCGGCAGATCGTTCCCTGCTCATCATCGATCAGAATATCCAGCTGTGTCAACCCTGTCGAGCTTACAACTGTGCCCCCTTTTAACAATCGTTTCATTCCAGCCACCCTTTCTGCCTGATTCCGGCGATTGCAATACTGTACTAATTACAGCAGCCACGGATAATTATTACATATTGTTTCCATAACCAGTCTAAGCGTCTGAGGAATATCTGACTCCTCACCTGCTTTCCAGTTTATTATATTCCCTAAATAGCGTACCTGGCAAGCAGCAGATTCTCTGTCCAGCACCAAAAATCCTTCATTTTTGCTGTCCATCATATCCGCCTCTGTGGAAAACAGGGTGAACTTATCCAGATACGGCGCACTATCATATGGACAGAAGCTGATACAGTTGCCGCACTCATTGCACATCCGGTCAAGATGGACAATCTGATGCATTGTCACACCGGGTACGGCAAGGGCCAGATTGGCACGGTTCGGGCATACCTCAGAACAGTTCTCACATACGGTGGAACAGGACAGGCAACGGCCGGCTTCGGCACGGCCGGTTCTGGTCTCATCAAGTACGCCGCGGCGTGAATAAATAGTCTCCAGTGAAAGAGTATTGTCATAATCCGCTGCCACTGCATGGCCGACAATCGCTTCTGCCATAAGCTTCGCATCACGGATACCCTCTACCACGGTAGCCGGTCCGCTCAACCCATCACCAATGACGAAAATACCTTTACGGCTGCTTTCCAGTGTCTCGGCATTGACCATCGCCCTGCCCCGGCGGTCTGCTTCCAGGCCGTTATCATTCAGGTAAGTGGTATCTACCTGCTCTCCTACTGCAGCGATAATTGTGTCTGCCGGAACCTGACAGGTTTCCCCGGTTACCTCGACTCCTCTTCTGCCAGAGGCATCTATCTCGCCCAGACGCATCACCTCACAGGTCAGCATTCCGTCTTTATATTCCTGAGGAGCCAGAAGTTCTTTAAATTCCACCCCGTCTTCCAGCGCCATGACAAGTTCTTCCTCATCCGCCGGCATATACCGTTTCGTTCTGCGGTACACCAGGTAGACATGTTCCACACCGGCTGTCCGTCTGGCAGCACGTGCCGTATCCATCGCGGTATTGCCGCCGCCGATGACCACAACATTGGCACCGATATCCAACTGGCCGTCCTGAGCCTTAAAATCAGCCAGGAAATCCAGCGCATTCACGGTTTCGGTTCCGGCAACCGCCAGCTCACCTTTAGCCGATGCACCATTGGCCAGAATTACATAATCATACTGCTTCTTCAATTCTGCCAAATCTTCTATCTTCTTATTTAACTCTATCTTAGCACCATATGCCGTAATCAGACGGACATCATTGACAATCGCCTGTAAGGAAATTCTGAAATCCGGAATCACATGTCTTACGACTCCGCCCAGACTGCCGGTCTGCTCAAAAAGGGTAGTATCAACTCCGGCGCGGCTCAGGAAAAATGCTGCTGCCATACCGGCTGGCCCGCCGCCAACAATTGCAGCTGTCTTTCCGGTTGCCGGATCAGCCGGCTTAAGCGCTGTCATCAGGGTATCAAATCCCTGTTCAGCTGCCACCAGCTTGGCATTACGGATGTGTACCGGTTCTTCATAGAAGTTTCTGGTACACTTGCCCATACAGTTGTGGGCACAGATCGTACCGGTAATAAACGGAAGTGGATTCTTCTCCGTAATTACCTCCATTGCCTCCTGCATCCGGTCGGCTTCGACCAATTCCAGATAAGCCGTAATATCCTGATGGATCGGACATCCATTTTCACATGGCGCAATAAAACAATCCTCCAGTGGCACTCGTTTTTTTAATTTTCTCACCGGCAGCGGCTTGACAGCTTTGACGTGATTTTTGTCGGTTTTCGCATCCTGCGCCAGCTTACGCACTGCTGATGCGTCTACACCTGAGAACACCTGACCGGCCGCTTCCGTCTCCACTGCCAACTGTTCCAGCCGCTGATATCCGCCTGATTTGAGCAAGGTGGTCGCCACCGTCACTGGCCAGATTCCGGCCGCAACAATTCTGTTAATATTGAAAGCATCGGCACCACCGGAATATGAAATCCTGAGCCGGCCCTCAAATTCTTCTGATAACTTTGCCGCCAGTGAGATCGACAGCGGATACAGGGATTTTCCTGACATATACATCTCTTCACTGGGCAGTTCCTGCTGTTTGACATCGACCGGGAAGGTGTTGGTTATCTTAACCCCGAACTCGACGTTATATTTCTGGCTCAGTTCCATCAGACGCGTAAGCATCGGTACTGCATCTTCATACTGCAGATCATCTTTGAAATGGAAATCCCCAAAAGCAATATAATCATAACCCATACGATCCATGGTTTCTCTGGCGAACTCATATCCCAGCAGGGTCGGATTGCACTTAATAAAGGTATGCAGACCTTTTTCCTGAATTAAATAAGAAGCGATCCGTTCAATCTCCTGCGGCGGACAGCCATGCAGAGTCGATAAGGTCACGGAATTACAGATCTGCGGTGAGATTGCTTCCACATCTGCCGCCGTCATCCGCTCAAACTGGTCTGCATGATCCAGCAGGTACTGTCGGCACTCTGCCCATACAGCTGTCTCCTTAGCATCTTTCATGTTCTCAATAAAAGAATTAATCTTTTCTGTCTTAATCCCTTCCAGATCATAGCCAACGCTCATATTGAACTGGAATCCGTCTGTGGAGCCCAGTTCGAATTCCTTCGCCATGATATGCAGCAAAAACCAGGCCTTGATATATTCGTCCTGTGCCTGCGGCACATAAAGCTCCGTTGACCACTCACAGTTATAGCATTCATCATCGGCCAGGATACAGGGTTTGCTGACCGGCAAATCCTCTCCATCCAGAATCTGTACCGTCTTCAGCTCGAAGAAGCGGCTGCCGCTGAAATAAGAGGCGGCAATGTTCTGGGCCAGCTGGGTATGGGGTCCGGCCGCCGGTCCAATCGGAGTCTCCAGCTTCCGATCAAAAATAGTTCTGGCGTATTCTGCTTTCGCCTGATAGGGGCGGTATACGCCGAATACAGTTCCTTTATCCTTTTGTTCTGAGATGATCCATTCTACCAGCTGGTGAAATGGAATCGGTGTCATTCTATCACTCATATGATTTTCCTCCTGATTTTTATTTGATTCAACAGATCGATGTCCCCTCATCTTATCCGTTGATGGATTCTGCCATTTCCATAGCCGCCTGTCTGCAGTCAGCCATTACCTTCTCTTCATCAATGGAAGTCAGTACCCGATCCTTCATCAGCACCGTTCCATTGGCTATCGTTGTCGTTACGCTGCGTCCGGTCATTCCGAATAAGATATGTCCGTTGCAGTTAGTATCTCTCATCGGCGTCGGCGGAATATAATCGGTTACGATAATGTCCGCGGCTGCCCCTTCCTTCAAAACGCCAAGCGGTTTCTTAAAATAACGGGCAGCAATCGTCGCATTATTCTGAAACAGCATTTCCGGCACTTCACTCCATGCTGCATTGGCATCACACAGATGATGCTTGTGCAGAATATTCGCTACCTTATAAGATTCCAGCATATCATGGGTATATCCGTCAGTTCCCAGTCCGGTCAGGATTCCTTTGTGTACCAGCTCCATCGTAGGAGGACAGCCGCAGGCATTACCCATATTGGACTCCGGATTATGAACTACCATCGTACCTGTCTCTTTTAATAAATCCATCTCGTGTCCATTAATATAGATACAATGTGCTGCCAGCGTCTTTTCGCCCAGAATATCACAGTCCATCAAACGATCCACAATCCGTTTGCCATGAACCTTGAGGCACTGATGCAGATCCTCGATTCCTTCCGCCACATGAATATGATATCCGACTCCATCTGGTTTCTTTGCCGCACATTTTGCCATTGTTTCGTCGGAAATGGTAAAGGAAGCATGCATCCCCATCATTCCCGCAATCATATCACTGTCATCGGACAATGCATGGCGGATAAAGGCAGCATTTTCTTCGATCGATTCATCAGCCTTCTCCTTACCATCACGATCTGATACCTCATAACACAGGCACGACCGAACTCCGGTTGCCCGGGCAGCTTCTTCGATCTTAAATAAGGAATCACGGATATACCCGAAGCTGGCATGGTGGTCGAAGATCGTCGTAACACCATTCTTAATACAATCAATATAAGTAGCCATCGCACTCAGTCTGGTCTGTTCCAGCGTCAGATGGCGGTCAATCGTCCACCACATTCCGTCCAGAATATCCAGAAATCCTTTGGGATCATATCCATTGATACTTAATCCTCTGCCGAAAGCACTGTAGATATGTTCATGGACATTGATAAATGCCGGCATGATCACTCCGCCTCTGGCATCGATGAATTCTGCATCAGGATATTCTTTTTTAACATTTTCCAGGGTACCGACCCTTTTTATTGTAGTTCCCTCTACGGCAACCGCCCCCTGTTCGATGAAAAAACACCCCGGGTCCCTGGTTACCACTCTGCCGTTACCAATGATAAACATATACCAATCCTCCTTATTTTTTGTGAATGTTGCATTAACAACTGCTTTTCTTCTTACAGTTTAACAAACAAAATGCCTATTTGCAACACATTAATTAATTTTTTTCAGTTTACCTAATTTTTTTTTAGATTTGCTATTGAAATTTATTTATTTTGTGTTATGATGAAGTTACCAAAAAAATTTTTAGATACCTGATTTACGAAAGGATGGACACCCACATGCAGGAGCGATTGGATCTGCTTATCCAGCTTGCCCATGGTGTTGCTTCAGAATTTGGTACAGCCTGTGAAGTAGTCATTCACGACCTGACCAGCGGTGATATGGAAAGTTCTATTGTATATATAGAGAACGGTCATATTACCAACCGCCAGAAAGGCGACGGGCCTTCCGGAATTGTTCTGGAAACCCTGAACAAAGGCGCGGACATTCTGAAGGACAAACTTGCCTACCTGACCAAGACCGACGACGGAAGAATCCTCAAGTCCAGTACCATGTATATCCGCGGTGAAAACAACACTGTCGATTACATCTTTGCACTGAACTATGATATTACCGGAATCATCTCAATGGATCAGGCTCTGCGCTCTCTGATCGAGACACAGAGCGAAAGCGACCACAAGCCCAAACGAATTACTCACAATGTCAATGACCTTCTGGACACCTTAATTGAACAGTCGGTCGAGCTGGTTGGAAAACCGGCTCCAATGATGACTAAGGATGAAAAAATCACCGCAATTCAGTTCTTAAATAATTCCGGTGCCTTTTTAATCACCAAATCAGGAGACAAAGTTTCTACCTATTTTGGGATATCCAAGTTTACGCTTTACAGTTATATTGAAGCCGGCAAACAACAGCCGGAAGAAGGAGGCGATTCACATGAATGAAATGAAGTGGACGGCGAATCGGATGCCTAAGACCGATGACCGGCAACTGCAGGTGATGGCACTGGACGAAGTCAAAAAAGCCCGGATGTTTCACGAAAGCTTTCCTCAGTACAGCAAGACTCCGCTGGCGAAGCTTACCAACATGGCGGCCTGCCTGGGACTGAATGAAGTATATGTAAAAGACGAATCTTACCGGTTTGGCCTCAATGCCTTCAAAGTACTGGGCGGCTCTTACGCCATGGCCCGCTACATAGCCAAACAGACCGGCAAAGACGTATCGGAACTTCCTTATCATGTTCTTACTTCTGATAAGCTTCGTCAGGAATTCGGTCAGGCAACCTTTTTTACTGCTACCGACGGCAATCACGGCCGCGGCGTAGCCTGGGCTGCCAATAAATTAAAACAAAAAGCGGTTGTCTTTATGCCAAAAGGCACTACCCAGATCCGTCTGGATAATATTTTAAAGGAAAATGCTACTGCTACTATAGAAGAAGTCAATTACGACGAATGTGTCCGCATGGCCGCCGCTGCTGCAGCCAAGGTTCCTAATGGTGTTGTCGTACAGGATACCGCCTGGGACGGTTATGAGGAAATCCCCGCCTGGATTATGCAGGGATACGGTACCATGGCAATGGAGGCCGATGAACAGCTGCACAGCTATTCCTGTGACCGCCCGACCCACGTATTTATTCAGGCCGGTGTAGGTTCTCTGGCCGGAGCAGTGCAGGGATACTTCACCAACCGTTTCCCGGAGAATCCGCCTAAGGTCATCGTGGTCGAAGCCGATGTTGCCGCCTGTCTCTACAAAGGTGCAATGAAAGGTGACGGAAGTATCCAGATTGTTGACGGTGATATGCAGACGATTATGGCCGGTCTTGCCTGCGGCGAGCCCAACACCATCTCCTGGGATATCTTAAGGAACCACACCGATGCTTTTATTTCCGCCCCCGACTGGGTTGCCGCTCAGGGAATGCGGATGCTGTCTGCACCGCTTAAAGGTGATCCTCAGGTTGTCTCCGGGGAGTCAGGAGCCGCACCATTCGGAGCACTGGCATGTATCATGCTGATGGATGAACACAAAGAGCTGCGCGAGCAGCTGGAATTAAATGCAGATTCTAAAGTCCTCCTCTTCTCCACCGAGGGCGACACAGATCCTGAACGTTATAAGAATATCGTCTGGGATGGCAAAGAGCGTTAATCAAATTAATATAAAATGGAGGGAATAAGTTATGGATTTTGAAGCAATTAAACAAGCTGCCAAAGGTTACGAAGCAGATATGACCCGCTTCCTGCGCGATCTGGTAAAGATTCCGGGAGAAAGCTGTGATGAAGAAGGACATATCAACCGCATTGCAGAAGAAATGAAACATGTCGGCTTTGACAAAGTAGTAATTGACGATATGGGCAATGTTCTCGGTTACATGGGAACCGGAGCAACCCTGATCGGCTATGATGCCCATATTGATACTGTTGGTATCGGCAACATCAGCAACTGGGAGTTTGATCCCTATGATGGTTTTGAAAGTGACGAAGCAATTGGCGGACGTGGTACTTCTGATCAGATGGGCGGTATCGTATCCGCTGTATACGGCGCTAAAATCATGAAAGATCTGGGGATGCTCAGTGACAAATACACCGTCCTGGTAACCGGAACGGTTCAGGAAGAAGACTGTGACGGCCTGTGCTGGCAGTATATCATCAATGAAGATAAGGTCAGACCGGAATTCGTGGTTTCTACCGAACCGACCGATGGCGGTATCTACCGCGGACAGCGCGGACGAATGGAAATCAGAGTCGATGTAAAGGGTGTTTCCTGCCACGGTTCCGCTCCGGAGCGCGGCGACAATGCCATCTACAAAATGGCTGATATCCTGCAGGATGTACGGTCACTGAACGAGAATGACGATGCTCCTGCCACAGAAATCAAAGGCCTCGTTAAAATGTTAAAAGAAGAATTCAATCCCGACTGGAAAGAAGCTAATTTCCTGGGACGCGGTACCGTAACCGTTTCGGAGGTTTTCTTCACCTCACCAAGCCGTTGTGCTGTTGCTGATTCCTGCGCCGTATCACTGGATCGCCGGATGACTGCCGGAGAGACCTGGGAGAGCTGTCTGGATGAGATCAGAAATCTTCCTAATGTCAAAAAGTATGGCGACGACGTAACCGTATCGATGTACAATTATGACCGTCCTTCTTATAAAGGACTCTCCTATCCGATTGAATGTTACTTCCCGACCTGGGTTATCCCGGAAGATCACGAAGTAACCACCGCACTGGAAGCAGCCTATAAAGGTCTTTACGGCGATAATCGAATCGGTGCGGCTGAGACTATGCCGGTCCGTGACAGCCGTCCGCTGACAGACAAATGGACCTTCTCTACCAACGGCGTTTCCATTATGGGCAGAAACAATATTCCATGTATCGGATTCGGACCTGGTGCTGAAGCACAGGCACACGCCCCTAATGAAAAGACCTGGAAACAGGATTTAGTAACCTGTGCAGCGGTATATGCGGCACTGCCAACCATCTACTGTAATAAATAATAAAACATATTAACTAACCAATGGAGGAAAAGAGCATGGATCAGGTATTACAGGGTTATATTGACAAGTTAAACAAATTAAATTTCAAAGAAATGTACGAAGGTGATTTTTTCCTGACCTGGGAGAAAAGCGATGATGAACTGCAGGCAGTATTTCTGGTTGCTGATGCACTCCGTTATATGAGAGAGCAGAATATCTCCACCAAGGTATTCGAAAGTGGTCTCGGTGTTTCCTTATTCCGTGACAACTCTACAAGAACTCGTTTCTCATTTGCTTCCGCATGTAATATGCTGGGTCTGGAAGTACAGGATCTGGACGAAGGAAAATCTCAGATCGCCCATGGCGAGACTGTCAGAGAAACTGCCAATATGATCTCTTTCATGGCGGATGTTATCGGTATCCGTGATGATATGTATATCGGCAAAGGCAATACCTATATGCATGAAGTAGTTGATTCCGTAACTCAGGGACATAAAGACGGTATTCTGGAGCAGAAACCTACTCTGGTTAACTTACAGTGTGATATCGATCACCCAACTCAGAGTATGGCTGATATGCTGCACATCATTCACGAATGCGGCGGAGTAGAGAATCTCAAAGGCAAAAAGCTGGCCATGACCTGGGCTTACTCTCCTTCTTACGGCAAACCACTGTCCGTACCACAGGGCATCATCGGCCTGATGACCCGGATGGGAATGGAAGTAGTTCTGGCTCATCCGGAAGGTTATGAAGTAATGCCGGAAGTAGAAGAAGTTGCCGGTAAGAACGCAGAAAAATCAGGCGGTTCCTTCCGCAGAACCAACGATATGGCAGATGCTTTCAAAGATGCCGATATCGTATATCCAAAAAGCTGGGCACCATTCGCAGCAATGGAAAAGAGAACAGATCTCTATGCACAGGGCGACGATGCCGGAATCAAGGCTCTGGAGAAAGAACTTCTGGCTCAGAATGCACAACACAAAGACTGGGCATGTACCGAAGAGCTGATGAAGACAACCAAAGACGGCAAAGCATTATACATGCACTGCCTGCCTGCAGATATCACCGGAGTCAGCTGTGAAACCGGCGAAGTCGACGCTACTGTCTTTGACCGCTACCGTGACCCGCTTTACAAAGAAGCCAGCTACAAGCCATATGTAATTGCAGCCATGATCTTCCTTGCCAAATTTGAGAATCCAGCTGAGACACTGAAGGCATTGGAAGAAAGAAACGTTCCGCGTAAATTTAAATAAAGAGAAAAAAGCCGCCTGCAATTGCCGGCAGGCGGCCTTTTTGTACTCTTTTTTCAGGAGGAGGGTTCATGATGAATCAAAAGAAAAAGAGAATTGTCATTGCATTAGGGGGAAATGCACTTGGCAATACGCTTCCGGAACAGATGGAAGCCGTTAAGATCACCGCAAATGCGATTGTAGACCTGATTCAGGAAGGCTGTGAGGTCGTTATCGTCCACGGTAACGGGCCTCAGGTCGGCATGATCAACAATGCCATGGCCGCCTTGTCGCGGGAAAATCCGGCTCAGCCTAACACACCGCTGTCCGTCTGTGTGGCAATGAGTCAGGCATATATTGGTTATGACCTGCAGAATGCGCTGCGCGAAGAATTATGGAATCGTGATATTACTGAAACCCCGGTTGTTACCATGGTAACTCAGATCCGGGTTGAGGAAGATGATCCGGCCTTTAAAGATCCTACAAAACCAATTGGTCATTTTATGACGGAAGAACAGGCCCGCCATGCCGAACAGGAATATGGCTATGTAATGAAGGAAGATTCCGGACGCGGCTGGCGGCGTGTTGTCGCATCACCGAAGCCGGCAGAGATTATTGAGATTGGAGCCATCCGTTCACTGGTTCAGGAAGGTCAGCTGGTTATCGCCTGCGGCGGCGGCGGCATTCCGGTCACCTTGCAGGGCAAACATTTGAAAGGTGCCAGTGCGGTTATTGATAAGGATTTTGCCAGCTGTCTGTTAGCGAAAGAACTGGATGCTGATGTTCTGATCATATTGACTGCAGTAGAAAAAGTTGCCGTCAATTTTGGAAAACCGGATCAGAAATGGCTTGATAATCTGTCTGCCGCACAGGCAAAAGAGTATATGAAAGAAGGACAATTTGCACCCGGCTCAATGCTTCCCAAAGTAGAAGCAGCGGTTTCTTTCGCTGAATCTGCCCCTGGCAGAACCGCGCTGATCACGCTGCTGCAGAAAGCCAAAGATGGCATCTTAGGAAATACAGGAACCCAAATTCACTTGTAGATTGGAGGCACGTATGAATAATTTTGCAGAATCAAAACAGGCTTCGCTCTTCGACTTGAACGGGGTCCCCTCACTCAAACAGGCTTTTCCGATGGCTCTCCAGCATGTGGTAGCCATGATTGTCGGATGTGTGACACCAGCGATTATTATCTCAGGTGTTTCAGGACTATCCGATAAGGACAGTGTTATCCTGATCCAGTCCGCATTAGTGGTGTCAGCACTCTCCACTCTGCTTCAGCTGTTTCCTGTCGGCGGTTCCCGCGGATTCCGCCTGGGAGCTGGTCTTCCGGTTATTATGGGCGTCAGCTTCGCATATCTGCCAAGTATGCAGGCCATCGCCGCGGACTTCAACCTTCAGACGATCTTCGGCGCCCAGCTGGTCGGCGGAATTGTTGCTGTTATTGTCGGCCTGCTGATTAACAGAATACGCAAATTTTTCCCGCCGCTGATAGCCGGTACCGTAGTCTTTACAATCGGATTGTCCCTATATCCCACCGCTATTAACTATATGGCCGGCGGTACCAGCAATCCCGATTACGGTTCCTGGCAGAACTGGCTGGTGGCTCTGTTTACTCTGACCGTTGTGACACTGCTAAACCACTTCGGACGTGGTATCCTGAAGCTGGCATCGATATTGATTGGCATCCTCTGCGGCTATCTGTTCAGCATTTGTTTCGGAATGGTTCAATTTGATGCAGTTTCCGGCGCACAGATGATCCAGCTGCCAGGACTGATGCACTTTGGCTTCGAGTTCGAGATATCCTCCTGTGTTGCCATTGGAATTCTGTTCGCCATTAACTCCATTCAGGCCATCGGTGATTTTTCTGCTACTACCATCGGCAGCCTGGACCGCGAACCTAGCAACAAGGAATTGCAGGGCGGCATTATCGGCTATGGAATTACCAATATTATTGGCTCATTGATGGGCGGTCTGCCGACTGCTACCTATAGCCAGAACGTCGGTATTGTTACTACAACCAAGGTAGTCAACCGCTGCACACTGGGACTTTCGGCAGTGATTCTGCTGACCGCCGGTCTGCTGCCTAAATTTTCAGCCCTGCTGACCACCATCCCGCAGTGTGTTCTGGGCGGCGCTACCGTATCAGTATTCGCTTCCATCGCCATGACCGGCATGAAGCTGGTTATGACCGAAGATATGAATTACCGGAACACGTCCATTGTCGGACTTGCAGCCGCTTTAGGAATGGGCGTTTCCCAGGCCTCTTCTGCGTTATCTACATTTCCGGCCTGGGTTACTACGATCTTTGGCAAGTCTCCGGTTGTAATTGCAACTTTGGTCGCCGTAGTATTAAATATTATTCTGCCAAAAGAGCAGAAATAAACGTTTGCTGCTGTGTCGTTAGCTCTATGACACAGCAGTTTTCCATATCAAGAGTTACCATATGAACGCACTATCGCCAGAACACACACAGCCATATACAGGCTGGTTCGGTTGAGGTATATGATACCCGGTGTTTATCATGAGCCGGTATTAACAGGGTATCCCCTGGAGCCAGATCAACGGTTTCACCGTTCTCATATTCAATCTGGGCAGTCCCTTCCAGTAATACCACGTATTCATGCTCTTCCTGATCATACCATCCATCGGTGATTTGTCCGGTGGATACGATCCGCTCGATCCTGACATCGTTATGTTCTACCAGTGTATCCAACAGCTCTTCGTTTAATGGTAATTGTGGTAAGTCGTAATAATTAAAGTCTGATATATGTTTTCTAGCGTCATTCAGTTGTTGGTTTCCCCCAGTTTCACAAATCATTCTCCTACCTCCGCCGTCTTAACCGGCGTAGATGCCTGATCCCATACAATAATATGAGGATACGTAATCACAATGCCGCTTTCATGGAACCGCTTTAAAATCTGGCGTCTGACATTACTGCACGCCTGAAAGTTATCATTGACATTCTCAGTCCATACGGTTGTCTTCAATACTATGCCGTTAGCGGAAAAGTCTTTAATCAGCACATCAGCATTTTCTTTATCCACAAACAGTTCTTCTGCGCATAAGATTTCTTTCATAATACAGATCGCACGGTCTACATCCGTCTCAAAGGAAATCTCCACTTCAATAAAATTCCCGATCTTGGAATCTTCATAATTGCTGTTCTTGATGATTTCTTTATTCATGACACTGTTTGGAATAATTAAGCGATTGTTGTCAAACAGCTTAATTACCGTATGCCGCATCGTAATTTCTTCGACAATGCCCGTGATATTACTGTTGATCAGTGTAATTCTTTCGTTTATATTATATGGCTTTGACCACGACAGCATGAATCCGGCAATCACATCCGCCAGCGTCTGCTGTGCCGCAAAACCGGCAATCGCAACGAATAAACTGGATCCTGCGACCAGATAGGTCGTCAGCTGCTGTGTCGTGGTATACTGGGCTGCAACAGCAGCCAGCCCCAGGATCACCAGCGCGGCGCGGATGAGCTTCTTGGAGAACTGGATATGAATGTCTTTTTGCTTCCGTTCGATCCGCTTGAATATCTCATCGACGAAAATATACACAACTAAAAAACTGATAATAATTATTATTACCTTCCACGGTATCCTATCAAACATAATACACTCCTGTTTTTAAATTCTATCGGTCAGACAGCCTCCTGCGGCAGCTCATGTCGTTTCTTCCACCAGCGTATCACCAGATAACAAAGAAGATGGGCGCTGGCCGTTATAGCCCAGGAAATGGGATAAGATATATACAGTGATTCAAGCGAACGGTTCGCGGCAAATACGGTAAAGATCCAGATCACCCGGAAGGCACATGCCCCGGTCAGTGACACGATCATCGGTACAACCGAATACCCGATACCGCGCAGGCCGCCGACCATAGTATCCATCAAACCACACAGAAAATAGGTGCTGCCGATAATTTTAAGCCGATACAATCCATACTGGATCACTTCCGGATTCCTGTCATATATACTGAGAATCTGCGGCCCGATCAGTACTGCACCATTGCCCAGAACAACGCCTACTACGGCAACCATGCCCAGACAGTACAATAAGATCCGGGTCATCCGCTTGTAGTTGCGGACCCCGAAGTTCTGACTGGTAAAGCTCAGGGCCGTTTGATATATGGCATTCATAGAAGTATAAATAAATCCTTCGATATTACTGGATGCCGTATTACCTGCCATGACTACAGCTCCGAAAGAGTTCACCGATGACTGAATCAGGACATTGGATGCTGAAAAGATTGCTCCCTGCAGGCCGGCCGGAAACCCGATTTTCAGAATCGCTTTCAGCTTATCCGGAACCAGTCGGATCCGCTTTAGACGCAGGCGGTAATAAGCATCACTGCGTACCAGACACTGGATAATCAGCCCGGCTGATACAAACTGCGATATAACGGTAGATAAAGCAACTCCTGCTACATCCATGTTAAATACAATAACAAAAATCAGATTCATAATACAGTTCAGGACTCCTGCCACAAATAAAAAGTACAGCGGCCTTCTGGTATCGCCCACTGCTCTCAGAATTGCACTGCCGAAGTTGTAGATCAGCGATGCCGGCATTCCAAGAAAGAAGATTCTCATATATAAAACGGAAAGCGGGAGTACTTCTTCCGGCGTATCCATCAGCTTAAGTATTGGAGCTGCCAGCCCTACCCCTGCCACAATCAGGACAAAACCGCCGATAATGGCCAGCATCATGGTTGTATGTACCGTTTCCTCCAGATCGCTGCGGCTTTCACTGCTGTAAAATCTGGCCACCAGAACATTCGCTCCGACAGAGAAACCGATAAACATATTGACCAGCAGGTTAATCAGAGAACTGGTCGATCCGACTGCCGCCATCGATTTGCTTCCGGCAAACTGCCCGACCACAATGATGTCCGCTGCATTAAACAACAGCTGCAGGATCCCGGACAGCATCAGCGGGATGGCAAAGACAACCAGCTTGCTGAATAATGGACCGTTGCACATATCTATTTCGTAAGAACGCCTTACTTTCCTTCGTAGTTTCATAATCCTTCCCCTCATTGATTATCTCGCTTTTATCAGAGTCGGCTTATACTATAGCACTTTTCCTTCCACATTACAATCATAAACCCAAGAGTTTCTATCGGTAATATTTACAATTCATAATTCCCGATTTGTTCCCACATGATTCCGGCTTCTGCCATTGCCAGCTCCAGTTGTTTGCTTTCGTCCGGGGGCGCCATCCAGGCCAGGCCGCAGCCGGCGCGGATCTGCCCTGGCACCGGTATCAGTCGTCCCGGCAGTCCCTGATCTTTACAGAAATCTTCCATTGCCATAGCTGAAACAGTAGATGGAAAGGTTATTACTGTCCGCAGCTGTTTTTTCCTCATACTCATTGCCGGTTTTGCTCTCCTTTATTACGTTGTCAGCCGGATGCTGACTGATTCCGCTGCTTTTACTGTCCCGATCACAGCACAGTCCGCTCCCATTCCAGCTGCTTTAAATGCCGCCATAATCTGCCCGCCGGCCTCCGGCGTTACGCTAAACAAAAGACCTCCTGAAGTCTGAGGGTCAAAAAAGATATCCTGCAAGGCTTCCTCCACCTGATCAGCCAGAACTTTATCTTCCGCAAAAGAACGGTTTTTGTAGGCCCCTTCCGGCACCAGCCCCATTTTTGCATATTCGATGGCATTGATTTGAATCGGCAGACATCCGGCATTGATTTCCAGTGTCACCCGGCTGCCTTCGGCCATCTCAATGCCATGACCCGCCAGCCCAAACCCGGTTACATCCGTACAGCAGTGGATGTCATATTGCTCCAGTATCTGTTTCGCTTGTTTATTCAATGTTGTCATAACCCGGACGACTTCCTGCTCCGCTTCTGCTGATGCCATCCCGGCCTTTATTGCCGTATTGACAATCCCGGTGCCTAACGGTTTTGTTAAAATCAGGCAGTCTCCGGGTCTCGCGCCATGATTTTTCCAGAAGGAATCCGGATGCACCAGGCCAGTTACACTGAGTCCATATTTAGGCACATCATCCTGGATCGAATGTCCGCCTGCCAGAACTGCTCCGGCTTCCTTCACCTTATCAGCTCCGCCGCGCAGGATCTCACCCAGAAACTTTGGATTTACACAATTCGGCCAGGCGACAATATTCAGCGCCACCTTCGGCTCGCCACCCATCGCATAAATATCACTCAGGGCATTGGCCGCGGCGATCTGCCCGAACAAATATGGGTCATCTACCATTGGCGGAAAAAAATCAAGCGTCTGGATCAACGCCAGATCATCGCCAATCTGATAAACCGCAGCATCATCAGAGGTCTCAATGCCAACCAGCAGATTGGCATCCTCAAACTGCGGCAGACCGGTCAGAATCTCTGCCAGTGTCCCCGGCCCAATCTTGGCGGCACAGCCGGCACTATGAGTCATCTGCGTTAATTTCACTTCCTGATCTGGAATCATCGTATCTTACCTCCTGTTTGTATATAATCACGAATCTGCTGATACTGCTGTCTTAATTCAAGGTCACCCATCCGGCAATTGGCCGGACTTGTTGACGGCAGGCCGATACACGGGATATGGCATAGCGGTTCACAATACTTCCGGTACAACGCAGTCGCTTTGCTTCCGGTTGTAAACACAGCAAGGATATCTGCTTTTTGCAGAATCTCATTCATATCATTGGGTATTGGATTCTTAATACTGGAATCCGAAGCGCCATCAATCTCACAACAGTTCAGTACATCCCAGACGGCAACACGATGCTTCAGCAAAAAAGCTTTTTTCGCCTCAATTCCATCTGGCTGTGGTGCTTCAAATACCTGTGCCAGGACTTTCCAGAACCGGTTCCTGGGATGGCCGTAATAAAAGCCCTGTTCTCGCGACCGCGGTGATGGAATTGTTCCCAATACCAATACCCGGGAATCTGTATCAAAGACAGGGGCAAATTCATGTATTACCCGTTCCATTTTTATTTCCTCATTTCCTGTTTGCTTCCTTACATTTGCTTTTTCACAACGGTATAATCATCACCACCCCGATAATAACGACAATGATAAGAACGATCCTGCATATAACGCATCAGCTCATCCTCATCCATATTAACATCACAAATAAAGCAGTCCCACTCTTCATCGTATCCATAATGGACACAACTGTCACAATCTGTTTTCTTCATATTCTTACCTGGAACGATTACCTGACAAAGCAGGGAATCTCCTGCTGCAGCGTCAGGGAATAGATAATCGTTTCCTTTACCTTCTTTCCGGTCATTTGTTCCAGAGCCCGTTTATAATAATCAAGCTGCTTCTTATAGTGGTTAATCAGGGTCCCGGCATCTTGGACCTTGTCCGTCTTATAATCCACAACAACCAGAGCCCCATCTTCTTCCATCCAGGCATCAATGATACCCTGGATTACCACCAGCTCATCCGTATCGGCAACGCCCATTTCCCGGGCCGGGATGCCCATAACAAACTGCTGCTCTTTATGGATCCGGCATTCCTTAGCCGCCCGGGTCATCCGGATACCTAGTCCGGACTGAAAGAACTGCCAGATTGTCTCAGCTTCGATCAAATCTAAATTTTCCTGAGAAAATTTATTGACTGCAACCAGCTCCGATAAAAATTTCGTTATATCCGCTGACGATTCGATCTGCTCAAAGGGCAGCAGCTCCATCGCCCGGTGATATGCCGTTCCTCTGGTTGCGCCATAGCCGCCGTCCGGCGGTACATCGCCAGCTGTCTGCTTCTTAACTTCCCATTGCGGCAGTTTCACGCTTTCTTCTTCATCAG
>JBOFYZ010000171.1:0-34871 GCA_051654925.1 Lachnospiraceae bacterium | reverse complement strand
CTTGAAGACGACGAGGTAGATAGGGCAGAGGTGGAAGTGCAGCAATGTATGGAGCTGACTGTCACTAATAGGTCGAGGGCTTAACCAAGTTGGTTTAGGTATTAATTCGGATGATTTCAATATGTGGTTTTGAGGGTATATACCTTCTATAAGCGAGGCCCGGTGGCTCAGTTGGTTAGAGCGCCGCCCTGTCACGGCGGAGGTCGTGGGTTCGAGTCCCATCCGGGTCGCTTGTATATCTTTAATATGTCGGGATCTTAGCTCAGCTGGGAGAGCATCTGCCTTACAAGCAGAGGGTCATAGGTTCGAGCCCTATAGGTCCCATTTTTGCCGATATGGCTCAATTGGCAGAGCAGCTGATTTGTAATCAGCAGGTTATCGGTTCGAGTCCGATTATCGGCTTGCATTGAGCGCTTAGTGAAGTTTTTTTGAACTTAGCGATCAAGCACACCTGCGAAACAAGCGCGTCTTTTGCGCGACATTGAGCATGGTGTTACATCTAGTAATACATTTGTATATTGGGGGAATTCCCGAGTGGCCAAAGGGGGCAGACTGTAAATCTGTTAGCTGTGCTTTCGGTGGTTCGAATCCACCTTCCCCCACTCAGATAATTAAATATCTGTACATTAACGCGGGGTGGAGCAGTCTGGAAGCTCGTCGGGCTCATAACCCGAAGGTCACAGGTTCAAATCCTGTCCCCGCAATTCTGTGCCTCGGTAGCTCAGTTGGTAGAGCAGTGGACTGAAAATCCACGTGTCACTGGTTCGATTCCGGTCCGAGGCATACGGGCGTGTAGCTCAGTTGGTAGAGCACTTGACTTTTAATCAAGTTGTCCGGGGTTCGAACCCCCGCACGCTCATGTTAATAGCGGAAATCCTGTATCTGGGTTTCCTTTTTTTGTTTTTAATAATATAAAAGCATGCATGGTAAATCGGGGAAACACTTATGAAAAGGCCAGAAATCGAAGAGGACAGTTCATCGGTCGTATTATTTGAAGAACTCTATATTTTAACATTTCAGAATGTCTATCGGCATATTAATTTGCTGATGGACTCTTATCGTGATAAAAAGGAATTATTAATCAGGACATATTTAAATGTTTATGTGAGTCTGGATCAATTACCAGAGCAGGAAAAACGACTGGAATGGATCTGCAGGATAGCAGATCAGCTGGCCGAGTCAAAATTTAGTGTTGGGAAAGAAATTATAGAAGCTGCAGGATCGGATGATATTGACAGCAGCGTAGAAGACAGCTCTCCGGTTGATGAGACTTCCATATATCTTGATATCGAAGAACGGATTAGTCAGCTGGAAGAAGACAATGAATCTAATACTAAAATTGTGAAAGTAATGACAGGAATGCAGGGGATTTTCTCGGCCTGTTTATTAATTGGGGCAGTAACCGCATTGACATTCGGAGTTGGTAAAGTCAGAGAGCAGCTGGAATTTATGCAGGAACCGCTGATAAAGCCATTGGAAGATAAAGAGGGGAATCCTGCCGATATTAAATTGCAGGAAGAGCGAATTATTATTGCTGGTAAGGTGGTATATCTGTCTGATACCGGTCAGGTTTTATATTCATTGCCTTTGGAGGAAACGGATCTGAAAGATACTGAGATATCAATGAATCCTGAGATCCAGAAACAGGAGGGATGGACTTATTATCTGCCGTCACCTGAGCGTGACAACAGCAGCTTGTCCGATGTTGCTCCCTTTTTACACCATACTCTTTACCGGATGAACACCCAGGGCGATGAGATCGAGATTATTGATTCAGAAGTGGAGGATTTCACTTTTTGGGAGGATAATATTTATGTATCCCAGTTTGGACGAATTCAGAGAATAAATATAGACGAAACTTTTGATAAACTTACTACTGGTATTTATCCACAGATTAATCATAATGATATCTATCTGTATGATACTCTGGGAAGGTCGCTAATTAATGACTCAGATGGGAATATCCAATATGGCGACTGCATGCTGCATATGTCAGGTAATCGGGTCGAAGAGGTATATCAGATACTTCAAGAGAAAGGTGATACCACTTATTATTTTAAAAGTACTGAAAGTGGATTATCCAAAGAAATATACCGGAGTGTGAATGGCCGCGAAGAACTGTTTGTTCAGGTCAAAGAGAGGATTGACAGTTTTTGTCTGGCAGATGACTGGTTGTATTTCAGTGCCTATATTCGTAAGGGTGGAAGCGGTGCACATTACAGTGAATTATATCGCAAGTCATTGATCGATGATACAGAGCCGGAAAAAATTCATGATGAATTTACCGGCCGGATCTACCAGATGTATTTCAGCAGCGAAATGAATAAAATATATGCAAGTTATATTCCTAAGGACTGGAAAAGCAATCATGGCGTTATTGCGGTAATATCCATGAGCGGACAGATGAGTTATCTGGATGATACAGCCTTGCGCAGTACAGAAGAAACAACAGGTAATGATATGCTGGAATTTGTGATGGTATATGATAATGAAGTCTATTGTTTCTGGAAAGACTGCAGCTGGAAACCAGGGGAAGCTCCGGTAGCAATCTGGAGAAAGGCCCTGGCGATTCCTGACAGCAGCCGGATTCAAATGGATGATTGATTACTCATCAAACGCGACGATCACATAAAAGCCACGATCATTTTCACGAATATCTTTAATAATACCTTCACGGGATTGAATACGGTCTCCGACAGCGAAGCAGCCGGACATGGCGACAGCCGGTTCGATGATATAGCTGTAAGAGACACCGTCCCGTTCGATAATTTCGACCTGGTCTCCGATATTTACCAGGCCTTGCCGTTCCATTTTAAATTCTACTTCTCTCAATTTCCTCATCTCCTTTTTATTACCCGTTTATTATAAAGAAAATATCTAAAATTGTAAAGATACACCGGTATGCAACAGTTTACGAATGGATAGAAACTATGATACAATTAAAGTTATGAAAAAAGAAGAATTATTGTTGGAACGTTTAATTGTATATAACCAGAGTCAGATGTATCCTTTTCATATGCCAGGACATAAAAGAAAGGCTGATTTTCCTAATCCCTACTCAGTTGATATTACTGAGATTGAGGGGTTTGATAATCTTCACCATGCAGAAGGGATTCTGAAAGAATCGATGGAATGGGCAGCATCTGTTTATCAGTCAGATAAGACGTATTATCTGGTAAATGGAAGCAGCTGCGGGATACTTAGCAGTATCAGTGGAACAACTCATCATGGAGGAAAGATATTAGTCAGCAGAAATGCTCATAAATCTGTTTATCATGGAATTATCCTCAATTATTTGAATGTTCACTATGTTTATCCACAAATTATTCCTGAAATGGGGATACAAGGTGGAATTCTGCCGTCTGATGTGGAAAACATATTAAGCAGGCACGATGATATTGAGGCGGTTCTGATTGTGTCTCCTACGTATGATGGAATTGTATCAGATATTCGCTCGATTGCAGAAATTGTCCACAAGAGAAATATCCCTTTGATTGTAGATGAGGCACATGGGGCTCACTTTCCCTTTCATTCGTCATTTCCTGAATCAGCATTGGCGTGTGGTGCAGATATTGTGGTTCAGAGTCTCCATAAGACTCTTTCATCATTTACACAGACAGCAGTTATGCATGTGAAAAGAGGCTATGTAAATATCGGTCGATTGGAACGATATCTGGGGATATTTCAGACCAGCAGCCCATCATATGTATTTATGGCCGGTATCGAGAGCTGTATTTATGATATGTCACAAAATGGTGAGGAATACCTTTGCAAGCTGCAGGAAAGGCTTGCGGATATCCGTGAGCAATTAAGCACAATGAAATATTTAAAAATTGCTGATCGGCATATCAACAAATCTTTTGGTGTATTTGATCAGGATGAATCAAAGATTATTATATCATCATTAGGATGTACCGTTGAAGGAAGTATACTCAATGGTGAGATGCTTGGAAACTGGCTTCGCGATGAGTATTATCTTGAGATGGAAATGTGCGGAGCATATACGGTAACAGCCATTATTTCGTGGCAGGACAGCAGGGAAGACCTGCAGCGGCTTGCCGATGCTCTTCTGGATATTGACAGCAGACTGGGCTGGGTTCAGATAACAGAATCACAGGATAATGACTGGACATCAGCGAAACCGGTATCGGAGTTGACTATGGCTGAAGCTTTTGAGCATGATTCGAAGTGGTGCCTGATCGGGGATTGTGAAGGAGAAGTATCTGCCGAATTTATTTATCTGTATCCCCCTGGAATACCGATCATTACTCCCGGTGAGGTGATAACAAAACATGTGCTTGAACTGGTTAATTGTTATCTTAAGATGGGACTTCCTGTACAGGGAATGGAGGATCGTCTGCATCAGCATTTAAAAGTTATTAAAAACGGAAGACAGGGAGCTTAATATGGGAAACATATATTATCTTATGGGGAAAAGTGCATCTGGAAAGGATACATTGTATAAAAGGCTTTTGCAGGAATGCCCGGCGCTGCGGACAGTGGTTACTTATACAACCAGGCCGGTCAGGATCGGTGAGACAGGGGGCGTAGAGTATTATTTTACCGACGATGATCAGCTGGAATATATAAGACAACAGGGAAAGGTAATTGAGCAGCGAACGTATCAGACTGTATTTGGACCCTGGACCTATGCAACGGTCGATGACGGGCAGATCAACCTTGAAGAGGCAAGTTATCTGGTTATCGGAACGCTGGAATCTTACCGGGAAATGAAGAGGTATTTTGGTCAGAATGTTGTTGTTCCGCTTTATATTCAGATTGATGACGGAGTGCGGCTGATTCGTGCAATTGAGCGGGAAAGACAGCAGGAGGAACCGAAGTATACAGAGCTGTGCCGGCGCTTTCTGGCAGATGAAGAGGATTTTTCAAAAGAGAATCTGGCAGAGTGCGGAATAACTGAAGCTTTTTCCAACCAAGATATCGAAATATGTATCAAAGAGATTATGAGTATTATGGAAACAAGGTGATTTTTCTATACAGATATTTGAATTTGTGTTATACTTTCGATGTACGAAAGGAGTCTTCTATGCTGAAGTTTAACGATATTCTGGGACATGAACAGGTAAAGGAGCATTTACAGAAGGCGATTGAGGGAAATAAGATATCCCACGCTTATATTCTTACCGGAGAGGCAGGGATGGGGCGTAAATCTTTAGCCAATGCATTTGCACTGAGTCTTTTATGTGAAAAAGGAAAACGGGAGCCTTGTATGGAGTGCCATGCCTGCAAGCAGGTACTTAGCAGCAATCATCCTGATCTGATCTATGTCAGCCATGAAAAGCCTGCCAGCATAGGAGTTGATGATATCCGGACGCAGATTAATGATACGATTATGATCCGTCCGTACAGCAGCTATTATAAGGTCTATATCGTTGATGAAGCGGAGAAGATGACCCAGCAGGCACAGAATGCCTTGCTGAAGACGATTGAAGAGCCGCCGTCCTATGCTGTTTTGATACTGCTGACAACGAACCAGGAAGCTTTTCTGCCAACGATTTTGTCTCGTTGCGTACAGCTGAAGCTCAAGCCATTGAAGGATTTTTTTATAAAGAGCTATCTGGTTGAGATGATGGGTATTTCGGAAGCGGATGCCGATGTTTATGCAGCATTTTCCAGAGGTAATCTGGGCAAGGCCATTTCGATTGCATCCTCCGTAGATTTTAAAGAGATGCATAAAGAATTACTGCACCTGTTAAGACATATTAAAGAAATGGATATTTCAGAACTTCTTGATTATATTCAGAAGCTGAAGGATTCTCATATGGATATTTATGAGTGTCTTGATTTTATGCAGCTCTGGTTTAGGGATGTTCTTTTATATAAAGTTACAAAGGATATTAATCTGTTAATTTTTAAAGATGAATATAAAACAATTAATGAAATCAGCAAGAAGAGTGCTTATGACGGAATAGAAAAGATTTTAGAGGCCATTGATAAAGCAAAAGTACGTCTCGATGCAAATGTAAATCTTGAGCTTGCGATGGAATTGTTGTTATTAGCTATAAAGGAGAATTAAATATATGATAAAAGTAATAGGAGTACGGTTTCGCAATGCCGGTAAGATCTATTATTTTTCTCCCGGTAAGATGGAGATTAATAATGGTGATGAAGTCATTGTTGAGACAGCACGCGGTATTGAATTCGGGCATGTTGTGCTGGGCAACCGGCAGGTAACTGATGACAAAGTTATTCAGCCATTAAAATCAGTAATCCGAATGGCTAATGACGAGGACAAGGTAAAAGAAGCTTCCAACCGGAAGAAAGAAAAAGAGGCATTTAAAGTCTGTCAGGAAAAGATCCGCAAGCATAATCTTGAAATGAAGCTGATTGACGTGGAATATACATTTGACAATAACAAGATATTATTTTACTTTACTGCCGATGGAAGAATTGACTTCCGTGAGCTGGTTAAGGATCTGGCTTCTGTGTTCAAGACAAGAATTGAACTGCGTCAGGTCGGTGTCCGGGATGAGACTAAGATTGTCGGCGGCATCGGTGTCTGTGGACGGGCTCTTTGCTGTCATTCTTATCTGTCAGAGTTTATTCCGGTTTCGATTAAAATGGCTAAAGAGCAGAATCTTTCGTTGAATCCGACTAAAATTTCAGGTGTGTGCGGCCGTTTGATGTGCTGCCTGAAGAATGAAGAAGACACATATGAATATCTCAACAGCAAACTTCCGGGTATTGGCGATTATGTGACGACCGATGAAGGTCTCAAAGGAGAAGTTCAGAGTGTCAGTGTATTAAGACAGCAGGTAAAGGTTATTGTTACCGTGGACAAGGATGAGAAGGAAATCCGCGAGTATCATGTCGATCAGCTGAAGTTCAGACCAAGACGCAAAAAGGGCAAAGTAGATGTCAATGATGCGGAGCTGAAGAAGCTGGAGGCAATGGAAAAAAAGGAAGGAAAATCCAAGTTACATGATTAATGATTATCGGGAAGATGAGCGGATTGATGATCTGCAGCGCAACGGGTACCGGATTATTCAGAAAAAACAGGGATTTTGCTTTGGAATGGATGCAGTGCTGCTGTCCGGATTCGCAAAAGTAAAGTTAGGTGAACGGGCTATTGACCTGGGAACCGGTACGGGGATTATCCCGATCTTACTTGCAGCGAAGACGGAGGGCGAGCACTTCACCGGATTGGAAATTCAGGATGATATGGCAGAGATGGCCGGGCGGAGTGTCCGGCTGAATGAACTGGATAACCGGGTATCCATTATGCAGGGAGATATAAAGGAAGCCAGCCGGTTTATCGGCAAGGCTTCTTTTGATGTAGTCACTTCAAATCCGCCCTATATGAATGATGCCCATGGACTGAAGAATCCCGATCTGCCCAAAGCGATTGCCAGACATGAAGTTCTTTGCACACTGGAGGATGTGGTAAGGGAAGCCGCATTGCTCTTAAAACCCGGCGGGCGGTTCTATATGGTACACCGGCCGCACCGGCTGGCAGAGATTATTACCGTTATGCGGGAATTTAAGCTGGAGCCGAAACGGATGAAACTGGTACATCCATATATCCATAAGGACGCCAATATGGTATTGATTGAAGCGGCCCGGGGCGGACGATCTATGATGAAGGTAGAGGCACCTGTTGTTGTATATAAAGAACAGGGCGTCTATACCGATGAAATATATGATATATATGGTTATTGAAAGGAGTAATGATGGCAGGGAAATTATATCTGTGTGCAACACCGATCGGGAATCTGGACGATATTACATTGCGGGTGTTAAATATATTAAAAGAAGTTGATCTGATCGCAGCAGAAGATACCAGGCATAGTATTAAGCTGTTGAATCATTTTGATATCAAAACTCCTATGACCAGTTACCATGAGTACAATAAGTTTGATAAAGCGGTATATCTGGTTGAAAAGATGAAAGCAGACATCAGTGTTGCCCTGATTACCGATGCAGGAACACCTGGAATATCAGATCCGGGCGAGGAACTGGTCAAGCAGTGTTATCAGTCCGGCATTGAAGTAACTTCTCTTCCGGGGCCGGCTGCCTGTATTACGGCATTAACAATTTCTGGTTTATCGACAAGACGTTTTTGTTTTGAGGCATTCCTGCCTGTTGATAAGAAGGAGCGCCAGTGGATTCTAACTGAATTAAAAGAAGAGACAAGGACAATTGTTATCTATGAAGCACCGCATCACCTGATCCGTACGATTGGTGAGCTTTCTGAAGTACTGGGGGCAGAACGCCGTATTACTATTTGCCGCGAACTGACAAAAAAGTATGAAGAAGCTTTCCGTACCACATTTGGAGAGGCACTGCTTCACTATCAGGATCATGAACCGAAGGGTGAGTGTGTCATTGTGATTGAGGGGCGAAGTATTGCCGATCTGAAGGAGGAGCAGCAGAAATCATGGGAGGATATGAGCCTGGACAAGCACATGGAATTATATACAGCGCAGGGAATTGATAAAAAAGAAGCCATGAAACGGGTCGCAAAGGACAGGGGAATCAGTAAACGGGATGTATATCAATATTTGATGGTGAAAGACCGATCAAATGAAAAGGAGCAGAAAAATGGAAATAAATCAAATTGATTTGCTTGTTAAAAACACCTTGGTTTACAATACTTATTTTAAAAAGTTTTATCCGGGCGATGTCTGGATAAAAGATGGAAAAATATATTATATTGACGTGAACGGTACCGATTCTGTGGAAGCCCGGCAGGTGGTAGATGGAGGCGGACGTTATATGATTCCAGGCCTGATTGATATCCATATGCATATCGAGAGCTCAATGATGACACCTGAGGCATTCTGTAATTATGTAGTGGGGTGTGGAGTTACTACACTGGTATCGGAACCGCATGAGATTGCCAATGTAGCCGGTATCAGGGGAATTGAAGCGATGATAGCAGCAGGAAAAAACACTCCTGTCGATGTTTTCTATGGTATTCCCAGCTGTGTTCCTTCCACTTCAGAAGAACTGGAGACAACCGGTGGCATAATCACCTGTGAGGATATGGAAAAGTTAAAAGATAATCCGTATGTTGCCTGTGTCGGTGAAGTTATGAGCTATCGTCAGATTATCAAAGAAAATGATCTTGAGATCGGAACGTATATCGAAAAACTGCGCAAAACAGATAAAATATTTCCGATTGAGGGTCACTGTCCGTCTCTGGTTGATTTAGATCTGGCAAAGTTTTTATATCTGGGGATTAACGGAGATCATACGGAACATACCATTGAAGAGCTGAGGCAGCGGTTTGCAGCAGGTATGTTTATTGAAATTCAAGAAAAAATGTTAAAAAAAGAGGTCATTGATTTTATTCAGGAGAATCATCTGGAAGAGCATTTCTGTTTTGTAACAGACGATGTGATGGCAGATACCCTGATCCAGGAAGGCCATCTGGATGTTCTGGTCAGAAAGGCAATTGCTTTGGGAATGACGCCGGAACAGGCTATATACAATGCCACGTATACACCTGCACGGCGGATGAATCTGCTGGATAGAGGAACTCTGGCGCCCGGAAAAGCTGCCGATTTTTCACTGGTCAGTGACCTTGTGAACTTTAAATTAGAAGCTGTATATAAGAACGGGCAGGAAGTCTGGTCTCCGGATATGGAAATCAGCAGCGAGAAAGCATATTTTCCGGAAGAATATTATCATACGATACAACTTGAGGAGCAGACTGAAGATAGTCTGGCGGTAAAGGTGGATCGCGAGGATGGTATTTATCCGGTCAGAGTGATGGAGATCGGTTCAAACGGAACCCGGACGAAACAGACACTGATCGATATGGAAGTAAAGGATGGCCTGTTAAAATGGGAAGATACAGGCTGTCTGCTGGTAACTGTTTTTGAGCGATATGGACGTAATCATAATATAGGACTGGGATTTCTGACCGGGGTCTGTCATAAAAGCGGTGCGGTAGCTTCAAGCTATGCCCATGACAGCCATAATATTATTGCTGCAGGTGATAATCATCAGGATATCCTGGCTGCGCTTAACCGGGTGATAGAATTACAGGGCGGTATGGTGGTGGCCAAAGATGGTGAACTGCTGGCAGAACTTGCCCTTCCGGTAGGTGGAATCCTGTCTGATCAACCGGCCCGGACGATTGGGAATACGCTGGGTCAGGTCAGAGCTGCAATGGAGCAGCTCGGGTATGATCATTATAATCCGATTATGTCATTTGCCACCCTGACGTTACCGGTTAGTCCGGCTCTGAAGATTACGGACCGGGGATTAATTGATGTTGAACGTGGTGTAATAACCGGGCTTATACTTGACAGATAAAATGGGTGATTTTATAATACTTAACTAAATACAAAGGATTTTAGAAGGAACGGAGGTATCAGATGAAGAAAAGCAGTATGTATATGCTGGTTGTTCCCGGTCTGGTAATTTTATTTATCTGCCTGGCACTGCCGCTTTTGAAAGTATTACTGCCGACACTGGTTGAGGGGGACTATCCGCTAAGCTCTTATATGGAATTTTTCAAAGATGATTATTATTTAAAGATTTTCTTCCGGACGGTTAAGATTGCACTGGTTACAACAATCATTTGTATGATTCTTGGGATACCGACATCATACTTTATCAGCCGCTGTGATAAGAAGTGGCGGGGACTGCTCCTGGCAGTATCGATCTTTCCGCTGATGACCAATTCGGTTATCCGCAGTTTTGCCTGGATTAATATTCTGGGCAGCAATGGGATTATCAACAGTCTGCTCAAAGCAGCCGGTGTGATCGAACGTCCATTGAAACTGCTGTATACGGAATCAGCGATTATTATCGGTTCGGTGTATCTGTTTCTTCCGCTGATGATTGTTACGGTCAGCGGTGTTATGGAAAATATTGATAATGACATGATGGAAGCGGCACAGAGCTTGGGGGCGAGCCGGCTGAAATCTTTTATGAAAGTAATCTTTCCGTTAAGCCTTCCCGGTATTATCGTGGGCAGTATTCTGGTCTTTACCGGGACACTGACGGCCTATACAACGCCACAGCTATTAGGCGGCAATAAGAATCTGGTCATGTCTACCCTGATTTATCAAAAAGCAATGGCAATCGGTGACTGGAGCAGTGCAGCAACGATTGCCCTGATCATGATTGTTTTGACTGTGCTGGTGATTCGTATTTTCAACGGGGTAGCAGCAAGATTGGATAAGAGGGGGGAATAATATGCGCAAGAATAAAGCACTGACCATATTTGCAGGCTTAGTATTTGCTTTTCTGCTGATCCCGCTGCTGATTATTACGGTAACTGCTTTCGGCGGTGAAAGCTCGATTAAGTTTCCGATTGAATCGTTCTCAATGAAATGGTTTGTTAATGTCTTTAAAACCCAGTCATTCAGAAAGTCATTCGGGACAAGCATTGCGATTGCAATACTGGCGACCTTTATTGCAATGCTGGTAGGGATTCCGGCGGCATATGCATTGTCGAAGACAAAGTCAAAAACAAGTGGATTCATTAAATCATTGTTTTTATCACCAACTATTGTACCCGGAATTGTTATCGGTTTTGTCTTATATCAGTTTCTGGTTATCGCATTTAAAGTACCGGTATATTTTGGTCTGCTGACCGGTCATTTTCTGGTTACACTGCCTTATATTATCCGGGTGGTCGGTTCAAGTCTGGAGCAGTTCGACTATTCCATCGAAGAAGCGGCGTGGAGTCTGGGCTGTAAAAAACCGGAGGCATTTTTTAAAGTAGTACTGCCGAATATTACTTCAGGTATTTCGGCGGCCTTTATGCTTTCCTTTATTAATTCATTCAATAATATTCCGGTGTCGATGTTTTTGACCGGTCCGGGTGTCAGTACATTCCCGGCAACACTGATGAATTATATCGAATATAATTATGATCCAACGGTATCTGCAGTTTCTGTTCTTTTGATGCTTTGTACGATGGCTTTGATGATTATCGTAGACCGGACACTGGGTATTGCATCACTGGCAGGCTGAGACCAACAATAGGAAGGATAGGGGGAAAGTAGAATGGCATTTGTAGAATTAAATCAAATTGACGTTAGCTATGATAATAAAAAATATATACTGAAAGGGCTTGATCTTCATGTTGAGAAGGGTGAGCTGGTTTCACTGCTGGGCCCGAGCGGCTGCGGGAAGACCACCACACTCCGGGTTGTCGGGGGTTTTGTAGAGAATCAAGGCGGTGAGTTTATTCTGGAGGGCAAGGATCTGACAAAGGTTCCTGTGCACAAACGGAATTTTGGTTTTGTATTTCAGAGTTACGCGTTATTTCCGCATCTGAGTGTATATGATAATGTCGCATTTGGACTGAAGCTGCGTAAGCTGGACAAGGGTACCATTGATAAAAAGGTAAAAGAGGTTTTGGCTGTCTGTGGATTGGAAGAGTTTGCAAAACGTTTTCCGAAGCAGATGTCAGGCGGGCAGAGACAGCGTGTTGCACTTGCCAGGGCGCTGGTCATTGAACCGGATCTGCTGCTGCTGGACGAGCCGCTGAGCAATCTGGATGCCAAGCTGCGTATCAATATGCGGATGGAGATCAAAAGGATTCAGAAACAGCTGGGGATTACCACTCTGTTTGTCACACATGACCAGGAAGAGTGTTTTTCAATATCTGATAAGGTGGCGGTCATGAATAATGGAATTATCGAACAGTATGACACACCTGAGAACATCTATCAGAAGCCAAAGACAGAGTTTGTGGCCAAATTCATTGGATTTGAAAATTTCCTGAATCTGACTAAAGTAGAAAAAGAAGTATATCAGATGGATGATGGTACTGAATTTGAGGTTGTTCATATCGCTGATTCGGATATAACATGTATCGGAACAATACGTCCGTCAGATATTGAGGTTGCCGGTGATAATCAGGTTAAGAATGTGATAACCGGACGGATTGGTGTCAGAACCTTTCTGGGACAAGATTATCAATATGAGGTAGTATTGCCGCAGGGCGATAAATTCCTGGTCAATCTGCGTACGGAAGAACTATATGAGACAGGTCAGGATATTCGGCTTTATCTGCCGAAAGAGAAGCTGATATTAGTCGAGCAGTCGGTAAATGAATAAGGTGAAAATTTTTCACAAAAGAAAAGTTTATTATAAATAAGGAGGAAAGAAATGAAAAAGATTTTAGCAATGGCAATTTGCGGTTCCATGATCCTGACAGCAGGATGCGGAAGCTCTGCAACGGAACCAACCCAGGCAGCAACAGAAGCAACAACAACAGCAGAGGCAGCATCAGAAGGCGGTGAGGGAGCTGGGACTAGTGGTCAGGAAGCAGCCGTAACCGGCGGCAATCTGGTGATATCTACCTTTGGTCTCAGTGAAGATATTACTATTTCAGATGTCTATAATCCATTTACTGAAAAAACAGGTATTGAGATTGTTACTGATGTAGGGGGTGCATCCGACCGTTATACCAAATTATCAGCTAACCCGAACCTGGAGATTGATGTTATGGAATTATCTCAGTCATTTGCGGCAAGAGGTGTGGCCGAAGGCTTATTTGAGGCAATTGATTATTCCAAGGTTACCAATGCCGAAGATTTGATTCCGGCAGCAAAGTCGGTAGCAGATGAACTGGGATGTGCTCCTTATGTAATCAACAGTGTTGGAATCATCTACAATCCGGAAGCAGTTGGTTATGAGATTACCGGATTTAATGATCTTTGGAATGAAGATTTAAAAGACAGCATTGCAATCCCTGATATTACAACTACATATGGACCGGCAATGGTCTATATCGCAAGTGATTATAAGGGTGTTGATATCGAATCTGATGACGGTGCAGCAGCATTCGAAGCACTGAATGAATTAAAACCTAATGTCGTAAAAACATATGCAAAATCATCCGATCTGGCGAATATGTTTGCATCCGGCGAAATCACCGCGGCAGTCGTTGGCGACTTCGCTGTTCCGGTTATTTCGGAAGCTAATCCGGATGTTACCTACTTTGCACCAAACGGGACTTATGCAAACTTTAATGTACTGTGTGTTAATAAGAATGCAGCTAACAAAGATCAGGCTTATGAATATATTAACTACCGCCTGGATGCAGAGCTGCAGAAAAAGACCGCATCATCTCTGAATGAAGCGCCGACCAACAGTACCGTAACATTAACAGAAGAAGAAACCGGCAACATGACCTATGGTGAGGTAGCTGCAAACGCAAAAGCACTCAACTATACATTTGTTAATGAAATACTGGAAAGCTGGATTGACCAGTGGAACCGTATCTTAAACAGCTAACAGCCGATGAAGACGATTGTAAAGAATGTACGGATTGTTACGATGAATGCCGAACGGCAAATCATAAATAATGGTTATGTGGTGATCGAAGGTACCAGGATTAAGGAAACGGGATTAATGGCAGATGGCTGTCCCGATGATGGAACAATCATTGATGGAGAACAGGGCATTCTGATGCCTGGCATGATCAATGTGCACACCCATATTGGAATGATACCGTTTCGTGGTCTGGGAGATGACTGCAAAGACCGGCTGCGACGTTTTTTACTGCCGTTGGAACAAAGGTGTATGACCAGAGAGCTGGCCAGGGCGTCCGCCCGATATGCCATGTGTGAATTGCTGCTGGGCGGTGTTACAACGTTCTTTGATATGTATTATTACGAAGACGATATAGCACAGGCAGCTGATCAGATGGGGATTCGGGCGGTTCTGGGGGAAACAGTTATCGAACAGGATTTAAGTACAGAATCGGGGGAATCTTACCATTTCCCCGGTTTTGCATATGCAAAGACTTTTATCGAGAACTGGAAAGATCACCCCAGAATTACACCATGTGCGGCTCCGCATGGTACCAGCACCTGTTCCGCTGAAACGCTGCTGAAGTGTTACCGGCTTTCTGAACAATATAATCTGCCGTTTACACTTCATGCGGCAGAGATGGATTATGAAATCAAATACTTTAAGGATCGCTATCAGAAAACACCGATTGCCTGGCTGGCTGATCTTGGGGTTTTGGATCAGCATATGGTAGCCGCTCACTGCATTATGGTTACAGAGGATGACCTGCAGCTGATGAAGCAGCACCAGATTTCAGTTGCTCATTGTATCGGTTCAAATGCCAAGGCGGCAAAAGGGGTTGCACCTGTAACAAGAATGCTGGAGATGGGCATCCCGGTAGGACTTGGTACAGACGGGCCAGCCAGTGGAAATACACTGGACATTTTGACCCAGTTTAAGCTGGCAGCAGATTTTCATAAGAATGCAACGAGTGATCGCAGCGCATTTCCGGCAGAAGATATTGTCTCTATGGGAACAATACAGGGAGCCAGAGCATTGAATATGGAGCATATGATAGGTTCTATTGAAGCGGGAAAGCAAGCCGACCTGACATTGATTGAAACAAAATCGGTTAATATGTTTCCGGTATATGATCCCTGTTCGGCACTTGTTTATAGTGCTAATGCGGGGAATGTTGATACGGTTTTTGTGGCGGGAAAATGTCTGGTCAGGAATAAGAAAATAATTGCTGCAGATTTGGAAGAAGTAAAACAGGATCTGATTGATGAGATGATGCGGTCTCGTTTTACAGAAGAGGCGGAGAAGTTATTAGAAATGATTTAGAGGATATGGGCAAGAGCGTGGCCTTCCTCAGAACCTTCTGTTAGTGAAAGCCAATGAACCTGCCCATTTTTGTTTTTATTGCCAACTCTCCCGGCCTATTCGCCAAGAACCTTTTTTACCTGGTCGATTACTTTGGTGCCGTTCATGGTACCATAAGCTTGCATATCAATACATTCTACCGGTATGCCGGGGCATTCTCCTTCGACCTTGGCTTTGCTGAATCGGACCTGTGGCCCTAACAGGATGATGTCGGCGGTTTTACCGACTTCCTTTGCAGTTGCAACCGGATAGGCATTGACCTGACATTCAAACCCGGCTTTTGCTGCCGCTTCTTTCATCTTATTAACCAAAAGACTGGTGGACATTCCCTGTGCACACAGCAAGACAATATTCTTCATATAATTTAGTTCCTTTCTTTTAAAATATCAATGATTTCACGAGCCAGATCCATTACAGTCATGGCATTCATCAGGTGGTCTTGTGCGTGAACCATCAAAAGTCCGACTTCTACTTTCTCCCCATTCAGCTCTTTTTGAATCAGTTCTGTTTGAACCTCATGGCTTTTTAACAGAGTCTTGTCTGCCTCCCCCAACATCGCATCCGCTTTCGCAAAGTCACCGGACTTAGCAGCCCGGATTGCCTCAATCGCTATGCTTCTGGCGCTGCCGGCATTTACTACTAACTCCATAATAATTGTCTCCATCACTACCTACAAACTCCTTTCTAACCTGTTAATTCTATACAATAAAACTGAAAAGATAAATCAGATACACGGCAGCAATCATCGTCCAGAGCCATTTTTCCGAACGGCGGAAGGTGGAGTCATGGCTCCAGAGCCGATATAGTCCAAGTGGTGGAAGCAGGATCAGCGCGGCATAGGAAAGGACTCTTTCCCTGGTAAAAATATCAGTCATGCCATACTCATCACCGGCATTTTTTTGTAAAACCGCCAGCTTCTGACGGTTTGCTTCACTTAATTCCGATTTACCTTTCAGTTCCATCATCATTTCCTCCTTTTTGCCCTGTTTTTTGGGCATCTAGGTATACCCGCAGGGTGTTTCCTCCTTTTTGCCCTGTTTTTTGGGCATTCAGGTATACCCGCAGGGTGTTTCCTCCATTCTTACAGCAGCAGCTTATGCTTCTATCGGCTTCTGCTTATTACTTGCAAGTACAAATGGTGTGTAAATCACAGCTGCCAACAGAATACAGATCAGCTGGGTGATTCCCGAGCCAATATGGCCGCCGGAGCAGAGGAACGCCATCAGGCCGGGCGGCGTAGTCCACGGTGCATTAACCACCATTCTGGAACAGAAGCCGATATTTGTCATTATGTATGCAAAGGTTGCCGACACTGCCGGTGCAATCATGAACGGAATCGCCAGAATCGGGTTCATTACGATCGGAAGGCCGAAGACCATCGGTTCGTTAATGTTAAAGATGGCACAGGGAAACGCCAGCTTGGCGATAGCCTTATAGTCATCCCGTTTGGAAAACAGCATAATGGCGATAATCAGCCCACCGGTAATGCCGGCACCGGTTACGATAGAGAAGCAGGACATGAATGGACTACCGATAATGTTGGGTATGGCCGCACCAGCCGCATAAGCAGCTTCGTTCTCGGCAAAAGCAGCCAGCATGATCGGTTCGTATACCGCCTTGGTAACCTGAGTTCCGTGAATACCAAAGGACCAGAGAATCGTAGTAATAAAAATAAGCAGAATGTATCCCGGGAAACTAGTCAGAATATTGGATAACGGTTTTTGAATGAAAAACGTAATCGCATTGAACAAGGACATTCCTGTAATCATTTCAAAGAGCATACCGATTCCGGAAATAATCAGAATCGTGAGTAACGATGGAAATAAGATCGTAAAGGAACGTGCCACATTGGAAGGCACACTCTCTGGCATATGAATCTCCAGTTTTCCGCTGTTAACCAGCCGGCAGTAAATCTCGGTCGCACCTATGGCAGCAAACATACCTACGAACAGACCCTGAGCATTGGTATACTCTCTTGACAGGACATTGGCAATTGTCAGTACGGTGCCATCTGTATGGGTGGTGGTGGCGGTAAAGGCACACAGTGAAATATAGCAGGCCAGCGCTACCACCGGAAGTGCTTTGTCATGGATATTATAATACTCCCCTAGTTCTATGGCAATTAAAATTACGATACCGATAGCCAAAAAGTTCATCGTACCATAGTTGGCAGCGGTAAACATCGGATTCAATTTTCCTAAGAAACTAAGGCCCGGCACATTGGCAAGGCTGAAATAGCCCGGTGTCGTAATACAGATAACATTAGAAAATAAGGTACAAAATGAGCCTACGATAATAATTGGAAGCAAGCTCATAAATGCATTTTTGATTGCTGCCAGGTGACGCTGTGACTGCATGCCCCCAGCCACATTAAGCAAACCATTCATAATCTTTTCTTTCATTTGTCTGAACCCTCCTCTTTCCCTATAACCGCTTTCAGCGCGCTGTTCTTATCTGCGGTCTTTTATAAGTAACCTAATCCTAACACAGGCTCAGGGGAAACTCCAAACCCAATTTTTCCATTTTTAAAGTGGAACTCACTTCCGTATTTTTGGCAAAAAGCTCCACCAAAAAAATGGAAAAAACGGGAATGGAGTTCCCCTCTTTTCTCTGATATAATGCAGGTAACCATAAAAAATACGCAAGGAGGTATTGAAAGCTTATGAGCACACGTGTTTTCCCGGAAGGTTTCCTGTGGGGCGGCGCTACGGCAGCCAATCAATGTGAGGGCGGCTGGAAAGAAGGCGGCAAAGGCCTGTCTGTCTCCGACTGTGCCAGATCCCATCTGGATACGGATGTCACCAATTATCAGGCCCACAACACCATCACCACCAAAGACATCCAAGATGCAATGGCCACCGACGATGAAGTCTACTACCCAAAGCGCCACGGCAACGACTTCTATCATCATTATAAAGAAGATATTGCCCTGTTTGCCGAGATGGGTTTTAAAGTATACCGGTTGTCGATTGCCTGGTCCCGGATCTTCCCTAATGGTGATGATGAGACGCCAAATGAAGAAGGACTGCAGTTCTATGACAATGTCTTTGATGAACTGAGAAAATACGGCATTGAGCCGTTAGTCACCATGTCCCACTATGAACCGCCGTTAAACCTGCTCTTAAACTATGACGGCTGGTATTCTCGTGAGGTCATCGGCTTCTTTACCAGATATGTTGAAACAATCTGTACCCGTTACAGGGACAAGGTAACATACTGGCTGACCTTTAATGAGGTGGATTCTATGATTCGCCATCCGTATACGACCGGCGGACTGGTGGAAGACCGGTTCCCGGGAAAGAATTTCGAAGAGGTTATCTTCCAGGCAATGCATCATCAGTTTGTTGCCTCTGCTCTGGCAACCAAGATCTGCCACGAGATTATCCCCGGCTCCATGGTTGGATGTATGCTGACCAAGCTGACTTATTATCCATACACTTGCAAACCAGAGGATGTCCTGGAAGCACAGCAGATGATGCGCGGTACTTACTGTTACAGTGATACTCAGGTCTTTGGTGAATATCCGTCGTACTTGCTGTCAAGATTTAAAAACAACGGGATTCATATTAAGAAGGAAACCGGCGATGATGAGATTATGAAAGCATATCCGGTGGATTTTGTATCGTTCTCTTACTACATGTCGTCTTGTGCAGCTAAGGATACAACGGACTTAAATACGACTGCAGGGAATACCATAACAGCCGTAAAGAATCCTTATCTGCAATCCTCCGATTGGGGCTGGCAGATCGACCCTACCGGACTTCGCATTTCGATGGTGGATTTATATGACCGTTACCGTAAACCGCTGTTTATTGTGGAAAATGGATTGGGAGCCAAGGATATGATACAAGAAGACGGTACGATTGATGATCAGTATCGGATTGACTATTTCAAAGTACATTTTAAGGCTATGCTGGATGCGATTAACGAAGATGGTGTAGAATGTTTGGGATACACTTCCTGGGGCTGTATTGATATTATTTCTGAATCTACGAAGCAGATGTCCAAACGCTATGGTTTTATCTATGTGGATTGTGATGATTACGGAAAAGGAACTTACAAACGTTTAAAGAAGAAATCATTTGACTGGTATAAGCAGGTCATCACCACTAATGGTGGCTCTTTGACGGAAGGCTAGCGGGTATTCAAAGAAGACGGCACATTGCTGATAAAAGCTATGTGCCGTCTTCGCGCAGAGAAGTCATGGTATGAATGAACCAGTCATAATCTCGTTTTTTAATCAAGTCTTGAATATACTTCTGACCCAGCATAAAAGCTGCGGACATCTGATAAAATTCCTGAAGTTCGGCATCGGTCTGCCGTTCGCTGCCGACAGAAACTAAAAAGACAACCTGTACCGGTTCTTCGCTCCATATTACGGGTTCGTCCAGAATTGCGACACAGCTGCAGGTTCGTTGGCTAAAAGATTTATATGGGTGAGGCATGGCGACCATGTTGCCAAAGACCGTCTTGGCCAGAGCTTCCCGTTCCAGTACTGAGTCGTAAAACTCTGCCGGAAGGTTCTTATGGGCAACCAGGAATTCACACATGACCTTCAGCACCTCTTCCTTTGTTTTACAGGAAAGATGAGGAATAAACAAATCTCGCTCATAATAACTGGTCACGGCATTCTTCACGCCGGCAGTCAATGCTTTTTTTACATTGATAATATCTTGATCCTGCAGAAAAAGCTCCACTTCCTGAATGGGAACCGGCACCGGAATAGAAATAGGAACAGTAGTAAAGACATAGTCAATATCTGTAAAATCAACTTTATAAAGATTTCCCACATCACATACCTCAATGCGGTTAAGGTAAGGTCCAAAGGTATTCTTATATTTATACAGCAAAAGCTGAGCACTGCCGCGGCCGGAGGCACATACCAGCAGCACATTTTTCCGGGCGATCTCAGTTTTCTTTCGCTCCAAAGCCAGGGCAAAGGAAAATGCCATATAGCCTACTTCATCATCGGAAATAATGGTCTGATATTTTTTATTAATCACGGTTGCTGCCTGCGAAGCTATGGTATAGGAAAGGCAAAATTTTTCTTTTACTTCCCGGAGCATGGGATTTTTCAGCACCATATCATAGCGAACCCGGATACTTAAGGGGGCAATATGCTGGCTTAGTGACATCCGCAGTTCCAGATCATTGCGAAAATCAAAGCGAAAGGCATCATAGACCAGTTGCAGCATGTCGGTTACCAGATCACTGATTTCCTGGGTGATGACCATGTTCTGACTTAGGGCATCTTCAATCATCAGTTTTTTTCCGGCCAAATGAATGGCAATATAGACAATCTCTGAATCCGGGATATCAACAGAAAATTCTTCTCGTAAAAAGGTTCCGATCCGGACGGCAACCTGATACTCCTGATAAGCCCGGACAGTCTGGTGGGATTCTTCCGGCATGGGAATTTGATTTCCGCCGCGAATTCGTTCGATGGCGATGTAAATATGAATAATCAAATTCTGAAAGGCCATATTGGATACCGGGAAATCACATTGCTGCAAAACGTCGGATACTCCTGCCGAGATAACCTCAATACTGGCGCTGCTTCCTGGCAGGCGCTGGCCGAAAAAAGCCGCGAGGCATAAACGCTGGTTAAACTCCTTGCCCTCAACCCGGATTCCGTAATTTGGTTTTCGCAGTAAGCTTAGGTTGAATTTTTTTAAGAAACGCTCAACCTTTTTTAAATCACAGGTTAGTGTTCGTTTACTGACATAAAGTGATTCACTTAACTGATCCAATTTGGTCCATCCGTCGCTTTCAAATAAGTATTCCAGCAGATACTGAACCCGTTCTTCCGAGGTGTCCGGTATATAACTGCTCTCCACATGAGCTTCCAGCAGCCGTTTAAATTGTTCATAGGCTTCCGTATCTGAAATCTCAATTCCATAGCCGGCTCCATATTTGGAAACAATGGATGCCCCATGTTTTTTCAGGATTGCATCTATCTCTTTTAACAAATTCCGTACGGTTTTTGTACTGACATGTAGCTTTCCGGCCATGATGTCTGCAGTCTGATACTCTCCCCGGTTTAACATGGAAAACAGAATTTGAATTCGTTTATCCAATTATCTCCTCCTCCTTGCCCAAACGACTGATTTTATTGTAACAAAAAGAAAAACAGAAGTAAAAGAAGAAAAATTCCACTTTGAAAATGGAAAAATGGAGTAAAAAACAACCTGTTTTTGGAAGAAACAAATAATAATCGTTATAACACATTTTTTTAAGTGGCAGGGTGCATGCAGCAGAGGCAACAGGTTCCACTTTAAAAATGGAAAAACCGGGAATGGAGTTCTCAAACAGGCTATGTTACGATGGAATCACGAGTAAGAGCGACGGACAAGGGTGAACAGGATGTTAATATTTTAAGGAGGAGAAAGACGTGGAGAAAAAAGCAGTAAAAATAGTTACTATCGGTGGAGGCAGCAGTTATACACCGGAGCTTATGGAAGGCTTCATTAAGCGGTATGAGGAGCTGCCGATCCGGGAAATCTGGCTGGTGGACATTGAAGAAGGTAAAGAAAAGCTGGCGATTGTCGGTGAGATGGCGAAAAGAATGTGGCAGGCCTCTGGCTATCCCTGTACGGTTCATCTGACCCTGGACCGCAGGGAAGCACTGAAGGATGCGGACTTTGTTACAACCCAGTTTCGGGTGGGACTTTTGGATGCCAGAGTGAAGGATGAGAGGATTCCCCTCAGCCGCGGTATCATCGGCCAGGAGACTAATGGAGCCGGTGGTATGTTCAAGGCTCTGCGGACGATACCGGTCATTCTGGATATCATCGAGGACATGAAGGAATTGTGCCCCAAAGCATGGCTGATTAACTTCACCAACCCGTCTGGTATGGTGACACAGGCAGCCATCAATATTGGTGGCTGGAAACGGACTGTGGGACTGTGCAACGTACCGATTCGCTGCTGCATGATGGACAGTGAGGCAATGGAAGTACCGGAGGATGATTTGGTGTACAAATTTGCCGGGTTGAACCATCTGCACTGGCACCGGGTGTGGGACCGGGCCGGAAATGAAGTGACCGATCAGATTCGGGATGTTCTGTATCATCCGGAAAGTAAGCGCGAGATTGTGGGAATGGGCAATATCAAGGACACCAAATATTTATATGAGCAGATCAAGGATCTGGGTATACTTCCGTGTTCGTACCATCGATATTACTACATTACGGATGATATGCTGAAAGATGAACGGGAAGCCTATGAGAAGCATGAGACAAGAGCGGAGCTGGTAAAGCGGACAGAAGGAGAGCTGTTTGAGCTTTATAAAGATCCAGATCTGGATTACAAGCCGGAACAACTTACCAAGCGTGGTGGTACATATTATTCCGATGCTGCCTGTGAGATTATCAATTCCATTTATAATGATAAGCGTTCTGTGATGGTGGTGTCGACGAAGAATAACGGTGCAATCAGTGATTTGCCGGATGATTGTATTATTGAAGCTTCGTCCCTGATTACGTCGGAGGGACCGATGCCGCTGGCCTGGGGGTCGTTTGCACCGGCTGCCAGAGGACTTCTGCAAGTGATGAAGGGAATGGAAGAGACAATTATTGAAGCAGCCTTTACCGGGGATTATAATAAGGCACTGCATGCATTTGTAATCAATCCGCTGGTTCCCAGCGGTCAGATTGCCAAAGAATTGTTAGACCAGATGCTGATGGCTCATAAGAAGTATCTGCCGTTATTTGCGGAGAAGATTGCCGAACTGGAAAAGACGGTGGAGTTTGATCACAGCTGGGAATAGATAAAAAAGTGTTACAGTTCTGCTTGGCGGGACTGTAACACTAATACCAGGAGGGGAATATGGTTGTTATTCATGCACCGCTGAGAGTGGAGGAATTTCGCAAGGCAGCAGAAGAAGAGGGCCTGGTATTCGTACGGAAAGTCGGTCTTAAAATGGAATTTGAAAATCCGCTGGGGAATGATAAGGAAATGGCTGAGGTGCTGAAAAAGAAATGTAAGGAGAAAAAAGAACTGGCGGCTATTTACTTTCAGATTTCAACATAGTAAAAACATACACTGGTTACTTACAGGCGAGCTGAAGAAATACGGAATAGTAGTGTATATAGTGTGGGAGTCCGGCGAGTTGAGTCGGACTCTTTTTGGTTTAACCGACTTTTTCATTAATGGGTAGTGTAAATAATCTTGTGTCTCTGGAAAAAAATGGCTCCTTTTTGGTAAGAATCTAAGATATGACAATTCTTATCGAAAAGGAGATTTTTATGGCATTAGCAAAGGAACAAATTCGACAAATTATTAGGGAAAACAACGTGGACAGTGTAACTGATGTTTATGCATTGCTGCGAGAAAGCTTCCAGGACATCCTCCAGGAACTGATGGAAGCCGAATTGGATGCAACACTTGGATATGAAAAATATCAGAAGGATTCTGCCGATACCAGCAATAAGCGTAATGGTCATTCTTCCAAAACACTCAAAAGCCAGTATGGACAATTCCAAATTGATGTACCTCGTGATCGCAATGGAGAATTCGAACCCAAACTGATTCCCAAATATCAGCGGGATGTGTCCGGTATTGAAGAAAAGGTGATTTCGCTCTATGCAAGAGGCATGAGCACCAGGGACATCCATGATCAGCTCCAAGACTTATACGGCATCGAGATGTCTGCCGAAATGGTCAGCAAGATTACAGACAAGATTCTGCCAGAGCTAAAAGAGTGGCAATCCCGTCCGCTCGATCCGGTCTATCCATTTGTATTCATGGACTGTATCCACTATAAAGTTCGGGAGGATGGGAGGATTTTAAGCAGAGCAGCTTATGTTGTACTTGGCGTTACCATTGATGGTCGCAAGGATATCCTGAGTATTACCGTGGGGGCAAATGAAACCTCTAAGTTTTGGCTGGGTATGCTCAATGACTTGAAGAACTGGGGGGTTAAGGATGTACTGTTCTTTTGTGTAGATGGCTTGCCAGGCTTCAAGGAGGCAATTCAGGCAGTGTTTCCACAAGCAGAGATTCAGCGTTGTGTGATCCATATGTTGCGCAATTCCTTCAAGTACGTCAATTACAATGACCTTAAGAAATTTGCATCGGATTTTAAGGGGGTATACAATGCACCAAGTGAATCGGCTGCCTTGAGCGCGTTAGAAGGTATTCGGGAAAAATGGGGGAAAAAGTACCCCTATGCAATTAGTAATTGGGAAAATAATTGGGATGATGTCAGTTCCTTTTTCCAGTTTTCAGATGAAATCAGACGTATTATGTATACCACCAATATTATTGAAGCCTTGAATCGACAGTATCGGAAGGTGACAAAAAACAAAACAGTATTTCCGACTGATACCGCACTGGAAAAAATCTTGTATCTGGCCAGCGGGAATATTATCAAGAAGTGGACGCAGCGATACCGCGGTTGGGATCAAGTACTCAATCAATTGGTCGTGCTATACGATGAGCGCCTGACCCCTTTCCTGTAGAAAGAAAGGTCGGAACGGCAACAGTTCTGTTCAGAGCAGCCGTTCCAACCTTATTCCATCGGTATTAGTAGTATTGCCAGAAAAATCCAACCTTATTCCTGAGGTCGGGTGTGGGCAGAGCCCACGGTCTTGCAAGAACTGCTAATGCCTAATTAAGATGCAAAAAAATAATCAGGATGTGTATAATCGGAAGAAAATGGTTAATACTATTAGTAGAAAGAAATTCGACAACAGGATTCTACATTTGATCGACAAATAAATTTACATATCAGACTCTTATCTGAAGGATTTTACTCCTACAGACACAGAAAAATTTACATCCTCCATTAATGAGATTTGGATTGAATATAATGAGTTATCTCTATTGCTGTATCAATGAGTTTTTTCTACCCTCTGGTATTCAGCGTATGATAGAGATTAAGCTATTTTGCTGTGCGCCAGCATTTCGGGTTTGATTGTTCGACCTGTTCCATCGGGACATCGTAGCCCTGAGCCAGGATCCGTTTACTTTTAAAGAGTTACCAAGAACAAAAAACTCTACCTTATTTGGTTCGGGCTTGCCTGATAAATACTGGTGTAGATCAGATTTGTTAATTTTGTATTATGTTCTTTACAGTAGGAGGCACAGGCATATCTATCTGGCGTAAGACCATTTCGTCAATTAGTTTTATTAATCTTGATGCGAATTTTCTTTTTCACTGGGTTTAAATTCCTTAAATTATGAGTTTGTTGTTTAATAGAATAATAATGTCATAAAATACTGCAAAGTTCAATTTAAATAACTAATATTAAAATTATTGAAAAATATATTGACTTTGAGAAATGTGTGTGCTATTATAATGATAGATCAAATTATTGAACTAAAATGATATTATAGTTCAATTTTGGTACAGAAAATAGCTCAAATGTATTTTTTTTACCCCTAATGTTCAAAAAAGTGAACCACAATAAGGGATTGATTAATTTTTGGAAAGAATACTTTTGGCTTTTTAATAAATTTATGAAGGGTGGTGGAAGTCAAAAAAATATTTAGATAGAATTAACTGAGTTTAGAATTAATTAAAATTAAAAATGAAAAAGAAAAGGAGAAATAAAAATGGCAAGTACAAATAAAACTTCATTAGGATTAAATATGTGGGAGGCGTCGGATAAGCCGGTGAGAACCGATTTTAACAATGATAATAGTATCATTGATGGGCAGATTGCTAAATTAAATAGTGATAAAGCGGAGGTGTCACATACCCATGATGACCGCTATTATACCGAAGCCGAAGTGGATACCAAGTTAGCTGCCAAGTCTGATACCAGCCATACACATGCTGGGCAATATTATACAAAGGTTGCATCAGGCGTGGCTGATTGTCTTGAGCAAACAACATCCCCAGGCTCATATATTTACGGAAGTGGTGCAACAAATAAACCGGGGGCAGATCAGAGTGGCGGAGTAATCCTTACCATAGGGTATTTAGAGATGTATACTTTGCGATTTGCGATTACAACAAGCAGTGAATTATACGTATCGATTTACCGACCGGGTGTCACATATGGAAGCTGGAAGCAAATATAATAATCATTTGAGCAATAATATGATAAGCTATGTCCCAGTCAATGCCGCTCCTGATGTACAGTTTCGGACAAATAAAGTCACTTTATCATCGCCGTAGTAATGACTTGTTTGCGTGACTACATATTCATTGTTGGACAGCACTTGTGCCATTGCCGCATAGTAAGCCGATGCTCCGTCTATTGTGATAGTCGCTGAGCCAGAGGAAAAAGCAATAGCTTGTGTCGTTATTTTAATACGGACATTAATAAGATCAATAATACTAGTTCCATTTTGCAATAGTGCCCCCGCATTTAGACTGCCAGTAACAGAGATTGCACCCGAAGCATATTCAATAATCCTGCTTGTATAATCTGCCGTAGAGCCGCCGAAGTGGAAATCTATGTGCGGTGTACCGCTGCTTAATTCCAGGCCAGTAAATGTGGGGGCAGTATTCAACGTTGCTTTATCACTATATAATTGATTCAATCAAACAAATTCAACTTAACAAAGCGTTGAAATACCGAAATTATCTTAACAACAACATACCTAACACTTATTAACTTATAAACATGATGTTGGGATCAAAAGGTTATCAAACCTTGAATTGAGTTAATTGTGTACGGTTCTAGTCAAATAGCGTATTGGTTTACAAATTAAAATGCTATTTTAACCTGTCGTTGAACGAATAATTCAAACACAATTCAAACAGTTTTTCTTGACAGGGGCTTTTGACCCCAACATCTAAACATTAAATTATTAATTATGAAAGGAAAATTATTATGAAACAACCAGAATGTCTTCATATACCAACCCTCTATGAAGACGAATCAGCACAAATCAGTTGGGGATTGGTGGAAGAAAATACAAATCATATCATTGAACGAATAATCAATGACACATTTTTACAGGCATTATCTGGCTATTCCTGGTCTAACATTGCCAGTATCAATGATCCATGGAGCAAGTATGATCAGGAAGCCCTTAACTGGCAGCAGATTGAAACCAGAACAAGCAAAGGACAAATCTGGGAACGTCTGGATTATAACGGTTTTGACTGGGCGGAAATTGAAAAACAGGCTAACACCTGGCAGCAGTTAGAATGCCAGGACACCAATTTTGAAATATTCAGAGGATCCGGTACAGATTGCAGCAGTTTTGAGGTAGGGAGTACCTGGCTTGAAATTGATTCCCTTAATAATAATTGGAGCGATTTGGAGGCAAAACTCTATTCCTGGGATAACTGGGAACGGATGACTGTACTTGGGCTTTCCTGGGATAGTATCGAAGCCAAATGGCTTAGCTTTGCTGAATGGCAGAAAAAGGGATTAACTTTTCAGGAATTGGATACACAAAGTATCGAGGAGCACCGGGGAATGACCGATTTTATTCCGATTGGATCTGATAACGCGATGTATCGGATCAAAGCATATAATTCAGATGGTGATGCGTCTGATTACTTAACAACAACTCAGTTACCGGTCATCCCCATTTTCTACCGCAAAGGTTTTATGAAATATCCGGTAAAAGCTGGTAATCGTTATCTGATTCTTTTAAAAGCCCAGGATGTGTATGATTTGAATCGGGTGAAAATGAATCTGCATTATAATCAGCAACTACTGGAACTTGTTAATTTTGCAGCACAAAGTACAGGTACAGTAATAAAACCAGGTGATTATCCGAACGATCAGGTGACAATTTATTCCCATTTGGGCGGAAAGTTATGGTTTCAGTCAACCAGAACAGTGAGGCAGGATGAATGCTTTAGCGGTTTACTTACCTTAACAGAATTTATTGCCAGAGAAACTGGCATAGCAACAATATCATTATCGTAGAAAGAGGAGGAATTTGATGAAACAACAATATGAAACAGAAGATTATAACGATGATCACGAATGGAAAGAAACAGAAGTAGAAGCGGCAGAGGAAGCCGCCGGTGATATAGAGCCAGAAGCCGAGAGTGAGCAAAAGCCGACGGTCAGAATTGCAACACGGGCTGCCAGTGGAGATGATTTTTCCGATGTAAAGGAATACCCTGAAAATCCTTTTTCTTACCTGGAAACAAGTCAGGTGGAGGTACAGCTAAGCAGCGGTGATGTCCAGTATGAGGTGACAGATTTTGTATTGCCGGGCAGAGACGGTTTTGACGTATCAATTGCGAGGCGGTATCATTCTGGCCATGCTAATTTAGTGGATATGAATCCATATTTTAAAAATGGTTATCAGTTGAAGACCGGGAGTACAGATAATGAATATCTGAAAAAACGTTATGGTCTGGGATATGGCTGGTCATTCGTATTGCCATCCATTGAGACGGTACCCTATCTGTACTATCAGTATAGCGGGACGGATTACGTTGATATTAAGACCGGTTATGATTATGTTCTGCATCTCGAAGACGGCAGGGCGCTAAAGCTCTATTTTAAAATGCGAAAATTCCATGGTTATTCATTAAAGGATGTCAGTGTAGACTGGTCATCCAGCAGCAAAACGATTCCGCATCCTTATGCGGCAGGAACGGTTCAGAAATATCATGTTGTCATCACCTATAAGAACGGAAATAAGGATTATTTCCAAAATTTCGGCTGGGATGGATTTGATACTTCCAAAAAGATGAACTTGGTATTAGTGGCTCGTCAGGATAAGTTTGGAAATGTCATTTACTATGACCTGAAGCAGGGCGGCGGTATGACTATTATCGACAGTTGGGGACGGGAGATTCAACTCGTGAAGACGGATCATACGCTCACCTGGAACCTGCCGGCTGCAAATACCGGAGAAGTCTGCCGGATTTCTTACCAGATGGAAAGCGGTGCGGATGATGAGGGTCAGAGCGGCGGTCTTTATCAGCCATGGAACCCGGGGACTACGGATGATTCAGAACTGCTCAGGCTGACTGCGGTAACCAACCAGGTCGGTTATGTGACCCGGTATTCCTATTACGATCCGCATGATAAGAAGGGGACGATGATTTATGGCCAGAGCGACAGCGAAGGAAGCACCCGCAAATATATGCTGCTAAGAGACATTACCTATCCGGACGGAGCGCTGACGCATCTGGAGTATGAGCAGAAAATCACGATTAAGAATGACAACGGCGGACGGGTTGATCATTATGCAGTAACATCCAAAAAGGATATGGTTGCCGGGACTGAATATAATAAAGCGGAATATTGCTATTACTTATCCAGTAGCAACACCTATATATCAAAAGCAAAGGTAACAACCCATCAGGACATCACAGAAATCTATCAGTTTCGATATGATGGTAAGATGACAAGTAAGGAAGTCCTGCACCAGAATCTTCGGATTGCAGGAAGTAAATACACCTATGATACATCAACAAAATTAATGCTGTCTGCAATCGACAAAACCTTTGAGCCGCATGATCCGTCTGAGGCAGAAGAAAGCGGAGATCCGGAACAATGGGGCGGGGCAATTATCATAAAACCGGGAACCGATACGGATGACACTACCGACAACACGGGGATTAATAAGTTAGAAAAGAGAACCTATTGGGAATACGATACGGGTAGCATGGGAAACTGCATCCGGATGGCGGAGGAATATCCGGATGATTCTGGCTTGAATCAGGAAACCAAGATGAAATACAGCACCTACAGCATGGTTACAGAAACGACCAAAACAAAAGGGACCGATATCATTCAGGAAATCAATGAGTTGGATTCTTCATTGGGGAACCGGGTGATCCGATGTAAGAAGATCATTGAAAACTTGGTTGTGAAGGAAAAGACGGTATACGAGTACCAGGATAGCCAGAATCCATATTGTGTAACAAGCAAAAAAAAGTACATTACCGGTAGCGGCCAGGATCTGGATCAGTCGCAGGACTATGCCGGGCTGTCTTATACATATGACAGCAGCAGCTACACCCACCAGTGTACCAGCAGCAGTATGACCGGAATCCAGGATGCGGATGGAAATGGCTGCAATCCTATTCGCGAAGCCTATGCTTATGACCCGTGGGGACGGATGATCTCCAAAACTGATGCCAGAGGACAAGTTAGTACTTTCTGTTATGATGCAATCGGACGTATTGCGGAGACAAAGCTACCTGCTGTGAATGGTCAATCAAATACAAGTTCCATTACTTATTATGATAATGACCGCTATATCATCGAAACAGATGCAAAAGATCAGAAGCGGTGCGTTCATTACACTCCATTCGGGCAGGTAAGCCAGGTGTGCCTGCCCGCAGCAGACCAACCCACAGCCGGAGACGTGGTGCTTAAGAGTTACAGCTATAATAAATGGGGTGAACTGGTGACGGTGACCGGATATGACGGAACTGGAATATCAGCCGGTCAGATCAGAAGAACGGAGCAATTTACTTACGATACTTTTGGACGAGTCCTCTCCCGTACCATCCCACAAACAGGATATGAAGAACAGTATCAGTATGTAGATGTATTTGCTGATCCGGCAGATGGAAAGAACTATCATTATGAACGGAAACTGGTAAAGGGAGATCAATACTCACCGGATATTGTAATGGAGAGTTACAAAGATCTGAAAGGACAGACCAGAAAAGAATATTTAGCCGGAAACCGGATTGCTACGTATGAGTATGATAATATTGGAAACAACGTCAGGATCGTTGATGCGCTTAATAAGACGCAGCGGTACGAATATGATTATGCAAACCGGGTGGTAAAAGTGATCCTGATGGATGCAAATCAGGAGCGGATGACCCGTGTGGAATACGATGCTTTGGGCAATCAGCGATATAGCTGGGATGAGGCCGGAACAAAAACGGAATTTCAGTATGACAAAGCCGGGCGTCTCATTCAAACCATTGCTCCGTTTGATGATCGCACCCAGAGAATAAAAAATTATTATGATGGAACAGGTAATATCATTGTAGAGAAGAAAGCGCAGACAGACGGATGGCAGGAGAACCGGTATGAATATGATGCAGTAGGGCATTTAACGAATACATACCAGTATCTGAGTCAGACAGATTGGATCAGAACCCGGTATGAGTATGATGTACTGGGAAATATGGTTCTCATGAGAACCGGGGATACACCATCCGGTGATGGCAACCAGGTGACCCGCTATACCTACGACCGTTTTGGAAACGTCTTAACGATTACCGATGTCCGGAGCTGTAAGGAAACGTATCAGTATGATAAAACCGGACGGCTGCAGGGGAAAACGGATCGGAATGGAAATCAGACGACGTATCAGTACGATGCTTTGGATCGTCCGGTTAAGGAGAGCGCCAGCAGTCAGACTGCCGATGGACTGGTGGTCAGCGAAAGGGAATATGCTTATTGTAAAAATGGCAGTAAAGTCCAGGAAACGAGCAGGGAAACAGTGGACGGGAGTCAGGCTGTCTATCTGGAAAGCAGATTTTATTACAATGAAAAAGGACAGTTGAATCGTCAGGAAGATCCAGGTAATGCGGTAAAGGAATATACCTATGATCTGATTGGAAACCGTCAGTCTTTCAAGCTGTTTCTTAATGGACAGGCAGCACCGGAAATCAGTCTTTATTATGTGTACGATGATTTGTATCGTTTGAAGCAGGTAAGGCGGGATAGTGCAGCAGGTGTGTTGTTAGCGGAATATGAATACGATGAGAAAGGAAATCGCAAGCGCCTGTATTATCCGCAAAACGGTATGGAAACCAGGTATGGGTATAATGCTGGAAATCGGGTGATTACGTTGGAGAATCGAAGAAATGGTGCGGTGATTGCTTCCTGGGTATATCAGTATGATGTGGATGGAAATCTTTTAGCGAAAACGAATCAGGCGGTTACACCAGAACTTGCGATCTCTTACCAGTACGATCGTCTGGGGCGTCTGGCTCAGGAGGATTATCCGGGGTGGAAAAAAACTTACTATAGCTATGATGCCTACTCCAACCGGATTAAAATGATGGTAGAGGGTAAGACCAGTGAAGAAGCGGTTAGTGTTACCAGTTATGAGTATGGTGCTAATAACAGGTTAGAACGGGAGATCCGTAAACAGGGAAAGGTGACGGAGACTTATCAATACTGCTATGATAACAATGGGAATGAAACTTTTCGGATCTGGGAGAAGACTGCACCGAGGCCGGAGTACCGGGGAAGTGTTCAGTTATCTGGGAGCTGGAAGCAGGAAGAGCCGACCGTTTATGAATGGCGGCATTATAATGGATTTAACCAGTTGATCCGGATCAACCAGGATGAGAAGGAGATTGGATATCGGTACCGGGGCGATGGGCTGCGTCATAGTTGTGAGGTGCGGAAGCTGACGGAGAGTAAGAGTGAGGTGACGGTATGTTACTGGGATGGCGGGAATATCGTGGCAGAAAAGATTGACGCAGATAGTATTAAACGCTATCTGCGGGGTATGAATCTGATTGCTGGAGAAATAGAAGGTGTGGTATACTATTATGTATTGAATGAGCATGGTGATGTGGATCAGCTGTGGAAGGAAAGCGGAACTTGTAAAGCTACTTATGAGTATGATGCTTTTGGCGTTGAGAAGAGTCCGAAGGAGAAGGATGAGAATCCATTCAGGTATTGCGGGGAGTATTACGATTTGAGCAGTGAGACGTATTATCTGCGGGCAAGAGATTATAGATCTTCTACCGGCCGTTTCACAATTGAAGATCCTATAAGGGATGGCTTGAACTGGTATGCTTATGCAAATAATAATCCTACTATGTTCATTGATCCGAGAGGGTTAGATGCGATTATCATGGTTAACTCTAATGGCGGTGAATGGGGAAACACGGGTATCCGGTTTGGGCATATGGGGATATTGTTGAAAAATGATAATGAGCAATGGTACTATTTTTCGTGTGGTGATAACTATGTTACTATGGTGGAAATTTACAATCATGAAGAATTGTCAGATTTGGAGACGTTTAGTAAGGCGCATTATGGAGCGTACCCTGAGGTCGGACCATATACCGATTCAGTTTATATAAAGGGCGATTTCACAGCATCCATAAATTCTTTTATAGATTATAATGGTAAAAATATGGAGACTGGAAATGTAAACAGCTATGATTGGTGGGAAAATAATTGCCAAACTGTTGTAATGGAAGGTTTTGAACAAGGATCGATTGCAGATGGAACGAATGTGAAGGATTTTAGATTTGAATATATAAAGAGAGGCTACTATTCTTCAGTTCCCAAAGAACAAATTGGATATTTACAAGATTCCTTTTTTAATAATGCATTTACATATGAGGAATATTCCAGTCAGCTTAATGATCAGTTATGGGAATTTAAACATTCATCTCATTTCTGGAAAAGGAGTAAATTTAAAGCGGGATTAGTAGAGAGGCTAATATAATGACAAAGAAAAGAAAAGGTTTAATAGGTTGTTTGATTATAATAGTTAGTATATTTGCTATTATTAGTATATTTGTTTCCTATAATGATTTTGAGAAAAAGGGAAGGTTAGAAAGAGAATATAATCGTCTAATAGGACCAGTTGCAGAGTACCTTGAAAATAAATATGAAGAAAGAATGATATTAAATGATCAGATTCTGCTAGGTAAAGATGGTGTAACAGTACTTATTGCGACACCCGTAAACAATAGCGAAGTAAGGTTTAGAATTATAGACTGGGGAGAATCCAGAGGTGGGTTCCGAGACGATTATTTAGCAAGTCATGCCGAATGGGAAGCCAAATGCATAATTGATTCTATTATTGAAAGATACTGTAGCAATTTTCAATGCTCTACCATATTAACATTTATCGATAGAATGACAGGGACAGGTGTTTTAGAAGAATACTATATGGAAAATAAAGAGCATTTAGATTGGCAAAGCCATTTTGGCAAATTAGAAAGTGTTGTTATAAGCTGCTATGAATATGAAGATAGTTTTGTTGAACAAAATATAATTGAGCCCACTTTATCTGAACTGCTAAAATTAGATTTTCTCATCAATCGTGTTACGTTTTACTTGTATGAAAGTGAGGGGGATAAGGAAGCTGAAATAACATATCATTATGAATATGAAAATGGCGATTTTCAGTTGAGAAAATAAGAATAAACAAAATATTAGATCTAAATAAGCCACCCTTTGTACACATGATTTAAAATCGGTGATTATGAAGTGAAGCATCAAAGATAAGTATTTGTCTTTGATGCTTTATGGTGCGCCTGGCGGCGCACGTTTCTAACCGGTGCAAGTCCGGAATCCGCCCGGTAGTGGGAAGGATATAGCCGAAAGCAAGGGTGTCCATCGTGAGGTGGAATCTGAAGGAAGCTGGATGCTGGGAACATACTA
>JBOFYZ010000170.1:0-52869 GCA_051654925.1 Lachnospiraceae bacterium | reverse complement strand
TGCCTTTGCAGGAGTGTTAGGATTAGTCACATGCTTCTTATTTTAGATATCCTTACACTCCGAAACTGCAGACAGTTCACAGCATACAGCAGCAGCAGGCCCACCGCCCCTCAGACGCTCACTCTCCAACACGATACAGTAATGGCAGAGAGTTCTAGTTACATTCCCATCGCCCCGAAGCCCCACAAGGCAACACAAGTCCATTTTCCGAAACCGGGAGCCCGATTTCCTGAGAATCCACATGCCCCTTGTGCAGCGAAATGATTTCAGTAGAAAGCATATAAGTCAGCACTGCAGGAGCGAGTCCAGTGGTATAGGAGTTGACAAGGAAGAACAGTGGCTTGTCCGATAACAGCTGAACGCATAACTTAATCAGGCTGTGGATGGAATCTTCGATCTTCCAGATCTCTCCTTTGGGGCCGCGTCCGTATGACGGCGGGTCCATAATGATGCCGTCGTAGTGGTTACCACGGCGGATCTCACGTTCGACGAATTTAACGCAGTCATCGACCAGCCAGCGGATCTGGCTGTCGTCCAGTCCGGAGGAGGCGGCATTTTCCTTAGCCCAGGCAACCATTCCTTTGGAGGCATCGACGTGAGTTACGTGGGCTCCGGCTGCGGCTGCAGCTAAGGTTGCTCCGCCGGTATAGGCGAAGAGGTTTAATACTTTAACGGGGCGTCCGGCATTTTTTATTTTGCTGCCGAACCAGTCCCAGTTGACAGCTTGTTCCGGGAATAAGCCGGTGTGCTTGAAGCTGAAGGGTTTAAGGTTAAAGGTTAAGTTTTTATAATTGATGGTCCACTGCTCGGGAAGGTTGAAAAATTCCCACTCGCCGCCGCCTTTGGCGCTGCGGTGGTAGTGGCCGTTCTTGCGGCGCCAGCCGATATGGGTTTTGGGGGTGTCCCAGATGACCTGAGGATCGGGGCGGACCAGGAGGTATTCCCCCCAACGTTCCAGTTTTTCTCCTTTCGAGCAGTCAATTACCTGATAATCATTCCAGCCATCTGCAATCCACATGTTTCTTTATCCAGCCTTTCCGGGCGAAATCCCGTAATTTTTTTCTATTATACTATAGAACTTTGAATTCTGCATCATTGTTTTGCGGAAAATGGGAGCGTAAAAAGTCAGCTTTTGGAAAAATTGTAATAGAATCGTTAGATATAAAGGTTGAATTTTCCACTATATCTTGTTAAAATAAAAAATAGGGCATACTATGGAATGAAATGAAGGAGATACAATATGAAAAAACGTGGTTTGGCGATGCTTGCTTTGGCGGCGGTAATGGCACTGGGAACTGCCGGTATTACTGCTATGGCGGCAGAGGGCTGGGTACAGGACGGCAGTAACTGGACATATTATAATGCCGCAGGAAACCGGATGTATAATGTATGGCGCCAGGGAGCCGACGGACTTTGGAGATATATCGATGGTAATGGTTATATGGCACTCAATGTCTGGGTGGATAACGACAATTATTATGTGGATTCCAATGGTATCATGGTTTCTGCGAAATGGCTGCAGGTTGTAAATACACGTGATTATGACCGGGAATATGACTGGTACTACTTTAACAGTACCGGTAAAGCGATCAAGAATAAGTGGGAAAAGATCAGTGATAAATGGTACTATTTTGACGATACCGGCGTGATGCAGACAGGATGGCTTTTGGATGACATGTATTACTGCGGAGCCGATGGTGTCATGCTGACCGGATGGCAGAAGCTGGTACCTGCCGATGAGACGGATGATAATGATTATTCTGCCCCTTATGAAGATGACGACGACGGCAAGAAATGGTATTATTTCTCCACTAATGGTAAGAAAGTGGTACCGGACAGCGACGGTGATAACTATAAGCAGAAAAAGATAAATGGTGTCTATTATTGTCTGGCTGAAGATGGTGCGATGGAAACCGGCTGGGTGTGTGTGACCGGAGATGATTCCGATGATATTGAAGACTACCGGTACGTTGACTCTAATGGCAATGTCCGCGTGGGCTGGTATTCCATTGAACCACCGGAAGATCTTCTGAGCCAGTATGACCACGATGTGGAATGGTTTTATTTTACCAGTAAGGGTGTTCCTACGATCGGGCCGGAGAAGGGCAATGCAAAAAGCAGTGACATTAAAAAGATCAATGGAAATTCCTACTTATTCAATGAAAAGGGTGTTCCGGTGTATGGCTTACAGCAAGTGTATGTGAACAGCAGCGATAGTGAATATACCGCTTATTACTTTGGAACCAGAAGCCAGAGTTCGATGCTGACAGGGAAACAGCGGATTGATGAAGGCGGAACGACCGTTCAGTATTATTTTACCAGTACCGGACGTGGCTATACCGGCGTTTATGACAACTATCTGTACTATATGGGCAAGCTTCAGAAAGCAGATTCAGGCAGCAAGTATGAAGTTATCAGTATCCCGAGCGGCAGCAGTTATAAAAATTATGTTGTGAATACTTCCGGTAAGATTGCCAAGAGTACAACTGTAAAGGACAGCGACAGTGTGAAATATAAGACGAGCAGCAGCGGTATCCTGCTTAAAATTGATGATGAAGATGATGGAATAGACGGCTACTTTACCAGTCCGGAAGAACCGGATTGGTCAGCATTTGATTAAGATGTGAACGAAGAGAGGACAAAAAGAAGTATTATGAAAAAAGTAATCAGGGCATGGATTGTTTTGGGAATAGTAATGGCGGTAACAGCGGGATGCGGTACTGGTGCAGAAGCAGGTGGAACCGCACGGAATGAAAGTGAAGTTTCCGAAGCGGCAGAAACTACAATAGAAGAAACGGAACCGGAGACAGAAGCAACACCCAGTTGGGAATCATACCGGAAGGTTCCGAATCCGGTGGCTGCTGATGGAAGCCGGATTCTGTTTGTAGGAAACAGCCATACTTATGTGAATGATGTGCCGGGACTGTTTTACCAATTGGCTCTGGCGGCCGGACATGAAGTGGACGTGGTTGAAATTTCGCAGGGGATGTACAGTCTGAAGCAATTTGCAGATCCTGAAGATGAAATGGGAGAAATCATGCAGACGGCATTGACAGAGGAAACCTGGGATTTTGTTATTCTGCAGGAGAAGACAGCTTCAGCGTTGTCAGGCTATGCAGAAACGGAAATGTACCCTTCGGCAAGAGATCTTGACGAAAGAATCAAAGCCGCGGGCGGACAGACTGCGTTTATGATGACCTGGCCGATGAAAGACGGAGCGGGAACCTTTAGCCGCGAATCGATTTATAACATGCTTTCGGAAGGTTATCGTCAGATTGCTGAAGAGCTGGATGCAGTTTTGATTCCCGGCGGTGAAGTGCTGATGGAAGTACTGGAGCAGAATCCGGATCTGGAACTGTGGGGTGATGACGGTCAGCATATGTCCGAGGCTGGAGCGTATATGGCGGCCTGCACTGCTTATGCAGTATTGTTCCAGGAGACACCGGTTGGAAATTCCTTCCTTGGTGGTCTGGATGAAGATGTGGCGGCATCTCTGCAGCAGGCAGCTGCAAAGATGGCACTGGAATAATTGTCGGCAGACTTTCATGAAGAATGTGTAACCTAATAAAGTAAACGAAAGCGTTCTTGTGTTATGCTCATGTGTACACAAGAATTTTTTCGTTTAAAAAACACTTGCATTCCTTAGAAACATATGGTATGATAGCAAGGCTGTGACATGATAGCAATGAAGCGTGAGGTTGCTGCCTATAAGGCGGGTTTTCCGTGGAGCGAATGTCAAGTTAGGAAACTGACGACAAGTCACTGTACCAATTGAACAGCTGTAATAAAAATACAGTAACGCAGTGTGAAGTCCTTTGCGACACACACGGAGAAGTGTACAGTCACCGCTTGTCGTACTTAACCCAAAAGTGCGAAAAGGAGGCGACTTTTTTTATGGCAAGTCAAGTAATGAGAATCACATTAAAAGCTTACGATCATCAGTTAGTTGATCAGTCCGCCGGAAAAATCATCGAGACCGTTAAGAGAACAGGTGCTCAGGTGAGCGGACCCGTACCGTTACCAACAAAGAAAGAGATCGTTACGATCTTAAGAGCGGTACACAAGTACAAAGATTCCAGAGAGCAGTTCGAACAGAGAACTCACAAGAGACTGATCGATATCACTACTCCAAGCCAGAAGACAGTAGATGCATTATCCAAACTGGAAATGCCGGCTGGTGTGTATATCGACATCAAAATGAAACAGAAATAAACTTTAGTATGATTGCCGGACAGGTAATCCGCTGTAAGGAGGAAAAGAAATGAAGAAAGCTATTTTAGCTACTAAAGTCGGAATGACTCAAATCTTCAACGAAGAAGGAGTGTTAACTCCGGTAACCGTTCTTCAGGCTGGCCCATGTGTAGTAACACAGGTTAAAAGCTTAGAGAACGACGGATACAAAGCCGTACAGGTTGGTTTTGTAGATAAGAGAGAAAAACTGGTTAACAAACCTCTGAAAGGCCACTTTGATAAAGCTGGTGTATCGTATAAGAGATTTGTAAGAGAATTCCGTTTTGATAATGCAGAAGAGTATTCTGTAAAAGACGAAATCAAAGCTGACATCTTCGCTGCAGGCGATAAGATCGATGCAACTGCTGTTTCTAAAGGTAAAGGTTTCCAGGGCGCAATCAAGAGACATGGACAGTCCAGAGGACCTATGACTCACGGTTCCAAGTTCCACCGTCATGCCGGTTCCAATGGTGCTGCTTCTGACCCGAGTAAGGTATTCAAGGGTAAAAAGATGCCAGGTCACATGGGCAACAAGCAGGTGACCATCCAGAATCTGGAGATTGTTAAGGTTGATGCTGAAAACAATCTGCTGCTGGTTAAGGGTGCTGTACCAGGACCGAGAAAAGCTATGGTTACAATTAAAGAAACAGTAAAAGCTTGCTAAGCTTTGACGTAGAAAGGAGGAACACACAGATGGCTAACGTATCTGTTTACAATATGGAAGGTAATGAAGTAGGCAAGATGGATTTGAACGACGCCGTATTTGGTGTTGAGGTTAACGAACACCTCGTACACATGGCAGTTGTTGCTCAGCTTGCAAATAAGCGTCAGGGTACCCAGAAAGCAAAGACCCGCGCTGAAGTATCTGGTGGTGGAAGAAAACCATGGAGACAGAAAGGAACCGGACATGCAAGACAGGGTTCAACCCGTTCTCCGCAGTGGACCGGCGGCGGTGTGGTATTTGCACCAACTCCAAGAGATTACACCATTAAACTCAATAAAAAAGAAAAAAGAGCAGCTCTGAAATCTGCATTGACCAGCAGAGTGCAGGACAACAAATTCATCGTACTGGATGAGCTGAAGCTGGATGAAATCAAGACCAAGAAATTCCAGTCCGTTATGGATAACCTGAAAGTTTCCAAAGCGCTGGTGGTTGTAAGCGAAGACAGCGATAACGTAGTAATGTCCGCAAGAAACATTCCGAATGTAAAGACTGCTTATGTTAATACAATTAATGTATATGACATTCTGAAATACAACACTGTAGTAGTTACCAAAACTGCTGTTGCAAATATCGAGGAGGTGTACGCATAATGGCAAACATTCAATATTTTGATGTCATCCTCAAACCAGTAGTTACTGAGAAGAGTATGAATGCAATGTCTGAGAAGAAATACACGTTCCTGGTTCATACCGAAGCGAACAAAGCAATGATCAAAGACGCTGTTGAAAAAATGTTCCCGGGAACCAAAGTGGCAGGTGTAAACACCATGAATATGGATGGCAAGACCAAAAGAAGAGGTACCACTTTTGGCAAGACTTCCAAAACCAAAAAAGCTATTGTCCAGTTAACAGAAGACAGCAAGGATATCGAAATCTTTACTGGTCTGTAGACCCGGCGGCCAGTGAACCCTATACTGCGCCGTGATAAAACGATACGCACGAACGCGTTGAAATTGAGTTGAAAGGAGTTTCAATCATGGGAATTAAAACATATAACCCATATACACCTTCCAGAAGACACATGACTGGTTCTGACTTCAGTGAAATTACCAAGTCAACCCCAGAGAAGTCTTTGGTTACTTCCTTGAAGAAAAGTGCAGGACGTAACAATCAGGGTAAAATCACAGTAAGACACCGCGGAGGCGGAAACAGAAGAAAATACAGAATGATCGATTTCAAGAGAAACAGCAAGGATGGAATTCCGGCAAAAGTTATCGGTATTGAATACGATCCAAACAGAACAGCTAATATCGCTCTGATCTGCTATGCAGATGGTGAGAAAGCATATATCCTGGCTCCGGCCGGCCTGACTGACGGCATGACTGTTATGAGTGGTGCAACGGCAGAGGCTAAAGTTGGAAACTGCATGCCGCTGGTTAATATCCCGGTTGGTACACAGATCCACAACATTGAAATGTATCCTGGCAAAGGCGGACAGCTGGTTCGTTCGGCAGGTAACAGCGCTCAGCTGATGGCAAAAGAAGGCAAGTACGCAACTCTGAGACTTCCGTCCGGAGAGATGAGAATGGTTCCGATCGTATGCCGTGCAACCGTTGGTGTTGTCGGAAACGGTGATCACAACCTGATCAACATTGGTAAAGCTGGTAGAAAACGTCATATGGGATTCCGCCCAACCGTACGTGGTTCTGTTATGAACCCGAATGACCATCCACACGGTGGTGGTGAAGGTAAGACCGGTATCGGTCGTCCGGGCCCAAGTACTCCGTGGGGTAAACCTGCTCTGGGACTTAAGACCCGTAAGAAAAACAAACAGTCTAGCAAGATGATTGTCAGAAGACGCGACGGCAAGAAATAATTAAAGGAGGACGAAACCTATGGCACGTTCATTAAAAAAAGGACCATTTGCAGATGCGCACTTACTGAAAAAAGTAGATGCGATGAACGCAGCAGGACAGCATCAGGTGATTAAAACCTGGTCCCGCCGTTCTACTATCTTCCCGCAGATGGTTGGACATACAATTGCAGTTCATGACGGCAGAAAACACGTTCCGGTATATGTGACTGAAGATATGGTTGGTCACAAGCTTGGAGAGTTCGTAGCAACCAGAACTTACCGCGGACACGGAAAAGACGAGAAAAAATCCAGACGTTAGTCGTTAAGATTTGAAAGGAGGTTATAGCAATGGCTAAAGGACATAGAAGTCAAATCAAGAGAGAGAGAAATGCTCAGAAAGATACCAGACCATCAGCTAAGCTGTCTTATGCAAGAGTATCTGTTCAGAAAGCATGCTTCGTATTAGATGCCATCAGAGGCAAAGATGTGCAGACTGCACTTGGTATCGTAACTTACAATCCCAGATATGCTTCTGCTTTAATAAAGAAATTACTGGAATCTGCAATTGCAAATGCTGAGAACAACAACAGTATGGATCCTGCGAACCTGTACGTTGAGGAGTGTTTTGCAGACAAGGGACCAACTATGAAGAGAGTAAAACCGAGAGCACAGGGTAGAGCTTACAAAATCGAAAAGAGAATGAGCCACATCACCATCGTGCTTAATGAAAGATAGGAGGCAAATATGGGACAGAAAGTTAATCCACACGGCTTAAGGGTCGGTGTTATTAAAGACTGGGACTCCAAATGGTATGCAGAAGGCAACTTCGCTGATTGCCTGGTAGAGGATTACAACATCCGTACGTTCCTGAAAAAGAGACTGTACAGTGCCGGAGTATCCAAAATTGAAATCGAAAGAGCTTCTGACAGAGTGAAAGTTATCATCTACACCGCAAAACCAGGTGTGGTTATCGGTAAAGGTGGTTCTGAAATCGAAAAGCTCAAAGTTGAAGTTCAGAAATTAACAGATAAAAAACTGTTTATCGACATCAAAGAAATCAAGAGACCAGACCGTGATGCTCAGTTAGTAGCTGAGAATATTGCACAGCAGCTGGAAAACCGTGTTTCTTTCAGACGTGCAATGAAATCTACTATGGGTCGTTCCATGAGAGCTGGAGTAAAAGGTATTAAGACTGCAGTAGCAGGCCGTCTTGGCGGTGCTGATATGGCTCGTACCGAGTTCTACAGTGAGGGAACCATCCCGTTACAGACATTAAGAGCAGATATTGACTATGGTTTCGCTGAAGCAGATACCACCTACGGTAAAGTCGGTGTTAAAGTCTGGATCTACAAAGGCGAAGTACTTCCTACTAGAGGAAAAAGGGAAGGGAGCGATAAATAATGTTAATGCCTAAAAGAGTAAAGCGCCGTAAGCAGTTCCGCGGTTCTATGAAAGGTAAAGCTTTAAGAGGAAATAAAATCAGCTACGGTGAGTTCGGTCTGGTTGCTACAGAGCCATGCTGGATCAAATCCAATCAGATTGAAGCAGCCCGTGTTGCTATGACTCGTTATATCAAACGTGGTGGTAAAGTTTGGATCAAGATTTTCCCAGACAAACCTGTAACTGCAAAACCAGCTGAGACTCGTATGGGTTCCGGTAAAGGATCTCTGGAATACTGGGTAGCAGTTGTAAAACCGGGCAGAGTAATGTTTGAGATCGCCGGAGTTCCGGAAGAAACCGCTCGTGAAGCATTACGTCTGGCTATGCACAAGTTACCATGCAAGTGTAAGATTGCTGCTAAGGCAGATTTAGAAGGCGGTGATAACAGTGAAAACTAATAAATATGTAGAAGATTTAAAGGCGAAGAAAACTGCAGAGTTGAATGAAGAATTAGTTGCAGCTAAGAAAGAACTTTTTAACCTGAGATTCCAGAATGCAACTAACCAGTTAGATAATACCAGCAGAATCAAAGAGGTTCGCAAGAATATCGCCAGGATTCAGACTGTTATTGCAGAAAAATCCAGACTGGCGTGAGAGAGGAGATTCTAAACCGTGGAAAGAAATTTAAGAAAAACCCGTATCGGTAAAGTTGTCAGTGACAAAATGGATAAGACCGTTGTTGTTGCAATTGAAGATCGTATCAAACATCCTTTATACGGTAAAATCGTTAAGAAGACCGTTAAGTTAAAAGCCCACGACGAGAATAATGAGTGCGGCAAGGGTGATACCGTAAAAGTTATGGAGACAAGACCGATATCGAAAGATAAAAGATGGAGACTTGTCGAGATTATCGAAAAGGCTAAATAATTTATCCAGGAAGGAGTAACAGGCATGATTCAGCAGGAAACCAGATTGAGAGTTGCTGATAACACCGGCGCAAAAGAAATTTTATGTATCCGTGTTATGGGTGGTTCTACAAGAAGATATGCGAATATTGGTGATGTAATCGTTGCTTCCGTTAAAGATGCAACACCAGGTGGTGTTGTAAAGAAGGGCGACGTTGTAAAAGCCGTTGTCGTACGTACCAAAAAGGGCGCACGCCGTAAAGACGGTTCTTATATCAAGTTTGATGAAAATGCAGCAGTAATAATCAAAGATGACAAGACTCCAAAAGGAACACGTATCTTTGGACCGGTTGCAAGAGAATTAAGAGAGAAACAGTTCATGAAAATTGTTTCCTTAGCACCAGAAGTACTGTAAAGGAGGTGTCGGCTGTGCATAAAATCAAAAAAGATGACCTGGTGAAAGTGATCACAGGCAAAGATAAAGATAAAACAGGCAAGGTAATCAGCGTAAAAGAAGGCAAAATCCTCGTTGAAGGATGCAACATGGTTACCAAGCACGCAAAGCCAAACGCAGGCAATCCGCAGGGCGGCATCGTACATCAGGAAGCAGCTATGGATGTTTCCAATGTAATGCTGGTTGTTGACGGAAAAGCTACCAGAGTTGGTTTTGAAGTAAAAGACGGTAAAAAAGTACGTGTTGCGAAAGCAACCGGTAAAGTAATCGACTAATTGCAGGAAGGAGGAACAAAGAATTGGCTAGATTAAAAGAAACTTATCAGAGCGAAATCGTAGAAGCTATGATTAAGAAATTTGGATATAAAAATGTCATGGAAGTACCGAAGTTGGACAAAATTGTTATCAACATGGGTGTTGGCGAAGCAAAAGACAATGCTAAGGTTCTGGACTCTGCAGTGAGAGATTTAGAGATTATTGCCGGTCAGAAAGCAGTTACCACAAAAGCAAAGAAATCCATTGCAAACTTCAAGCTTAGAGAAGGTATGGCAATTGGTTGTAAAGTTACCCTGCGCGGTGAGAAAATGTATGAGTTTGCCGATCGTCTGATCAACCTGGCGCTGCCACGTGTACGTGACTTCCGCGGTGTTAATCCGAACGCATTTGACGGCAGAGGAAACTATGCCCTGGGAATCAAAGAGCAGTTGATTTTCCCTGAGATTGAATACGATAAAGTTGACAAGGTAAGAGGTATGGATGTTATTTTCGTTACTACTGCCAAGACAGACGAAGAAGCCCGTGAACTTTTGACATTATTCAACATGCCATTTGCAAAATAACAGGAGGAATGATCCATGGCTAAAACTTCAATGAAGATTAAGCAGCAGCGTCCGGCTAAGTTCTCTACCAGAGAATACAACCGTTGCAGAATCTGCGGACGTCCGCATGCTTATTTGAGAAAATATGGGATTTGTCGTATATGCTTTAGAGAATTAGCATACAAAGGCCAGATTCCAGGAGTCAAGAAAGCTAGCTGGTAGGCATTGAACACTTAGCAAGCGCGCAGAGCGCGAGCTTAGTGTGAAAGCCGTTCATGAACCTTACGAGCGTCCTATGTGAGTTGGTTGAGTGAACCTGTAGCAAGCAGAGGGTGCCCAATCGCACCCCAACCGATAGAAGGAGGAATATATATCATGACAATGAGCGATCCGATTGCAGATATGCTTACAAGAATCCGTAATGCAAACACTGCAAAACATGATACCGTAGATGTACCTTCATCCAAGATGAAACTGGCAATCGCCGACATCCTGGTTAAAGAAGGTTATGTAAAAAAATATGATATCGTAGAAGATGGCAATTTTAAAACTATCCGCGTTACATTAAAGTACGGTGCAGATAAGAACGAAAAGATCATCAGCGGCATCAAGAGAATTTCCAAACCAGGTCTGCGTGTATACGCCAACAGAGAAGACCTTCCTAAAGTATTAGGCGGTTTAGGAACAGCAATCATTTCTACAAACCAGGGCGTTGTGACCGATAAAGAAGCACGTCAGTTAGGTGTAGGCGGAGAAGTACTGGCGTTTGTTTGGTAGGCATTGAGTACTTAATGAGCGCGCAGAGCGCGAATTTAGTACGAAAGCCGTTCACGAACCTTACGAGCGTCCTTCGCGAGTTAGTTGAGTGAACCCCTAATGGCAGGAAAAACAAGGAAACAACAATGAAATTGAAAACACTGAAAACAGAAGACACCAACGTGTTTTCCGAAAATTTAAGTAGGAGGTAGTGGCATGTCACGTATTGGTAGAATGCCTATCGCGGTTCCGGCAGGAGTAACTGTTACAATCGCAGAAAATAACAAAGTGACTGTAAAAGGTCCAAAAGGAACTCTTGAAAGAGAATTGCCGGTTGAAATGGACATCAAAGAAGAAGATGGACAGATTATAGTAACCAGACCAAATGATTTGAAAAAAATGAAATCCTTACATGGCTTAACCAGAACCCTGATCAACAACATGGTGGTTGGTGTTAACGAAGGCTATGTAAAGACTCTGGAAGTAAATGGTGTAGGTTACAGAGCGGCAAAACAGGGTAAGAAATTAACCCTTAACCTGGGATATTCTCATCCGGTAGAGATGGAAGATCCGGAAGGTCTGGAGACTGTTCTGGAAGGTCAGAATATCATCAAGGTCATGGGTATCGATAAAGAAAAAGTAGGCCAGCACGCTGCTGAAATCAGAGATAAGAGAAGACCTGAGCCATACAAGGGCAAAGGTATTAAATATTCCGATGAAGTTATCAGACGTAAAGTTGGTAAGACTGGTAAGAAATAATTAAGGAGGGTGCAAAAATGGTTAGCAAGAAATCAAGAAGCGAAGTTCGCGTGAAAAAACACAACAGACTACGTAACCGCTTTGCAGGTACTGCAGAGAGACCACGTCTGGCTGTATTCAGAAGCAATAATCATATGTATGCTCAAATTATTGACGATTCAGTCGGCAATACTTTAGTGGCTGCATCAACTGTAGAAAAGGCAGCTACTGCTGAGTTGGAGAAAACCAACAATGTAGACGCTGCAGCATACGTTGGAACTCTGATCGCTAAGAGAGCAATGGAAAAAGGTATCGAGGAAGTTGTATTCGACAGAGGCGGCTTCATCTACCACGGTAAAGTTCAGGCATTGGCAGATGCAGCCCGCGCGGCTGGTCTGAAATTCTAGTAGAGAGGAGAGCAGCATGAAGCGTACAATTATTGACCCAAGTCAGTTAGAATTAAATGATAATGTCGTAGCAATCAAACGTGTATCGAAAACTGTAAAAGGTGGCCGTACCATGAGATTCTCGGCACTTGTTGTAGTCGGCGACGGCAATGGCCATGTAGGTGCAGGCCTTGGTAAAGCTGGTGAGGTTCCGGAAGCAATCCGCAAAGGAAAAGAGGCAGCAATTAAAAACCTGGTAGCAATCCCGGTTGATGAAAACAAGAGCATCCCGCATGATCATATTGCAAAATACGGCAGTTCTCAGGTATTACTTAAGAGAGCTCCCGAAGGTACCGGTATCATCGCCGGCGGCCCGGCTCGTTCCGTATTGGAGCTTGCAGGTATCAAGAACATCCGTACCAAGTCTTTGGGCTCCAATAACAAGACTAATGTAGTATTAGCTGTTATTACTGGTCTGACCCAGCTTAAGACTCCGGAAGAGTTCGCAAGACTTCGCGGCAAATCTGTAGATGAGATTTTAGGCTAAGGAGGACAATAAAATGGCAGAAAAGTTAAAAGTGACATTAGTCAAATCCCCAATCGGTGCAATCCCGAAGCATAAAGCAACTGTTGAAGCACTGGGTCTCAGAAAAGTGAACAAAACCGTTGAGCTTCCCGATAATAATGCCGTAAGAGGCATGATTTGGCATGTGAAACATTTAGTTAAAGTAGAGGAAATCTAAAAATAAACGTAAGGAGGTGCAGCGTAATGGATTTATCTAATTTGCAGCCAGCAGCTGGTTCTAAACACAGCGATAATTTCAGAAGAGGACGCGGCCATGGTTCAGGCAACGGAAAGACTGCCGGTAAAGGTCATAAAGGCCAGAAGGCACGTTCCGGAGCTACCAGACCAGGTTTTGAAGGCGGTCAGATGCCTTTATACAGACGTATACCAAAGAGAGGTTTTACCAATCGTAATTCCAAGACTATCGTTGGTATCAATGTTAGTGCTCTGGAAAGATTTGAAAATGATGCATTAGTGACCGTTGAATCCTTAATGGAAATCGGAATCGTTAAGAATCCAAGAGATGGCGTAAAGATCCTGGGAAATGGAGAATTAACCAAAAAGCTGACCGTTAAAGTTGATGCATACAGCGAAGGTGCAAAAGCTAAAATTGAAGCTTTAGGTGGAACCTGCGAGGTGATCTAATATGTTAAAGACACTCCGTAATGCATGGAAAGTAGTAGAGATCAGAAATAAACTGATCTTTACTTTCCTGATGCTGGTAGTGATTCGATTTGGTTCAGAATTACCGATACCCGGTGCAAATCCGGAGTATATTCAGATGTTTTTTGAAAATTATGGCGGAGGCATGTTTGACTTTGTAGATTCACTGACTGGTGGTTCGCTTACCTCCATGTCTGTGTTTGCATTGAGCATTACTCCGTATATCACGTCATCCATCATCATGCAGTTGCTGACGATTGCAATTCCTAAGCTGGAAGAGATGCAGAGAGAAGGCGAGGACGGAAGAAAGAAGATTGCGGAATATACCCGTTATCTTACCGTTGGACTTGCCCTGATCGAATCATCTGCGATGTCAATCGGCTTCGGCAGACAAGGTCTGCTGTATGAATATAATGCCTGGAGCGTTATTGTTGCTATCGCAACCATGACAGCCGGTAGTGCATTTTTGATGTGGATCGGCGAGCGGATTACAGAAAAAGGTATTGGCAACGGTATCTCGATGGTATTGTTGTTTAATATCATTTCTTCGCTTCCGCAGGATATTCAGACGCTTTACATCGGTTTTGTTGCCGGTAACGTAATCGCAATATCGGTGCTGAATGCGGTGGCTATTCTGGCGGTAGTTGCAGCGATGGTTATTTTCGTTGTTATTCTGCAGGATGGTGAGCGCAGAATTCCGGTTCAGTATTCTAAAAAAATGGTAGGCAGAAAGATGGTGGGAGGTCAGTCTTCCCATATACCGCTGAAAGTTAACACCGCAGGTGTTATTCCGGTTATCTTTGCTTCTTCCATTATGTCATTTCCAGTTGTAATTGCTCAGCTCTTCAATCCAAACCCGGCGGGGATAGGCGGCCATATACTGAAGGTGCTCAACTCTTCCAACTGGTTTAAGCTGGACGAGCCGATCTATACAGTCGGAGCATTGGTGCATATTGTATTGATTATACTGTTTGCATATTTCTATACCTCAATTACCTTCAACCCATTGGAGGTAGCTAATAATATGAAGAAATCCGGCGGATTTATCCCTGGTATCAGACCAGGTAAGCCTACTTCTGATTACCTGAGCAAGATTCTGAACTATCTTATCTTTATTGGTGCAGTTTCTTTGATCATTATCAGCTGTATTCCGCTTGTGATTTCGGGTTTATTTAGTGTGAATCGTTTATCGTTCCTGGGTACATCACTGATCATTATTGTCAGTGTTATCCTGGAAACCATGAAATCTATTGAGTCGCAATTGGTAGTTCGAAACTATAAAGGTTTTTTGAATGACTAAGAAAATAGAGATGGCTGCTGCGCATAAAATAGCAGCAGCCTTTTCTGCTATGGGAGGGTTTGTTGATGAAGATTATTATGTTAGGAGCCCCGGGAGCCGGGAAAGGTACACAGGCAAAGCAGATTGCAGAAAAATATACAATTTCTCATATTTCCACCGGTGATATCTTTCGTGCGAACATTAAAAATGGCACTGAACTGGGAATAAAAGCAAAATCTTACATTGATCAGGGACAGCTGGTACCGGATGATGTTACAATCAGTATGCTGCTGAATCGGATCAGTGAATCAGACTGTACATATGGATACGTGCTGGATGGTTTTCCAAGAACGATACCGCAGGCGGAAAGCCTGGCCGAAGCACTGGCAAAACGGAACGAACAGATTGATTATGCTGTTGATGTAGACGTTGCCGACGAACATATTGTTGCTCGTATGGCTGGCCGCAGAGCCTGCCTTGGATGCGGTTCAACCTACCATATTGTATATAATCCACCAAAAAATGATGGCGTATGTGATGCCTGCGGACAGAATCTTGTTCTTCGCGCGGATGATCAGCCGGAGACTGTAAAAAACCGTCTGAATGTATATCATGATCAAACTCAGCCATTAATAGAATATTATAAGAACAAAAGCATTTTAGTCACCGTAGACGGAACAAAAAATCTAAATGAAGTATTTGCGGACATTATTAAAGTCCTGGAGGCGTAAGTTATGTCAATATCCATAAAATCAGCAAGAGAAATTGAGTTAATGCGTGAGGCCGGAAGAATTCTGGCTAAAGTACATGAGGAGCTGGCGGCAGCATTGAAACCGGGAATGTCTACGATGGATGTTGACCGGCTGGGAGAAAAACTGATCCGCGGTTATGGCTGTATCCCATCGTTTAAAAATTACAATGGGTTTCCCGGATCGATCTGCGTTTCAGTGAATGATGAAGTGGTGCATGGCATCCCAAACAAAAGCAGAATTCTCCAGAATGGCGATATTGTAAGTCTGGATGCCGGTGTCATATACCAGAGGTATCATTCCGATGCGGCCCGCACTCATGCGATCGGAATTGTTGACTCAGAAGTACAAAAGCTGATGGATGTAACAAAACAGTCTTTTTTTGAAGGAATAAAATATGCAAAAGCTGGCAATCATCTGAATGACATTTCTTCTGCAATTCAGACGTATGCCGAAAGTTTCGGCTATGGAGTCGTTCGTGACCTGGTCGGACATGGAATTGGACAGAATCTACATGAGGAACCGGAGGTCCCCAACTTTGCCCAGCGGCGCAAAGGTGTCAAGCTGGTACCCGGTATGACACTGGCGATAGAACCGATGATTAATGCGGGAAGACCGGATGTGGCATGGCTTTCTGATGACTGGACGGTGGTAACTGATGATGGAACTCTGTCTGCTCATTATGAGAACACAATTCTGATTACAGATGGCGAACCGGAAATTCTGTCCTTATGACAGTGACGGAGGATAACGCCATGATGACATATCAACCTGGCTGTATGGCAAGATCCCTGGCCGGACATGACAAAGACCAGTATTTTATCATATTAAGAGAAGAAGGGGAATATGTTGACTTAGCAGACGGCAAGCACAGAACGGTCGAGAAACCTAAGCGGAAAAAGAAAAAACATATTCAGCTTATCAAAGAACCATTCATCAGACAGAACCAAATGAACGATGAAGAAATTAGAAACTGCATCAAACATTACTTAAGAAGCCATTGCGGTAATCAGGAGGTGAAAAAGCATGTCAAAAGCAGATGTGATTGAGATTGAAGGAGTAGTAGTAGAAAAATTACCAAATGCCATGTTTCAGGTAGAACTCGAAAACGGGCATCAGGTGCTGGCGCATATCAGCGGTAAGCTGCGTATGCATTATATCCGTATTCTTCCGGGCGACAAGGTAACCATTGAACTGTCCCCTTACGATCTGACAAAAGGAAGAATTATCTGGAGAGATAAATAAGGGAGTCGATATTAAAAAAACACTTGCAATATCAAGGGGTGTTTGATATAATATCATGGCGACTTTGTTGATACACGGGGTGAAGTTTACCCAAACGTAGGCCCGTTTGTACCAATCTGTCTGATTATTCCAGGCGAATTGGATGTTCTGTAAGACAGGACGCACAAGAAGAAAGGAGAATTGCCGTGAAGGTGAGATCATCAGTAAAACCGATTTGCGAAAAATGCAAAATCATCAAGCGTAAAGGCAGTATCAGAGTAATCTGTGAAAATCCTAAGCACAAACAAAGACAAGGTTAAAAACAAACAATAAGGAGGTGTACGAAGCACATGGCTCGTATTTCAGGTGTTGATTTACCAAGGGAAAAACGTGTTGAAATCGGTCTGACTTATATCTACGGAATTGGTAGAACAAGTTCTAACCGTATTCTTGCAGCAGCGGGCGTTAATCCTGACACTCGTGTCAAGGACTTAACCGACGATGAAGTAAAGAACATTGCGAATGTCATTTCTGATTCTCAGATGGTGGAAGGTGATTTACGTAGAGAAATCGCTATGAACATCAAGAGACTCCAGGAGATCGGCTGTTATCGTGGTATCCGCCACAGAAAAGGTCTGCCGGTTCGTGGTCAGAAGACAAAGACTAATGCCAGAACCCGTAAAGGTCCTCGCAAAACTGTTGCAAACAAAAAGAAATAATTAGGTAACTGTAGTTAAAAAGAATCACGTTGCATGTTTTAAAAACAGGAAACAGGATTCAAAGGAAGCTAAAAGAAAGTAGGTTAGTTTAAAATGGCTAAAAAAATGTCCACTAAAAAAGTGACAAAAAAGCGTGTAAAGAAAAACGTTGAACGCGGACAGGCACACATCCAGTCATCTTTTAATAACACTATCGTTACCCTGACAGATACACAGGGTAATGCATTGTCATGGGCAAGTGCTGGCGGTCTGGGCTTTAGAGGTTCAAGGAAATCTACTCCATATGCAGCGCAGATGGCTGCAGAAACTGCTGCTAAAGCAGCTTTAGTACATGGCTTAAAGTCTGTAGACGTTATGGTAAAAGGTCCTGGTTCAGGCCGTGAGGCAGCAATCCGCGCACTTTCCGCATGCGGTATTGAGGTAACTAGTATTAAAGATGTGACTCCGGTTCCACACAACGGATGTCGTCCACCAAAACGTAGAAGAGTCTGATAGGAGGTACTAAAAGTGGCAGTTGATAGAGTTCCTGTTCTTAAAAGATGTAGATCCCTTGGTTTAGATCCAGTCTATTTAGGAATTGATAAAAAATCAAACAGAGAATTAAGAAGAGCTAACAGAAAAATGAGCGAATACGGTCTTCAGTTACGTGAGAAGCAGAAAGCTAAATTCATTTACGGCGTACTGGAGAAACCGTTCAGAAATTACTATGCGAAAGCAGAGAAAATGGAAGGCATTGCAGGTGAAAACCTGATGATTCTGCTGGAGAGAAGACTGGACAACGTTGTTTTCCGTATGGGATTCGGACGTACCAGACGCGAAACCAGACAGATTGTTGACCATAAGCACATCCTGGTAAACGGCAAATGTGTAAACATCCCGTCTTACCTGATTAAAGCTGGTGATGTCATCGAAGTAAAAGAAAAGGTAAAATCTTCCCAGAGATATAAAGACGTTCTGGAAATGACCGGCGGACGTATGGTTCCGGCATGGTTGGAGGTTGACCAGGAAAATCTGCGCGGTACTGTAAAAGCATTACCAACCAGAGAAGAGATTGATGTTCCAGTAAATGAAATGCTTATCGTCGAGTTGTATTCTAAATAATTAGAATATTAATATCCCTCGATAAAGAAACCCAGAAGGAGGGGCTATTCGTGTTCGAGTTCGAAAAACCAAACATTGAGATTGTTGAAATTTCAGATGATAAGAAATACGGAAAGTTTGTAGTTGAACCGCTGGAGCGAGGCTATGGTACCACGTTGGGGAATTCCCTGAGAAGAATTATGCTTTCTTCATTACCGGGTGCCGCAGTCAGCCAGGTGAAAATCGACGGCGTTTTGCATGAATTCAGTTCTATTTCCGGCGTTAAGGAAGACGTGACTGAGATCATCATGAACATCAAGAGTTTATCAATCAAAAATAACAGCAGCAGCAGTGAAACCAAAACCGCATACATCGAGTTTGAGGGTGAAGGTGTTATTACAGCAGCTGATATTCAGGCTGATCCGGATATCGAAATTATGAATCCGGATCAGGTAATTGCTACTTTGAGCGGTGGCGCTGACAGTAAGTTCTATATGGAACTTACAATTACCAAAGGCCGCGGCTATGTAAGTGCAGACAAAAACAAAAATGACGAGCTGCCGATCGGTGTGATTGCAATCGACTCTGTTTACACCCCTATTGAGCGTGTAAACATGTCAATCGAGAATACCCGTGTAGGTCAGGTTACCGATTACGATAAGCTGACCCTGGATGTATTCACTGACGGTACATTGGCTCCGGACGAAGCAGTAAGTCTTGCTGCAAAAGTTCTGAGCGAGCATTTAAACTTATTCATTGATCTTTCTGAGAATGCCAGAACTGCTGAAGTAATGGTAGAAAAAGAAGAAAATGAAAAAGAAAAAGTCCTGGAGATGAACATCGACGAACTGGAACTGTCAGTACGATCCTACAACTGCCTGAAGAGAGCAGGAATCAATACCGTAGAAGAACTGTGCAACAGAACTCCGGAGGATATGATGAAAGTCCGTAACTTAGGCCGTAAATCACTAGAAGAAGTACTGGCTAAGTTGAAAGAACTGGGCCTTCAGCTTAACCCGAGCGAAGAGTGAAGTGAGTTTTAAAACATAATATGTGCCGGATTCATAAGACCGATGCAGCAGAATCCGGTACGTCACAAATCAATGGATGATGCAGGCCAGTAAGACCGATGCAGCGTGGCCGCACTCCACTTTAATGGAGGATAACAAATTATGGCAGGCTATAGAAAATTAGGAAAAACTTCCAGCCAGAGAAAAGCTTTGATCCGTAACCAGGTTACAGCACTTCTGTACAATGGAAAGATCAAGACAACCGAAGCAAGAGCAAAAGAGATCCGTAAAGTAGCAGAAGGTCTGATCGCTTTAGCTGTAAAAGAAAAAGATAACTTCGAAACCGTTACGGTTACTGCAAAAGTAGCTCGCAAAGACAAAGACGGCAAGAGAGTGAAAGAAGTTGTAAACGGCAAGAAAGTTACTGTTTACGATGAAGTTCAGAAAGAAATCAAAAAAGACAATTCTTCCAGACTGCACGCAAGACGTCAGATGCTGAAAGTTCTGTACGATGTGACAGAAGTTCCGGCTACTCCGGCAGGCAGAAAGAAAAATACAAAGTCCGTAGATCTTCCGGCAAAATTATTCGACGAAGTAGCACCTAAATACGTAGGCCGTAATGGTGGTTATACCCGTATCGTTAAGATCGGAATGCGTAAGGGCGATGGCGCGATGGAAGTTCTGTTAGAGTTGGTGTAAAAACAGTTAGTACCGGTAGGCATTTCAGTTGTCTGTCGGTACTTTTTGTTTCTCCTAATCAGTACCAACACGGTTGCCCATCCGCTGCAAACAAATCCCAACTAGACAATCTTCCATTCCCCACGCAATTTAGACGTATTTTGGTAAGAATATCTTAAGTTGACCCTATTCTATCCAGATTATATAATAAAAGTATAAATATTATGAAAAGAGGGAGATTTATGAGTAGGATCAAAAATTGGCTGGCTGGTGTTTTGATGTTGGCAGTACTAAGCACATCTATAGCCTTCCCTGGTTATGCAGGGGTTATTTCTTCGGTTACGATTACGGTGACGTCCCAATTGAATCCTGGGGAGAAACTGCCGAGTATTGGTATTTCCAATAATGGAGATACATCGGCGGAGGAAGGTGACATAGTGGTGTCGGTTTCTTCAGACCGTTATTATATTTCTAATGCGGAGTGGGTGACTTCTACGACCCGTACCATGGAAGTGGGCGATGAGGCACAGATGAAGGTGACACTTTCTCCGCTTGACAGCAACGAGGATTATTTTAAAGGGACATATCGTTCCAGTAATGTTTCGGTGAAGAAAGGAACTTTCGTCAGTGCGAGCCTTAAAAGTGGTGATCTGGTGGTTAAGTTAAAGGCCAACGCGATCAAGGGTACTTTCACAGAGCCGCAGGATGCTTACTGGAAAGACGGATCAAAGGGGACGGCCAAATGGACGAAGCCAAGTGAAGGCGGAACCGGATATTATGAAGTGGTATTGCGCCGGGGATCCAGCCAGGTGCATAAGATAGAAACCTCTTCCACCTCTTATAATTTTTATCCATATATGACTACGGCGGGGACTTACTCCTTCCGGGTCCGTACAATTGCAAAGACCAGTACAGAGGATAAATATGGCACGAAGAGCAGCTATGTGGCGTCGGATGAGCTTTATATTGCCAAGGAAGATGTTTCTGATGGCAGTGGTCAGAGCAGCAGCGGCAGCGATAGTTCTACTACCGGGAATACGAATGTGGGTTGGCGTCAATCCGGTGATTACTGGTATTATTATTATCCGGATGGTACTTATGTAAAGAATAACTGGGCACAGGTCAATGGGAAATGGTACCTGTTCCAGGAAGACGGCAAGATGCTGCGCGGCTGGCAGACCACAAGTAATAACACGTATTATCTGTCAGATAATGGTGATATGGTTAGCGGTTGGATCAAGAATGGAACTAACTGGTATTATTTGAGTCAGGCTGAAGGTGATGGTTTAGGAGCTATGCTGAAAAACTGCTGGGGTGAGGCAAACGGAAATATCTATTATTTCACTTCCAATGGTGCGATGGCAGAAGGGTGGTATCAGGTAGACGGCAATTGGTATTATTTCTATCCCGGACAGGGCAACAGAGCTACTGATACCTGGGTTGATACGTTCTACGTTGATGAAAATGGAGTATGGAGAAGATAATTCATCATTCAGAAAGGAAAAGAATTATGAAACACAATCTTCTAAGCAACAGATTTACAGCGGTGGCGGTCACCTTGATTATGGCAATTGCCTTGACTGGCAGCACCGGAGCAGTACCAGCTTTTGCTTCAGACAAAAGCATAGAGCAGGTGTATCTGGGAGAACCAAAACATGTATGGTGGGAAACGGATACGGTTGGCAAATGGAACACGGTCAGTAAAGCGCAGGAGTATCAGGTAAAACTGTATATTGCGGATTATGTTGACCGTGATGAAGACAACTGGCGCAGTATTAACTGGGAAGACGAGGAAATGGAAGCAGTCATGACCAAACGAACCACAGAAACCAGTTGTGATTTTACGGAATATATGAATGACCTGCATTCATACTTCTTTGTGGTAAGAGCGACGCCCAAAGTCAGCCAGCAGGCCTATGTGACCGCCGGCAGCTGGGTGGCATCGCCGACAATCGATTACCGCAACACGGCCGTTCAGGGAATTACGGAAGGGAAGTGGCGCAATTACCTTGAAGGAACAATGTACGAAGATATTGATCAAAACACTTTAAGCAACGGCTGGTTCCTGATCAAGGGAACCTGGTATCTGTTCGATGCAGACGGTTATCTTCAGACCGGCTGGCAGACCATTGACGGGAACAGATATTACCTTGGCGAGAATGGTGCCATGTCGACCGGCTGGTTCGTCTACGGCGACAACTGGTATTATGCCGCTAAGGATGGTGCCATACAGACCGGCTGGATCATGGATCTGCCCGGGAAATATTATTATCTTTATGAAGATGGAACCATGGCACATGATGTTGAAATTGATGGTTATTGGCTGAATTCCAGCGGATTGCGTAGTTAAATAAAGAGGTTTTTCTACTGTGATAAGCAGCAGGAAAACCTCTTTAACATATTCGGCATTTTATTAAGTTTGTGATGATATGGGAAGGAAACTGATGGAGTCTGGCATTTTTATCATGAAGATGGAATGATGAAAACTGATGGCTGGGAAATGTCAGGGAATTATTGGTATTATTTAGACAGCCAAGGGATGGTAGCTAAGGATGGCTTTGTAAATGAGTTGGATGGACGGAGATATTATGTTGATGTAACTGGTAAAATGCTTTCCGGTACGTGGATTCAAGTGCCTGGAGCGTCATGGTATTTTGCTGGGAATGATGGGGTTCTTTTTGCTAGTATGACTACAAAGATTGATGGATCCTACTATACCTTTGATGACAGGGGAAAATGCATGCAGGATCCTTCGACTACTATTGGTGTAAGCGATTATCTATATACAAATACGGAATTTAAATACGCTGTTACTGTTCCGGCCAATGCTTCTTCTGAAGTTCAGGAAAAAGGCGGTATTCATATAGAAGTAGAGGGGGGATTTTGTTTTATTGATCATTTTGTGACAGAACCTGATCAGGCATCAACAAGGGCTGCAGCATATTACAATTACTTTATAGATGCAGCACAAGAAGAAAACGGCATATCAGTGGCAAATGAAGAGGAAGTTCAGATGGGGGGATATAGTTTCTGGTGTGTTCATTTTTATGATCCATTAGGTATGGGATCGGAACTCTATCTGTCTGTTCGGGAAAATGGCTACCTTATAATTTATACGGGATATCTTCCGGAACAAAAAGAGACTATCCAGAATATAGTTAATTCGTTGACTGCGATTCAATAAATAAAAAGAAGAATATCAAAATTTAATGTACAAAATAGACACATCACGCTCAAATGGAGCTTTATGTGTCTATTAGTATTTGGCAATATTATAATTTAATAATTCTTATGAAAGCGAGAAGGTTATTCTAAAAACCCGACTTGACTGTTTCTGCTATTTAGCTTAAAATTGAAAAGCATATGAAATGATATAGTGCGGCTACTAAAATAGCGGGAAAGGAAGAATCCAATATGGAGATTATTAAGGCTTCCAAATTAATATATGACTATGTCCGCAGAGATGAAGAGGATCACATAGAAGAAGTGAACCGCGCCATTGATGAATTAACGCTGGATATAAATAAAGGGGATTTTGTGGCAATTCTGGGTCACAATGGTTCGGGCAAGTCGACATTTGCCAAGCAGGTCAACGCAATTCTGCTGCCGACTGAAGGTACGGTCTGGATTTCCGGGATGAAAACCAATGATGAATCACATATCTGGGACATCCGTAAAACTGCGGGAATGGTATTTCAAAATCCCGATAACCAGATTATCGGTAATGTAGTCGAGGAGGATGTTGGCTTCGGACCGGAGAATCTGGGGGTGCCAACTGATGAAATCTGGCGCCGGGTTGATGAAAGTCTTGAAGCCGTCGGCATGACAGCTTACCGTATGAAATCACCGAATAAATTATCCGGTGGGCAAAAGCAAAGGGTGGCAATTGCCGGCGTAATGGCGATGAAGCCGGAGTGCATTATTCTGGATGAGCCAACGGCTATGCTCGATCCTAATGGCCGTAAGGAAGTAATCAAAACGGTTCATGAATTAAATAAAAGAGAAGGTATCACTGTTCTGTTAATTACTCATTATATGGAGGAAGTGATTGATGCAGATCGTGTTATTGTTATGGATGATGGAAAACTGGTAATGGATGGTACGCCGCGGGAAGTTTTTTCACGTGTGAAAGAGTTGAAGTCTTACCGGCTTGATGTACCACAGGTGACGGAGCTGGCCTATGAACTGAAGATGGAAGGAATTGATATCCCTGTCGGAATCCTGACGCTGCCGGAACTTATGCATCATCTGCTGCCGCTGATGAAAGCGCAGTACCCGGAGCAGGTGAGGCTGGAGGAAGAGGAGTAAATGGGAATAAAAGCGGAACATATTAATTATATTTATGGACAGGGAACTGCATTTGAACAATATGCGCTGAAAGATGTCAATTTCGAAATTGCTAATGGTGAGTTTGTTGGATTGATCGGTCATACCGGTTCAGGCAAATCCACTCTGATTCAGCATTTAAACGGTCTGATCCGGGCAACCAGCGGTGAGATTTATTATAATGGTGAAAGCATCTATCAGGATGGCTATGATATGAAGCGGCTTCGCAGTAACGTGGGGCTTGTCTTTCAGTATCCGGAGCATCAGCTGTTTGAGGTTGATGTCTTTTCCGACGTGTGCTTCGGCCCTAAGAATCTGGGTCTGGAAAAAGCAGAAATTGAGGCTCGTGCCCGCGAGGCGCTGAATCAGGTTGGTCTGGAAGAGAAGTTTTGGGAACAGTCACCATTTGAATTATCCGGAGGCCAGAAGCGCCGGGTAGCGATTGCCGGAGTATTAGCGATGCATCCGGAAGTGCTGATTCTGGATGAACCGACAGCGGGACTGGATCCCCGGGGCCGGGACGAAATACTGGATCAGATTGCAGCGCTCCATAAAGAGGCTCATATGACCATAATTCTGGTCTCACACAGCATGGAGGATATTGCCCTGTATGCAGACCGGCTGATGGTGATGAATCAGGGTGAGAAACAATTTGATGCTCCTCCGAAGGAAGTATTTGGGCATTACAAAGAACTGGAACGGATTGGCCTGGCAGCACCACAGATCACGTACATTATTCAAGAACTGAAATCACATGGGGTACCGATCGGTGATGATATCACTACTGTGGATGAAGCCAGAACAGAAATATTGAAGCTGCTCAAAGACAAAAATCAGGAAAGAAGAACATAAAGACATGATTCGAGATATTACACTGGGACAATATTATCCCACCGACTCGGTGCTGCATCGTATGGATCCGAGAACGAAACTGTTTGGTACAATGATTTATATTATATCGCTGTTTCTGGCCAATAATGTCGCAGGATATCTGGCGGCGGTTTTGTTTCTGGCAATCGCAGTTTATGCTTCCCGGGTGCCTTTTTCCTTTATGGTCAAGGGCCTAAAAGCAATTGTTTTTATTTTGCTGATCAGCGTCAGCTTCAATCTGTTTCTGACCGACGGCCGTGAAATCTTTCGGCTGGGTTTTTTAAGGATAACCTGGGAGGGCTTGGAAATAGCATCCTTTATGGCTGTCAGACTGGTTTTGCTGGTGATAGGTTCTTCCGTTATGACGTTGACCACGACACCGAACTCATTAACAGATGGGCTGGAGAAGAGTCTTGGTTTCTTAAACAGAATAAAAGTACCGGTCCATGAAGTATCGATGATGATGTCAATTGCACTGCGGTTTATTCCAATACTGATAGAAGAAACCGATAAGATTATGAAGGCTCAGATGGCCAGAGGCGCTGATTTTGAGAGCGGTAACCTGATTCAAAGGGTGAAGAATATGATCCCGCTGCTGGTTCCGCTGTTTATCTCTGCATTCCGCCGGGCTACTGATCTGGCTATGGCTATGGAAGCGCGCTGTTACCATGGCGGTGAGGGGCGCAGTAAGATGAAGCCGCTTCATTATGCTGCCCGTGACCGAATTACTTATAGTATTTATCTGATTTACCTGGCAATTATCGTTTTCCTGCGCAGGATTTAAAAGGAGAGTATGATGAAGCGTGTTAAGCTGACAGTGGCATACGACGGGACCAATTATCATGGCTGGCAGCTGCAGCCGAATGGGATTACGATCGAGGAAGTGCTGAACCGGGAATTAACCGGACTGCTGAAAGAGCCGATTCAGGTGATCGGTGCCAGCAGAACGGATTCCGGCGTTCATGCGATGGGCAATGTAGCGGTATTTGATACCGTCCACCGGATGCCTGCCGATAAGATCTGTTATGCACTGAATCAGAAGCTTCCGGAAGATATCAGGATACAGCGGTCAGAAGAAGTACCGGCCGGCTGGCATCCCAGAAAGTGCAACGGCATAAAAACCTATGAATACCGGATTTTGAACCGCCGGATGGAGATGCCGATGTTTCGTCTGCATGCACATTTCTGCCATGTTCCCCTGGATATCGACCTGATGAAGCAGGCGGCTGATTATCTGATTGGAGAACATGATTTTAAAAGCTTCTGTACGGTTCGTACTCATGTGGAAGATACGGTCCGCACGATTTACAGCCTGGATATATCCAGACGGCAGGATATTGTTACCATGCGTATAAGTGGTAATGGTTTCCTTTATAATATGGTAAGGATCATTGCCGGAACACTGATGGAGATCGGCGCCGGGAATTATCCGCCTGGACAGTTGGAAGTCATTTTAAATGCCAGGAACCGGCAGGCAGCGGGGAAAACCGCACCGGCGAAAGGACTGACCCTGGTTAGCTTGAAATATGAGGCAGTGCTGGCTCCGTGGGTTTATAATGAAAACCGGGAGTGGAATTACAATATTCTTCAGTCACATATTAAGGATGAGCAGATTGCCTATTTTCTGATTGAACGATGTGAGGATGAAGCCTGGAGCGGTCTGCTTCGCAAGCGAATTCACCATTCTTTTCAGAACGGTGCGGCGGCGGTTTACCTGATTGATCTGGAATACGACCGGCTGAAAGAAGGTGACCAGTACGGCAGTTATCAGATTGCGGCAATCCCGCCTGAAGAGATGGCGGATGTCATGAGCCGCCTGACGGAAGACGAGAATATGGCAATCATGGAGATTCACTGTATGGCAGAACGGAAATGCGAAACATTCCCGACCTGGTACTGCGCCCGGATTGTACAAAAATCCTTGTAAATACAGGAAAAAATGGTTGACACCGCGAGTTTGGTGTAATATAATGTATAACTGTGACGTTAGGTTGAATTGCTGAATCCAAAGCCCCGGAATCGGCATTTACAATAAAAAAGTTAGAAAAGATGATGCTGCAGGTATCATGGAACAGGTAATATAACAGGAGGTTAACCAATGAAGAGTTTTATGGCTAGTCCAGCGACGATTGAGAGAAAATGGTATGTAGTAGATGCTGCCGGATATACATTAGGACGTTTGGCTTCAGAAGTAGCAAAGGTTTTAAGAGGAAAGAACAAAGCAACTTATACACCACATATGGATTGCGGTGACTATGTTATCGTAGTAAATGCCGACAAGATCAAAGTCAGCGGTAAGAAATTAGATCAGAAGATCTATTATCATCACTCTGATTACGTAGGTGGAATGAAAGAAACCACTCTGCGTGAGATGCTGGCTAAGAAGCCGGAGAAAGTTATGGAACTGGCAGTTAAAGGTATGCTTCCAAAAGGACCTTTAGGAAGAAGTATGTTTACCAAACTTCATGTCTATGCAGGCCCGGATCATCAGCAGGCAGCACAGAAACCAGAAGTTCTGGAAATCAAATTTTAATAAAGGTACTGGAAGGAGGACGTTATCATGGCAAATAAATATTATGGAACAGGTAGAAGAAAAAAATCTATCGCAAGAGTATATCTGGTACCAGGTACTGGTAAGATCACAATCAACAAAAGAGACATCGACCAGTATTTAGGACTTGAAACATTGAAAGTAGTTGTTCGTCAGCCATTAGTAGCTACCGAGACAACAGATAAATACGACGTATTGGTTAACGTACACGGTGGTGGATTTACCGGTCAGGCAGGAGCTATCCGTCACGGTATTTCAAGAGCACTGCTTCAGGTAGACGGTGAGTTCAGACCGATCCTGAAGAAAGCCGGCTACTTAACAAGAGATCCACGTATGAAAGAAAGAAAAAAATACGGTCTCAAAGCCGCTCGTCGTGCACCACAGTTCTCAAAGAGATAATCTATACCTGCGAACGAAAATATACATGGAAAAACCCTGGCATGCTCGCATGTCAGGGCTTTTTTATGTATATTTTTGTTCATACGAATGCAAGAGATGACCGATATGGAGTATAACGGAATCCAATACAATCTAATTCAGAGAAAATCACATCCCGCTATTGAATTCAAAGATAACCGTCTTATCCCTTCCGACAGTGATTCGGTATTCGTCCACTTCATAAATGAGTTCATACACCAAATAGGCTTTTTCATCAATAGTAAAACCGATGATCTGCGCATTCTTAGTACATGTAACAGTTAAATAAGAATGCATCGCATTTTTGGAGGAACTTAGCGGATACGTATTTATACTTTCAGCCATTTCTAAGTAATCGATAGAACCGCCTTTGTATTTTTCAATCATGTAGAGCTGAAGAGAATAAAATACTCCTTCGGCTTCCAATTGATATTGCTGAAGTTTTACTTTTCGGATATAACCGGAAAGAGATGGAACTGCAATGGCGGCCAATACAGTGATAATTAATAATACTGCTATCAGTTCCGTCAGTGTAAATCCATCTCTAAATTTTTTGTTCATTTTCATAAGTTCTCTTATCTTTGGTTTTCTATATCTTAACATATTACCTATGTTTAATCCATATAACTTAACAATTGGCAATTATCCAAAATTGGACATGGTGCAGCAGACCGAGAACATTCTGATTTATCCGGCCTTCCTGGAATCTGGGTGTTAGCAGCTATTCCGGGTGGTTGTAAACGCGCGGCTGGAATAATAGAGTAAACGCGCGGCTGGAATAATAGTGTTGACAAAGGGTGTGGGATCTGGTATCTTAGCTATGTGGTGATATCAGAGCCACATAATTAAAAGAAAATTATTGAGGTGGATTTTTGTTAATTGCGGCATTAGTAGGAAAAACGGCTAATTAAATAGTTGAAAAGGAAACAAAAATATACAACAGATACCTATGGTATCGGTTTGTTTCCTGTGTCAGAATTTTCTGACGCATCTGCCTGCTAAATGCGCATACCCATTCTCAATAGAGGTTTAAAGTATGACTGTATTTCGGTCATACTTTTTTAATTACAGCAAAGGGCTTTTCTTTGCTGTATGGTAAACCACAAAAGCAGTGTACCATATAGGCAGATGCTTTTGTGGTTTTTTTATTTCATAGGAAATTGGGATGCACACTACGCGCTAAGGTAGATAGTTGCTGAAGCAACCGCGCTTCGGCGAGAGAATGTTCTTTCGTACATTGTTCCTGGTGTCGAAAACAAAATAACTTGGAAAGAGGATATCGATATGATGGAAAAAATTATAATCAGAAAAGAAGAAAAAAATGACTACTATGATACAGAGCCCATGACTCAGAGGGCATTCTGGAATAAACATAGACCAGGATGTGATGAACACAATCTGGTTCATAAACTTCGTAGTGATCAGGCATATCTGCCGGAACTCAGCAGGCTGGCGGTACTGGACGGAAAGATTGTCGGATGGATTATGTACTCAAAGGCCAGAATAGTCAACTTAAAGCCGGGAAGTATGAAAATGATTCGGGGCAATTTCCTTACATGGAAGCAATAAAAGGAGGGGCAGAACAATGCTGCAGACAGAACTTGTCTTAGAGATCAATAAAATAAAAGAAAAGATGCAGGAATTTGCATTTACCGAACATGCTAAAAACAAGATTATAGAATTGCAACCCCTGCTGTCAATACGAGAAGTAAATATCGCCCTGCGTGAAACATCAGAGGCGAAGCTGATTCTGGAGAAAATAGGGAATCCGCCGCTGACTTCATTTGAAGATATGGATGAGATGCTGCAGATCATGAAAGCCGGAGGATGTCTGACGGCAGAACAGTTAGAGAAAATAGCAGGCAATCTCACCGCAGTGAGCCGGTTGAAGGATTTCCTGAATAAATCAAAGCAACTGGAAATCAGCATGCCATACTACGAGGAAAATCTGGAAGCACTTGAAGAGGTACGTGAGGAAATTCGAAATAAGATCCGTGGCGGGAAGGTAGAAGACCATGCAACCAGGGAACTGAAAAACATCCGTATCCAGATTGCAACAATGGAAACAAAAATAAGAGAAAAGGCCGAATCTGTTATTCGCAGCAATTCAGCCTGCATGGCAGAGAATTTCTCAACGATTCGTAATGGTCATATCTGTGTGCCGGTGAAAAAGGAGCACAGGAGTAAAATCGCCGGAAGTGTCATTAGCCAGTCATCCACGGGGAATACGCTGTTTATTGAACCAGAAGCGATATCCCGGTATACTGAGGAACTGTATCTGAAAAAGATTGACGAAGAAAATGAAGTTATGAATATTTTGTATACACTCACCGGAATCCTGAGCGAATCTGTGGACATATTTGAACAGAATAAGCGCACGGTAGAAAAGCTGGATTATGCTTTTGCCAAAGCTAAAATGAGTCTTGAGTATGAAGGCAGTGAACCACTGATAACAGAGGAGCAGAAAATAAAGATCCGCAACGGCAGGCATCCGCTGCTGGATAAGGAACTCTGTGTACCGCTGAATTTCCAGATCGGTGACGGGATTTCGGGAATCGTAATTACCGGCCCTAATACCGGCGGAAAGACCGTTGCCATAAAGACGGTGGGAATTACCTGCTATATGGCACAATGCGGCCTTCACGTGGCCTGTGAGAGGGCTGAGCTGTGCCTGCGCAATCAGATCCTGTGTGATATCGGTGATGGCCAGAGTCTTTCTGAAAACCTGTCGACCTTCTCTTCTCATATCAAGAATGTGTTGTCAATTCTGAAACAGGCAGACAGCCAGAGTCTGGTAATCATGGACGAACTGGGCTCCGGAACTGATCCGACAGAAGGTATGGGGATTGCAATTGCAATTCTGGAAGAATTGAAACAATCTGGTGCATTCTATCTGGCGACCACTCATTATCCGGATGTGAAGCATTATGCCGAGCAGACGGACGGTCTGCTGAATGCCCGGATGGCATTTGACCGTGATACCTTAAAACCCCTGTATCAATTGGAGATCGGTGCGGCTGGTGAGAGCTGTGCACTTTATATTGCCAAACGATTAGGTATGCCGGCCAATATGCTGTCTCGTGCCAGTATGGCAGCTTATGGTGAGGAAAAAGAAGAGCTGACGCGGGATGCAAAAGAAGAAACATTGATTCATGTCCGGTCAGTTAAGCTGAAAAGAGATGTCAGTGTGAATCCGGCACAGCTAAATATTCCGCAGTTCTCGCTGGGCGACAGTGTTATGGTTCACCCGGACAAAAAAATCGGAATTGTATGTCAGCCACCGGATGAAAAGGGCATGCTGCAGGTCCAGATGCCCGATGGCAAGATATGGATCAGCCATAAACGGGTAAAGCTTCATGTTGCGGCATCCCAGCTGTATCCGGAGAACTATGATTTTTCAATTATTTTTGACACAACAGAAGACCGCAAGGCCAGACATACAATGGAACGAAAATACAGTAAGGATGTCCAGATTATTACCCGGGATTGATAAATATAGTGATCGTGTGATACAATTGCAATAATTGATCAGAAAAGGACAGGGCAGGAATGAGAGAAAAATTAACCAGAACCGATATAAAAAAGATTGAGGAAGAGATCGAACACAGAAAATTAGTGGTCCGGGTCGAGTGTCTTGAAGCAGTAAAAGAAGCCCGGGCTCATGGTGATCTGAGTGAGAATTTCGAATATCATGCCGCAAAGCGTGACAAGAATCAGAATGAAAGCCGGATCCGATATTTGGAGAATATGCTCAAACATGCAATTATTATCTCAGATCAGTCAAACGAGGATGAGGTGGGGCTGAACAATAAGGTTACGGTATATATTGAAGAAGATGATGAGGAAGAGATTTACAAGCTGGTCACCAGTATCCGTGGGAATTCTATGAATCATATGATCAGTACGGAGTCGCCACTGGGGAAAGCGCTGATGCGCCGCCGGGCAGGCGAACGGGTAGAGGTATTTGTGAATGAAAAGATCAGTTACTTTGTCACCATACGCAAGATCGAACCGGCCGGAGATGAAGATGATCAGATCCGAAAATTTTAAAAGGGTGGATATTATATCCACCCTCCATCTAAACCGATGACCTGTCCGGTCAGATAAGCATTTTTATAGCCGAGATGATAAACCAGATCAGCTACTTCTTCTGCACGGCCAAGCCGTCCGGTCGGAATTTCTTCAACCAGACCGATCAGATCATCCTCTTCCAACCAGCGGTTCATTTCCGTATCAATGGCTCCGCAGGCCACTGCATTTACCTGGATATTACTTGGTGCCAGTTCTTTGGCCAAAGCCTTAGTAAAAGCATTAATGCCGCCTTTGGTAGCGGAATAAGCTACCTCGCAGGAGGCGCCGCGGTTGCCCCATACGGAGGAAATATTAATGATTTTCCCCTGCTTTTTATCAAGCATCATAGGAATTGCGAGCTTACAGCAGTTGAATACCGAAGTCAGGTTGGTATTGAGGATCCGTTCCCAGTCAGAGCAGCTCATCTCCTGAAGCAGTCCGACATAAGCGATGCCGGCATTGTTCACCAGAACATCCAGTCCGCCGTATTGCTTGCGGATATGATCAAACAGCCGGCAGCAGGTATCATAATCCCCCATGTCGCCTAAGATGGCGGAGCAGGACACCTGATAGCTTTCGATCTCCTTTTGTGTTTGAAGCAGTACGCTTTCTCGGTGTGCGCAGTTAATTACTACATGATAGCCTTTTTTGGCAAACTTTACAGCAATTGCTTTTCCAATTCCGCGGGAAGCGCCCGTAATTAATACTATCTTTTTCGCCATAGTCTTCACTTCCTTTTTCTGTAATGTCTTTATTATAACATGTTCCGTGAAAACGTGAAAGGTTTGCTCTCATATTTTACAATTCGATTACAATTTCTATAACTTGGTATATATTTACCCAATGTTGTGATATACTTACAACTAGACGAAAAATTGTGAAATGCTATCAGAAAGCAGGAGAACGAACTATGGATCAAGTTTATGATTTAGTGATTATTGGATCCGGCCCAGCCGGGTTATCGGCGGCTATTTATGCCCAAAGAGCAAAATTAAATACCCTTGTAATAGAGAAAGAGATGGTCAGCGGAGGACAGGTGCTGACCACCTATGATGTAGATAATTACCCAGGATTACCAGGAATCGGCGGATTTGATCTGGGAATGAAATTCCGTCAGCATGCTGATCATCTGGAAGCTCAGTTTAAAGAAGATGAAGTACAGCAGATTGTGCTGACAGCGCTGAGTGGGATTGCGGAAGAAGATGGGCAGCTGCAGGCGGCTCAGGTGAGACTACCTGAAGCAGAACCGCTGAAGCAGTTGGTCTGTAAGAGCGGAACATATCTTGCCAGAACCGTTATTGTGGCTACCGGTGCTTATCATCGGAAGCTGGGTGTCCCCGGCGAAACAGAACTGACAGGTATGGGGGTAAGTTATTGTGCTACCTGTGACGGTGCCTTTTTCAAGAATAAGGTAACGGCTGTCGTTGGCGGCGGTGATGTCGCGCTGGAGGATGCGATCTTCCTGGCGAGAATGTGTAAACAGGTATATCTGATCCATCGCAGAGATGAACTGCGCGGCGCGAAAACACTGCAGGAGAAGCTGTTATCCCTGGACAATGTTACCGTTATCTGGAATAGTGTTGTGGAGACGATTAACGGCACGGATCAGGTTGAGTCGCTGCAGCTAAAGAATAAGAAGACCGATGAGACTTCGGAATTAGCGGTGGATGGAGTATTTATTGCAGTGGGGATCACACCAAACAGTCAGACTTTTGAGGGACTGCTGGATATGGATAGTGGATATATTAAAGCTGCGGAGAATTGTCAGAGCAGTGTTCCGGGGATTTATGCAGCCGGAGATGTCAGAACCAAACAGCTGAGACAGATTGTGACGGCGGTTTCCGACGGCGCTAATGCGGTGACCAGTGTAGAACGTTATTTGACTGAGGCTTAGGGGGGCAGGGGCTACGAATGAAGAGAACAATCAAAATACTGACACTGAGTTGTCTTTGTGCTTTGGTGACAGGTAATATGAGCGCTTATGCAACGGCCACAAAATCGGTGAATGAAGTGGCCATTGTATCTGCTAAAAAAGCAGATTTTGAGAATATTGCAGTATCCCAAGTGACTGGTTATGTTAATATCCGCACCCAGCCGACAACATCCAGTGATATCGTGGGAAAGATCTACAATAACTGTGCGGCAACGATTGAAGAGACCGTTGAGGGTGAGGGCGGATCCTGGTATAAGATAAAATCCGGTACGGTGGAGGGCTACATCAAAGCCCAATACTTCATCACCGGTGAGCAGGCGGAACAACTGGCCCAGCAGATTGGAAAAGAATTTGCCACGATTAATACAGAAAGCCTGCGTCTGCGGGAGCGGCCGGACCTGAACAGTAATACCTTGACCCTGCTGTCGAAGGGAGCCAGATACGTTGTATTGGCCGAAGAAGATGATTTTTATAAAGTGGAGGTTGATGCAGATCTGGAAGGGTATATTGCCAAATCGTACTGTACGACGACTATCGAGTTCGACCAGGCGGTGTCTCTCGCTGAAGAGCGGCAGCAGCAGGCAGAAGAGACACAGCGCAAGCAGGAGGCTGATGCGGCGATTGCAGCACTGGAACAGGCCAAAAAATCCGATGGAAGTACAGGCGGATCGACGGAACTGATTATCGAAACCAATCCGGAGAAGAGCAATAATGATCAGAAAGCATCTGCACCGACACCGGCAGCATCACAGTCGGAATCAGGAGATTCCAGTACCCAAAATTCCCCGGCTGGTTCAGGTTCGACGGCTGTAAATTCTGCAACAAGAACCGCAATTGTGGCATACGCAAAACAGTTCCTCGGCAATCCCTATGTGTATGGCGGAACCAGTCTTACCAACGGGGCAGACTGTTCCGGTTTTACTCAAAGCATATTTGCGAATTTTGGTCTGTCGATTGGCAGAAGCTCCAGAGATCAGGCGGAAAAGGGAAAAGAAATTTCAGTCGATTCTGTACAGCCAGGTGATCTGCTGTTCTATGCCAGTGGTGATTATATTAATCATGTGGCGATTTACATAGGCAACGGACAAGTTATCCATGCCAGCAACTCGACTACCGGTATTATTATTTCACCATCGAATTACCGGTCACCGAGCAAGGCTGTTACATTCCTGGATTGATAGGGAGCATAACAATGGAAGTCAAGAAACAATATATTGGATTAGACGTGGTAAAGTTTATTCTGGCGATACTGGTCGCAATGCGCCATATTATTCAGGTATTCTTTACCGCTGAAAGCCAGGGACATCTGTGGATTGGTTCCTGGCTTTCCAATTTGGCGGTGCCGGCGTTTTTTGTTATGTCCGGTTTCTTTCTGTTTCGGAAAGTAGAGGCCGGACAAAAAGACTCTGCCGTTATAAAAGCATATTCTTTGAAAATTATCCGCATGTATCTGATCTGGTCAGCGCTGTATCTGCCGATTGAATGGTATAACTGGTCTCACAGCGATACCGGTATAAGAGAAGCAGTACTGAGATATATCCAGTCCTTTTTCTTTGCCAGCTCAATTGCCCAGCTCTGGTATCTTCCGGCGCTGCTGACAGCCTGCCTGCTGGTATGGTTTTGTTACACCCGCGGAATGAAAATCTGGCAGATCCTGATCCTGTCCTTTGGCTTTTTCCTGATTGGTTATGTCGGGGATAACTGGTATCTGAATGAGATGCTGTCTCATTCAACGTATCTTAAGCTTCTGGAATACAACAAATATTTTCTGACGATGCGCAACGGACTCTTCTATGGTATGTTCTATGTGGCTGTCGGCCTTTGGTTTGCCAAGCACAGACAGCGGCTGCATCCGATTCTGGCAGCTGTGGGAGCCGTGCTGTTTATTATGCTGATGTATTGCGAAGTGGTTCGTGTTCATAATACGAACATATTAATAACCGCGATTCCTGCAGTCATCTGCCTGTTTATGGCTGCATCAGCTGTTGAGGGAAAACCACAGGCAATATATCCCCGGCTGCGGATTATGAGTGAATGGATATATTTATCACATTTTTACTTCTTTTATCTGTTTGACTGGATCCGGCCATGGAAGCCGCTGCCGGTTAATAATAAAACCGTCATGGTGATAGTTCTTGGACCTATTCTGTTGTTTTCGTGGGGAATGACAAGACTGTCAGAACAAAAAACATTTCGATGGTTGAAGAGACTGATATAATGATATGGGCTGTCGCGCCCCAAAATCCTGCAGCTCCTGACGGCGGCGGTGGTCCCCGTTCGTATTCGCCGCAGTTTCGTACCGTAAGAGTATCTAAGAGCAGATCAATGCCGCTAAATGCAATGCCAGAAACGCCAAAACTCGCTGCGCTCAAACAATTGGCCGTTTCTGGCATTAACGCGTCATTGCTCTGCTCTAAGATACTCTAACAGTCCTGCAAAGGCAGCGAATACGGACGGGGACCACCGCCGCCGTCAGGAGCTGCAGGATTTTGGGGCGCGACAGCCCGGCCACTTATATCCCCGCCGTTAGGAAAAAGCAAAAGCAGAACCGGATCTGAATATCTGAAGGAGAGTCATTTACTGATAGCAATACAAGTAATCTAAGCATTGCCTTTGTTCTTTGTTTTTATCCAGGAGAGTAGATTATGTTGCTGGGGGTGTCGCACGAACCAAAGCCTGCGGGTCCTGGCGGTGGCGGTACCAGTCCGTATTTCCAGCCTTTGCAGAACCATTAGTGTCTCTTGGTGCAGAGCAATGACGCGTTAATGCCAGAAACGGCCAATGTCTGAGTGTAACGAGTTTTGGCGTTTCTGGCATTGTATTTAGCGGCATTGATCTGCTCTTAGAGACACTTATGGTTCGAAACCGATGGAAATACGGACTGGTACCGCCACCGCCAGGACCCGCAGGCTTTGGTTCGTGCGACACCCCTTTCACCATACTAAGTACTAAAATTCGGGTTCAATCAGTCCGTAGGCGGTACCTTTTCTTTTATAAACAACGTTGACCTCTTCTGTATCCGCATTTAAAAATACGTAGAAGTTATGTCCCAGTAATTCCATCTGAACACATGCTTCTTCCGGATCCATCGGCTTCATTCCAAACCGTTTGGTCTTTACAATCTGTATTTCATCATCTGCTTCGTATTCCTCAGTCATAAAGAATTCTGAGAAAGACTGGGCAGCCTGTTTCTTATCGATTAGTTTTTTTCTGTATTTTTTAATCTGACGTTCGATGATTTCTTCTACCAGGTCGATTGAGACATACATATCACTGCTGGATTCTTCGGCTCGAATGATAGTTCCCTTTACTGGAATGGTGACTTCGATTTTCTGCTTGTCCTTCTGAACGCTGAGGGTAACGATAACTTCTGTATCGGGATTAAAGTAACGCTCCAGCTTTCCGATTTTATCTTCAATAGCACTTCTTAATCCTGACGTTACCTCGATATTTCTTCCTGTAATTGTATAACGCATAAGTCATCAGCTCCTTCTTTTGAGATGAATCCAGTATAGCATGTGTGTGCGAAAAATTCAATCAAAATCCGCTAATTGTTACGACAATTATTTTGAATTATGCTTAAAATGAGTATTATTAGTGTTTAATGTTAATTGTTACCATAATAAGATGGCGCTGATTTTGTCAAGCTTTTACGTTGTATTTTTTGTCGAAATTTGAAGATTTATGACATGTGTACAAAATAGAAAAATTGGTATCCTATAAATATCAAATTAAAAATAGTGGATAAAAATTGTGGACAATGTGGATAACTCGGTGTATAACTACTTTTTGTGATAAAATCGTGGGTTGTCCATGTGGACGAAAAAGGAGAAAAACGGTGGATAATTCTGTGGATAATGTGGACAAGTGAAAAAACGAACATAATTTCTGTGCAACTTGACAGGTTTACCGTAATTTTTAAATTATGTTATCCGGTTTTTCGTCGTCTGAGGTCGGAAAAAGAAAGTAAAGTATGAGGGAAAGTTAAATTTTTATGAACAACTGGGGAAAAAGTTGAATAAAAACAAGGTTAGTGATACAATGTATAAGATTGGCTTATAATAAGAATGGATAAAAAAGAGTCAGAATAGAAGTTAGGAGAGAGAAGATGAATCTCATAGAGAAAGTATTTGGTACACACAGCCAGCGGGAGCTTAGGATGATTGATCCGATTGTGGAAAAGATCGTAGCGTTACGTCCTCAGATGCTGGAAAAGTCCGATGAAGAATTAAAAGATCAGACTCGTGTATTTAAAGAACGGCTTGCGAATGGTGAGACTCTGGATGATATTCTGCCGGAGGCATTTGCTTTGGTACGTGAGTCTGCAAGAAGAACACTGAATATGGAGCATTATCCGGTACAGCTGATTGGTGGCATTGTACTGCATCAGGGCCGTATTGCGGAGATGAGAACTGGTGAAGGTAAGACGCTGGTATCAACAGCACCGGCATATCTGAACGCATTATCCGGTGATGGTGTGCATATCGTTACGGTCAATGACTATCTGGCGAAGCGTGATGCGGAGTGGATGGGGCAGGTGCATGAGTTCCTTGGTCTGACAGTTGGTGTGGTATTGAACTCGATGACCTCAGAAGAAAGAAAAGTGGCCTATGCCTGCGATATTACTTATGTGACGAACAATGAACTGGGATTTGATTATCTGCGTGATAATATGGCGATTTATAAAGAGCAGATGGTTATTCGCAATCTGGATTATGCAATCATCGATGAGGTCGATTCCGTATTGATCGATGAGGCCAGAACTCCTCTTATTATTTCCGGCCAGAGCGGCAAGTCAACTAAGTTATATGAGGTTTGTGATGTTCTTGCGCATCAGCTGGAACGAGGTGAAGCATCTGGTGAATTTACCAAGATGAATGCCATTATGGGCGAAGATATTGAAGAGACCGGAGATTTTATTGTCAATGAAAAGGACAAGGCTGTCAACCTGACCGAAGATGGTGTGAAAAAAGTCGAAGATTACTTCCATATTGAGAACCTGGCAGATCCGGAGAATCTGGAGATTCAGCATAACATCATACTGGCGCTGCGTGCCAATTATCTGATGTTCCGTGATAAAGATTATGTTGTCAAAGATGATGAAGTACTGATTGTTGATGAGTTTACCGGACGTATTATGCCCGGACGCCGTTATTCCGACGGTCTGCATCAGGCGATTGAAGCCAAAGAGCATGTAAATGTAAAACGTGAGAGCAAAACACTGGCGACAATTACATTCCAGAACTTCTTTAACAAATTCAGAAAGAAATCCGGTATGACCGGTACGGCTCTGACTGAGGAGAAAGAGTTCCGTAACACATACGGAATGGATGCTATTGCTATTCCGACCAACAGACCGATCGCCCGTATCGACCATGAAGATGCAGTATATAAGACTAAAAAAGAAAAATTCATAGCTGTTACAGATGAAGTTGCTGAAGCTTATGAGAAAGGTCAGCCGGTTCTGGTTGGTACCATTACAATTGAAACATCCGAGATGCTGAGCAAGATGTTGCACAAGCGCGGAATTCCGCATAAAGTATTGAACGCGAAATTCCATGAGCTGGAGGCAGAGATCGTTGCCGATGCCGGTGCGCATAAAGCAGTTACCATAGCAACCAACATGGCAGGCCGTGGTACTGATATTAAGCTGGATGATCTGGCAAAGCAAGCGGGTGGACTTAAGATTGTCGGTACCGAACGCCATGAGTCGAGACGAATCGATAACCAGCTGCGTGGCCGCTCCGGTCGTCAGGGAGACCTGGGTGAGTCCCGCTTCTATATTTCGCTTGAAGATGATCTGATGCGTTTGTTTGGATCTGAACGTTTGATGAGCATGTTTGAAGCACTTGGTGTTCCGGACGGAGAGCAGATCGAGCATAAGATGCTGTCTAATGCCATCGAAAAAGCTCAGATGAAGATCGAGAACAATAACTATGGTATTCGTGAGAATCTGTTAAAATATGATGAAGTAAACAATGAACAGCGTGAGATCATCTATGCAGAACGCCGCAAAGCACTCGATGGGGATAACCTGCGCGATGTAATTCTGAAGATGGTTACAGATATTATCGAGAATGCAGTTAATATGACGGTATCTGATGATCAGAGCCCGCAGGATTGGGATCTTCAGGAACTCAACCAGTTGCTGCAGCCGATTATTTCATTGCAGCCGATTACACTGGAGAATCATCCGGTGAGTAAGAAGAATGAACTGCTTCATTTACTGAAGGAAGAATCCATCAAGCTTTATGAAGAAAAAGAAGCACAGTTTCCGGAAGGAGAAAAGATTCGTGAAATTGAGCGGGTTATTCTGCTGAAGGTCATTGATAATAAATGGATGAGTCATATCGATGATATGGATCAGCTTCGTCAGGGAATCGGATTGCAGGCGTATGGCCAGAGAGATCCGGTTGTAGAGTACAAGATGAATGCTTATGATATGTTCGATGCAATGACCGCGGCAATCAAAGAAGAGACCATCCGTATTCTGTTCCACATCCGTGTAGAACAGCGGGTAGAACGGGAACCGGCAGCCAAAGTGACCGGAACTAACCGTGATGAGACTGCGGCACGTGAGCCGAAACGCCGTGTTGAACAGAAGATTTATCCGAATTCCCCATGTCCATGCGGCAGCGGTAAGAAATTCAAGCAATGCCACGGCAGAAAGCCGGTATAGGCATTGATGAAAATTAAATTTAAATAAAAGAAAGAAGGTGACACAGTGGTAGAACTGGATCAGTTCAAGTATACATTATCAACCTTTGATAAACCATTAGTGGAAGTGAGGGATTCACTTTGACCTGGATAATAAGGTCAGACGAATCGATGAATTAGATAAATCCATGGAAGAACCCGGGTTCTGGGATAATGCTGAGCAGTCGGCCCGACTGGTGCAGGAGGCCAAGAATCTTAAGGATACCGTGGAGCTTTACCGAGGGCTGGAGCAGGAAAAGGAAGATATTCAGGTAATGATTGAAATGGGCTATGAGGAGAATGATGCCTCCCTGATTCCTGAGATTGAAGAAATGCTCCATGAGTTTGAGACCAAACTGGAGACACTCCGGTTGAAAACCCTGTTGTCAGGCGAATATGACAAATGCAATGCGATTCTTCGTCTTAATGCCGGAGCTGGCGGAACCGAATCCTGCGACTGGTGCAGCATGCTGTACCGGATGTATTGCCGCTGGGCGGACAAAATGGAATATAAGACGGAAGTTCTTGATTTCCTGGATGGTGATGAGGCCGGAATTAAATCGGTGACCATACAAATAAATGGCGAAAATGCATTTGGATATCTGAAGTCAGAACGAGGCGTACACCGCCTGGTTCGGATTTCTCCTTTTAATGCGGCCGGCAAGAGGCAGACATCGTTTGTTTCCTGTGATGTAATGCCTGATATTGAAGAGGATCTGGATGTGGAGATCAACCAGGATGACCTGCGGATTGACACCTACCGTTCCAGTGGAGCCGGTGGACAGCACATCAATAAGACATCTTCGGCAATCAGAATTACCCATATCCCCAGCGGAGTTGTGGTGCAGTGTCAGAATGAACGTTCCCAGTTCCAGAATAAGGATAAGGCGATGCAGATGCTCAAAGCAAAATTGTATCTGCTGAAGCAGCAGGAGAATGAGGAAAAGCTGTCGGGTATCCGCGGCGATGTAAAAGAAATCGGATGGGGAAACCAGATCCGTTCTTATGTTCTGCAGCCTTATACGATGGCGAAAGATCAGCGGACCGGCGAAGAGACCGGTAATGTAGCAAACGTATTGGACGGTGGTATTGATCTGTTCATAAGCGCATATTTAAAGTGGCTGAGTTTGGGATGTCCGGATCGTAAATCCGGAAGTTCCGACTAGTCTGTACTAAATATTGATAGGATGCACGTAATAAAATACTTGCATCCTATTTATTTTTGTGATAATATCTTCGATACGAGCACATTTGTATTCACTGCACGAACATGCAAAGCTTGAATTTGAGGAGCGGCTGTGCCCGTACATCCGGTTGATTTATCAGGAGGCGAATTATGGCAGAAGAAAAGAGCAAGTATTTTGTGGTAAAGAAGAAGGCGGTCCCGGAAGTATTGTTAAAAGTAGTGGATGCCAATAAGCTGCTGGAATCTGAACGTGTAATGACGGTACAGGAAGCAACTGACCGCGTCGGCATCAGCCGAAGCTCCTTCTATAAATACAAAGATGATATTTTTCCGTTTTATGACAATACAAAGGGGAAAACAGTTACGTTTGTGATGCAGATGGATGATGAACAGGGATTACTGTCTGATCTGCTTCATATAGTAGCTGTGTATAAGGCTAATATTCTTACGATTCATCAGAGTATTCCGGTCAACGGTGTTGCCACCCTGACCTTATCCGTAGAAGTCAAAACGAACACAGGCAATGTCTCTCAGATGGTAGAAGAGATGGAAGAAAAAGATGGCATCCATTATGTGAAGATCCTGGCGAGGGAGTAAGCTGAAGAAAAACAGAAAGAATGAGGAGAAGATTATGATCAATGTAGCAATCATGGGATACGGGACAATCGGTTCCGGAGTAGCGGAGATTCTGGATCGCAACAACGTAGAGATTCAGAAAAGTGCAGGACAGGAAGTGGCACTGAAATATGTACTGGATTTGCGGGAGTTTCCCGACAGCCCGGTAGCAGATAAAATCATTCATGACTTCAAAGTGATCGAAGCGGATCCTGAGGTGCAGGTGGTAGTAGAGGCAATGGGTGGTTTGAATCCAGCTTACCCATTTGTTAAAGCCAGTCTGCTGGCAGGCAAGCATGTCGTGACATCAAACAAGGCGCTGGTAGCAGCGCATGGAACGGAACTGCTGCAGATCGCAAGAGACAAACAGGTCAATTTCCTGTTTGAAGCCAGTGTCGGCGGCGGGATTCCGATTATCCGGCCATTATACCGCTGTCTGATGGGCGAGAAAATAGAACAAGTAACCGGTATTCTGAATGGTACGACAAACTATATTCTGACCAAAATGGATAAGGAGGGTGCCACGTTTGCAGGTGCCCTGAAAGAAGCTCAGAAGTTAGGCTATGCAGAACAAAACCCGGAGGCTGATGTAGAGGGCCATGACACCTGTCGAAAGATCGCCATACTGACCGCCATGACAACCGGAAAAGAAGTTAATTACGAAGATATCTATACCGAAGGTATTACTAAAATTACCGATGTCGATTTTAAATACGCAGATAAAATGGGAACCTCAATCAAGCTGTTCGGTTCCAGCAAGATGAATGAAGGCAGTGTCAATATCTGGGTAGCCCCGGTGATGATCGGCAAAGATCACCCCTTATATTCCGTAAATGACGTATTCAATGGTATTCTGGTAAAAGGAAACATGATTGGTACCACCATGTATTACGGCAGCGGAGCAGGCAAACTTCCAACCGCCAGTGCCGTCATCGCCGACATCATCGAAGCAGTTCAGTACCAGGATCAGAACATCCCGCTGGGATGGTCCTCAGAAAAACTGGCAGTAGCTGACATGGAACGGTCCTGCCATCGCTATTTTGTCCGTATTTCCGGTAAGGCATCAAACAAAAACCAACGGCTGAACAACATATTCGGGCCATTAAAAACGATTGAGCTAAATGGCCTGGAAGAATTTGCAATTCTGACAGAGAAAATGACAGAGGAACAATTCAGGAATAAAGCACAATTTTTTGATGCCGAATGCCAGATGTCCGGAGAAGACGGAATCCTCCAGATTATCCGTACCGAATTATAAATTATGTACCTAAAAAGAGATTTGAAGCGGAGGTTTTCTGAATTCCGATCAGAAAACCAGGCGCCGAAGCTGCGAAATCATCAAGATTTCGGTGCGCCTGGCGCCGGTGCCGCTACAAATCTCTTTTTATTGTCTTAGGATATTGAGTATCCAAACTGTTTGAAAATCTCCTGATACTGCCTGTAAATATCACGTATCATATCCGCATTCGCCGGATCCTTCATAATACTAAACGAATATACAACAAGGCTGAAGATCAGAATGCTGCTGATAATGGAAAAAACACCAGTAGCAATTCCAGCGATAGAAAGCCCGGAAAACCCCCTCCCATTTTTCGATATGTAGGCAAGAATAACCGCGCTGGCACCCAGAAACAGTTGCAGCGGGGGATAGTAAAATGTAATGCACGCCATAATCCCTGCGACGAGAGAAAAGATGGCCATGCTGTTAATCGATGTCTTAGGCGAGTTGCCCGTAGTGTGTTCCGGTTGATAATCCATATGATTCCTCCATAGTCATTCAAGGTATATACCTTAGAGCGTGTTTTGAAATCCATTTCCAAACACGCTCTTGTCGATATTGTAACATGAAATGAAAGATTCCTCAAGAAGTCTTTACTGGAAATTGCAGGTGTGTTACAATATCTGGGCAAAGAGTACCATGGAAAAAAGAGGTAAGAACAATGGATATTATTAAAGTTTTGCAGGAAGAGCTGAAGATTGGATATAAGCAGGCCGAAGCGGCTGTACAATTGATTGATGAAGGGAATACCATCCCTTTTATTGCCCGTTATCGTAAAGAAGTGACCGGTTCGCTGGATGATGAAGTGTTGAGGAATCTGGACGAACGGTTAAAGTATCTCCGTAATTTGGAGGATCGCAAAGAGACCGTCCTGGCATCTATCCGTGAACAGGAGAAACTGACACCTGAACTGGAGGCACAGATAAAGGCAGCGATGACAATGGTTGCCGTAGAGGACCTATATCGTCCGTATCGTCAGAAACGCCGTACCCGTGCATCGATTGCCAAAGAAAAGGGATTAGAGCCGCTGGCAGACCTGATCTGGCTGCAGATGATTAAGGAACCGGTTGAGATCCTGGCACAGCAGTATTTGTCTGAGGAAAAGGACGTACAGACAACAGAAGGTGCTATTACAGGTGCCAAAGACATTCTGGCGGAACGGATTTCAGATAATGCTGACTACCGTACCTATATCCGTAAGGCAACTGCCGAGCAGGGGATGATCCGTTCTTTTGCCAAAGATGAAGAAGCCGAATCTGTTTACGAGATGTATTATGCGTACGAAGAACCGGTCAAAAAATGTGCCGGGCACCGGGTGCTGGCGTTGAACCGGGGCGAGAAAGAAAAGATTTTAACAGTGAAGATAGATGCACCGCAGGAGGTTATCCTCCGTTATCTGGCGAAGCAGGTCATTATCCGGGATAACCCATATACAACTACACTGCTGCAGGAAGTTGTGGAGGATAGCTATAGCCGCCTGATAGCTCCGGCGATTGAACGTGAAATCCGTAATGACCTGACTGAAAAAGCAGAAGCGGGCGCGATCAAGGTATTTGGACGGAATCTGGAACAGCTGCTGATGCAGCCGCCAATTACCGGGCAGGTAGTATTGGGCTGGGATCCGGCATTTCGTACCGGCTGCAAGCTGGCAGTTGTGGATGAAACCGGAAAAGTACTGGATACCATTGTCATCTATCCGACAGCTCCGCAGAATAAAGTAGCAGAAGCCAAGGTGACCCTGAAAAGGCTGATCAGCAAATATTATATTTCGCTTATTTCAGTGGGCAATGGAACGGCATCCAGAGAATCGGAAAAGATAATTGTGGAATTACTGAAGGAGATACCGGAGCGGGTGCAGTATATCATTGTAAATGAAGCCGGTGCTTCCGTATATTCGGCCAGCAAACTGGCAACGGAAGAGTTCCCTAATTTTGACGTGGGACAGAGAAGCGCCGCATCAATTGCCAGACGTCTGCAGGATCCGCTGGCGGAATTGGTTAAGATCGATCCCAAATCAATCGGTGTAGGTCAGTACCAGCATGATATGAACCAGAAAAACCTGAGCGAAGCACTGCAGCATGTAGTGGAAGACAGCGTTAATAAAGTAGGTGTGGATTTGAATACGGCATCGGCTTCGCTGCTGGAATATATATCGGGAATTTCAAAAGCTATTGCCAAGAATATTGTCGTTTACAGAGAAGGAAATGGTGCTTTTACAGACCGGAAACAGCTGCTTAAGGTGGCCAAGCTGGGACCGAAAGCTTATGAACAGTGTGCGGGCTTTATGCGGATTCAGAACGGTAAAAATCCATTGGATATGACCAGTGTTCATCCGGAAAGCTACGGTGCGGCAACGGCGTTGCTTGCGCAGTTGGGATATCAGCCGTCTGATCTTGGCCGGGGTGGTCTTACCGGCGTCGGCAAAAAGATTCATGACTACAAAAAACTGGCAGGCCAGCTTGAAGTCGGCGAAATTACCCTGCGTGATATTGTGAAAGAGCTGGAGAAACCGGCACGGGATCCGCGTGAAGAGATGCCGAAACCGATCTTGCGTACCGATGTTCTTGAAATGGAAGATTTAAAGCCGGGCATGGTTCTGAAGGGAACTGTGCGTAATGTCATCGATTTTGGTGCATTTGTGGATATCGGTGTGCATCAGGATGGTCTGGTTCATATCTCCCAGATTACTGACCGCTATATCAAGCATCCGCTGGAAGCTGTCAGCGTAGGTGATATCGTAGAGGTCAAGGTGTTAAGCGTTGACGTGGCGAAGAAACGAATCGGACTGACAATGAGACAGTAAACAGGAGAAAAATATGGATAAAGAAATACGTTTTGATATACAATTGACGGCAAAGGACCTGTGGCAGTTTTCCATGTATCATACCAATAACGGTTTGCGGGGTGGATTTAATATTATATTTACACTGGCCGCGCTGTATCTGCTGGTCGTCAGGTGGGCGGGGATGGGGGTATCCAATCGCCTGCTGATGATTTGCTGTGCTTTGATGTTTACCGTAATACAACCGCTGATGATGTTTTTGAAAGCCAGGCGTCAAGTGAAAACTCCGGCAATGCAGCAGCCGATGGTGCTTGTGTTTGGCGAAAAAGGACTGCATGTGGAAATGGGCGGGCAGGACATTGACTTTGAATGGGACCAGATGGGAAGAATGGATAAGAAACCTACCCAGATTATTTTATATATGGACCGTATTCATGCTTATCTGATACCAAATTCAGAGCTGGCTGGCAAAGAAGAGGATTTTTTTGAGATGATCCGGACACATCTGCCGAAGGAACGCCGCAGAAACATTTAATGGAGGATATGATGCTGAAAGAAACCAATTGTCCGGAAGAGACTTTTGAAATTGGAAAGCAGATGGCAGAGCAGGCCAGAGCCGGACAGATCTACTGTCTGGACGGTGATCTTGGGGTAGGGAAAACTATTTTCACCCAGGGATTTGCTGCCGGATTGGGTATCGAAGGGCCGGTCAACAGTCCTACCTTTACGATTGTGCAGATATATGAAGAAGGACGGCTGCCGCTGTACCATTTTGATGTGTACCGAATCGGTGATGTCAGTGAGATGGATGAGATCGGTTATGAGGATTGTTTTTTTGGTGAAGGTGTCTGTCTGATCGAATGGGCTCAGTTGATACCGGAGATTTTACCGGATGATGTGATCCGGATCAGAATTGAAAAAGATCTGGAACGGGGATTTGATTATCGAACAATCACGGCTGAAGAACCCGGGGAGTAAGGAGACAGATATGAAGATATTAGGCATTGAGAGTTCATCACTGGTAGCTTCCGTAGCAGTAGTGACAGATGATATAACGACAGCAGAGTATACGGTTAATTTTAAAAAAACCCATTCTCAGACGCTTCTTCCGATGATTGATGAAATCAAAAAGCTGTTGGAACTGGATCTGAATACAATAGATGCGATTGCTGTATCCGGAGGACCGGGATCTTTTACCGGTCTGCGGATTGGCTCGGCGACCGCGAAGGGGCTTGGTCTGGCACTGGACAAGCCGCTTATCCATGTACCGACGGTGGATGCTATGGCATTTAACCTGTATGGAACATCGGCGCTGATCTGCCCGATAATGGATGCCAGAAGGAACCAGGTTTATACCGGACTGTATCACTATCAGAAGAACTTCGAAGTAGTGCAGGCGGCCTTTACCGCAGATATTCATCAGTTGATCAGGGATCTTAATGCCTATGGGGAACCGGTGATCTTTTTAGGTGACGGGGTACCCGTGTACCGCCAGGTGATTGAAGCGGAGATTACAGTCGCGTTTGATTTTGCCCCGGCCCAAGTCAACCGTCAGCGAGCCGCAAGTGTTGCTGCTTTAGGATTAAGCTATTATGAACGAGGCGAGACAGAAACGGCGGCAGCACATGCGCCAGATTATCTAAGAAAGGCTCAGGCCGAGCGTGAATTAGAAGAAGCCAAAAGACAGGGCAAGGCCAAAGAACTTGCCGCAGGCCATTCGGTGGGAGAAGGCGGATGATTAGAAAAATGGAAGAGGCAGATCTGGAACAGGTCATCTGTCTGGAAAAGAGCAGTTTCAGTGAACCCTGGTCCTACAGCCTTCTGGCATCGGGGATATATAGCATTTATGATAGGTATTATGTATTTGAACAGGATGGAGTAATTGCCGGATATGCAAATCTCCGTCTGCTGGCGGGGGAGGCAGAGATTCAGAGAATCGCTGTTCGCCCTGACCGCCGGGGCCTTGGCATCGGAAGAGAATTGATGGATGCGATGGTAACATATGCCACGGCCGGTAAGGCAGGGGTAATCCGTCTGGAGGTCAGGGAAAGCAATACAGCTGCCAGAAGGCTATATGAATCCTATGGTTTTGGCATCGAGGCAGTCAGAAAAGCATATTATCACAATCCCTGTGAGGATGCCCTGATAATGTCCCGGCAGCTGCTATGAAAGATTTACCACTTAAAATCAGAGGCAGGAACGATTATAATGTAGGGGTATCCGGTGGCGGATCTCCCTCTTTTTGTTTTATCTGTTAGTAGAGGAGCTGCTGATTACGGAAAGCGAATGTAATAGGAAAGGTGCGAATAAAGGATGAGAAAGTACAAAAGTGGTGGAGAATTAATCGGAGTAGTATGCAATTGCTGCGGAAAAAAGATGATTGTGGAAGGTGGGATCTTACGGGAGGGGGCCGTATGTATCAATCATGCATGGGATTTCTTTTCTGAAAAAGACGGGGAGATTCATCACTGGGATCTTTGTGAGGAGTGTTATGACAGCTTTGTTAATCAATTTAAGATAGAAATGGAAGTGGAAGAACGGGTTGAATTCATTTAACTGGTGTGCTATCATGCTATAAGATGCCTTTCCATGCTCTGCCATGGAGGGGGAATGATAGAAGTGAGGACAACTACAATATGTTAGATATATGTTTGTTAGGAACCGGAGGAATGATGCCGCTGCCTTATCGATGGCTTACTGCGATGATGGCAAGATGCAATGGCAGCAGTCTGTTGATTGACTGCGGTGAAGGTACGCAGGTGGCATTGAAAGAGAAAGGCTGGAGTCCCAAACCAGTTGATGTGATATGTTTTACTCATTATCATGCAGATCACATCAGCGGCCTGCCCGGATTCTTGCTGACAATGGGGAATGCCGAGCGGACAGAGCCGGTTATACTGATTGGACCTAAAGGTCTGGAACGGGTCGTCACAGCCTTACGGACGATTGCTCCGGAACTTCCGTTCCAGCTTCGATTTATCGAACTGGAAGAACCAAGGCAGCAGTTTCAGATCGGACCATATACAATAGATGCGTATCGGGTCAATCATAACGTGGTTTGCTACGGATACTCTGTTTCGATAAGCAGATCAGGCCGTTTTGATGTTGAGCGTGCCAAAGAACAACAAGTGCCGATGAAGTTATGGAGCCGCCTGCAAAAAGGCGAATCCATCGAATCAGATGGACTGGTATATACTCCCGAAATGGTTCTCGGTCCGGCAAGAAAGGGCCTTAAAGTCACATATTGTACGGATACCCGCCCGGTACCGGTGATTGCAGAATATGCTCAGGAAGCAGACTTATTTATCTGTGAAGGCATGTACGGCGAAGAGGGAAAAGAAGGGAAAGCCAGAGAATATAAGCATATGACTATGTATGAAGCCGCTAATCTGGCGGTTAAGGCACAGCCAAAACAAATGTGGCTGACCCATTACAGCCCTTCACTTAACCGGCCGGATGAGTTTATTGATAATGTCCGGAAGATTTTTCCCCGGGCAAAGGCCGCCAGAGACGGCTGGACCCTGGAACTGGATTTCGATGATGAGGAGGCATGAGGACGGGGAAATGGATGATATCTTAATTTTGGCAATTGAAAGTTCCTGCGATGAGACCGCTGCTTCTGTAGTGAAGAATGGCAGAGAAGTGCTGTCAAATGTAATTTCCTCACAAATTGAGCTGCATACTCAGTTTGGTGGTGTAGTACCGGAGATTGCTTCCAGGAAACATATTGAAAAGATCAACCAGGTTATTACCCAGGCACTTGACGATGCCGGGGTTACTCTTGATGAAGTGACAGCAATTGGCGTGACATACGGACCGGGTCTGGTAGGGGCATTGCTGGTCGGCGTTGCTGAAGCGAAGGCGATTGCTTTTGCCGCAGACAAGCCGCTGATCGGTGTACACCACATTGAAGGTCATGTATCTGCTAATTATATCGAACATCCGGATTTGGAACCGCCGTTTATTTGTCTGATTGTTTCAGGCGGGCACACACATCTTGTAATTGTAAAAGATTATGGTGAGTTTGAAATCATTGGCCGTACCAGAGATGATGCTGCAGGTGAAGCGTTTGATAAAGTAGCAAGAGCGGTAGGGCTTGGCTATCCGGGGGGACCCAAGATAGACCGGGAGGCCAAACAAGGCAATAAGCATGCGATTGAGTTTCCACGGGCAAAAGTCGAGGGAGCTCCTTATGATTTTAGTTTCAGCGGTTTAAAATCAGCAGTATTAAATCACATCAACCGTGCGAATATGACGGGAGAGGAAATTAATATTCCTGATTTGACGGCTTCTTTTCAAAATGCAGTAGTAGAAGCTTTAGTCAGCCGGGCTGTACTTGCGGCAAAGGAGTATGGTTTTGACCAGCTGGCAATTGCCGGCGGTGTTGCATCTAACTCTGCACTGCGGGAAGCGCTGCAGGAAGCGTGCACCAGCGAAGGCATCCGGTTTTATTATCCATCTCCGGTATTCTGTACAGATAATGCAGCAATGATCGGTGTTGCTGCTTATTATGAGTATCAGAAGGGAACCCGCCACGGATGGGATCTGAATGCGATCCCGAATCTGAAACTTGGTCAGCGGTGATATATTAAAACCTTAGGAGGAAGGATGAGCGAACGGATTGGGGCAGTTATACTTGCCGGAGGAAAGGGCAGCCGGATGGAAAGTGATATTCAGAAGCAGTACATGCTGCTGAACGGAAGGCCGCTTATTACTTATGCACTGGATGCATTTGAGGCCAGTCAGGTGGATGATATTATTTTGGTTGCAGGTGAAGCGGAATTGGAATATGTCCATTCTGAAATTGTACAAGCTTATGGATATTCCAAAGTTTCAGCGGTGGTAGCTGGCGGGCAGGAGCGTTATCATTCTGTGTATTCAGGTCTTCAGGCCATGAAAGGCTGCAGTTATGTACTGATTCATGATGGCGCCCGTCCGCTGGTTACATCTGATATTATCAGCCGCGCCATCGATGGTGCCAGGGGGTATCAGGCATGTGTAATCGGTATGCCGGTGAAAGATACAATTAAAGTATCAGATTCTGAGGCGTATGGAATTGAGACTCCGGACCGGAATTATCTGTGGCAGATACAAACGCCGCAGGCATTTTCTTATCCTCTGATCAGGGGGGCTTATGACTGGCTGATGGATCACAAGGAACAGCAGTCTGGTGTTACCGATGATGCAATGGTTCTGGAGAAATATACCGGAGATCCGGTTAAATTAATTCAGGGAAGTTATACTAATTTGAAGGTGACAACACCGGAAGATCTGCATATTGCAGAGGTTTTCATCGGTTTTGAAAAAAAGTTAAAAAATATTTGAAAAGTGTATTGACAAATCCGGAAAAATTTTATAATATAGTAAAGCGCGTTTGACGATGAATTGCTTTGGAGAGGTATCGAAGTGGTCATAACGAGGCGGTCTTGAAAACCGTTTGTCCGCAAGGGCGCGTGGGTTCGAATCCCACCCTCTCCGTTGGACAGGCACCTGGGTCGCCTGTTGATTATGAATAAGATAATGATGTTCAGGCATCGGTATTGCAGAAGTACCCAAGAGGCTGAAGGGACACCCCTGGAAAGGGTGCAGGTCGTTAGTAGCGGCGCGAGGGTTCAAATCCCTCCTTCTGCGTTGGCATTGAACACTTGATGAGGCATTAGCCGAATTTAGTGGAAAAGCCCATCCGGAAACTTAGTGAGGCTTGCCGAGCTTAGTTGGAGAGATGTATAGAACCAGAGAAGTACAAACAGAACCTTGAAAATAGAAGATTGAACAGTATGTAAAACCCTGAAAATTCTAATAAAAAAGAGTCTTTTTATGTAAGTCCCCCTCATCTGCATTTGGCGGACGGAATAAAGACATCTTTGGATGAGAAATTCAGAACAAAAACAAACCAAACAACAGTAGAACGGTTTAAACAATTAGCTAGTAGTTAATTTTGAAATCGGGAAACAAACTTAAAACATGAGAGTTTGATCCTGGCTCAGGATGA
>JBOFYZ010000169.1:0-4040 GCA_051654925.1 Lachnospiraceae bacterium | reverse complement strand
CTACGAACCGGGAGGTAAAGTCCAGTGCTTTTGCCGCCTATTTCGGTGAGGCTGAAAATGCCGCCAGATTGTTTGAGGCTCTGGAGCCTGGAACGCATGTCTCTCCGGAAGATATTGATTTTACAACCCTAAATGGAGTGCTTTTTCTGGCGCGAAAGAATGATCTGGCTTTTACGGTAAAGGAAAAGGTATTGGTGATTAGTGAGCATCAGGCGACGATTAATCGTAATATGCCGCTGAGAGATGCCATTTACTATGGACGAACTATGGAAAAGATAATTGAGCCAAAAGCTCTCTACAAGACAAGCGAAATAGCAATCCCAACTCCTGAATTTTATGTTTTTTTATCCCGATATCGGGATAAAAACACTTATTCCGATGTTTCTGTTATTCCGATCTTTATCAGGAAATCCATCATAGCAGTATAGATCATGCAGAAAACATCGGAATAATAGTTAAGTACTTATTTTAACCCGCAATAAGTCCGAATGGAATCATCATCCAGGCTGCCAGATGACAACGTCTGTTGCTTACATAGGGGATGGTTGGCATGCGTTGCCTTTTCTATGGCGGCACGCTTCATTTCCGTATCTGCGTAAGCATAAATCAGTGTGGTTTCCATATTTGAATGCCCCAGCCATTCCGATATGAGTGGGAGCGGAACCCCTTTCCTATACAGGTGGAGTGCACGGCTGTGCCTGAACATGTGCGGGGTGACATTTTCTGGTATCTCGTCACATTCTTTTCGCGCTAACGACGCATATTTATCAATAAACCGGGCAACGTTGTCATCTGACATACGGCACTTACTACCATGTATCTCCGTATAAAAAAGCGGTGTTGTATTGTCAGCTGCATCAAGGCCAAAACGTTTGATATAGCTTTGAAAATGATAGTTCGTTTCTTTCATGATGGGTACAGTACGGAGTTTTTTTCCTTTCCCATTGAGGCATACATACGGGGCTATTCCTTTGGTAACGACATCCGCAGGATGTAACCCAAGCAACTCACTATCCCTTGCACCTGTATCATAAAGCAGGATCATGAAAAAGAGGTCACGGTGCTGTTTCCTTTTGGATGGATCCGGTTGTTTGAGCATAGCCTCCAGAGAGTTCTCACTGAAATGGCTAACCGTAAGTCGTTTCTCTTTTTTGCGGAAAGGTACCGCCTGCAGGGCAATATAGCAATCATTTACTATCGGGTTGCGCGAACCAGAGTATTTCAGGAATGCCCTGATGACGGAAAAACGCTGGTTTATCGTAGATGCTCCACAGCTACGGCTGTCTGAGAGCCATTCGAGAAAGACTCCGACCGATTCATGTGTGATATCATTAAATGTTACGTTATAAAGCTTATCTCCTTTGCGCTCTGCAAGAAAAGTAACAAATAGGTTTAGTGTTTCCCTGTACGATTTTAAAGTGTGGCCGCTTGCATGTTTCTGTCTTGGTAGATAAATAGTGAGATATTCCCTTAATAGATGAAAAAACTCATTGCGTTCAGTCTTCATAATCCGGAACCTCCGGCATGCCGCCCCAGGTAGTAAGCCCGCTATCTGTGAGATGTTCGGGAACAAGGTGGATATAGTATGCTGTCGCTTTCAGGGAAGAATGCCCCATATATCCACTCAGATAGGGCAGCATCGCTGAAACGTTCGTTCCTTCATAAATCCATTTTTTTATCACATGGGTTGCAAAGTTATGACGGAAATCATATACACGCGGCCACTTTCCTTTTGAGAATTCCATACCTGCGTGCTTCGCACAGGCGCGGAACAGATCGCCCTGCCATTCGGCAGTGACTGCTATACGTTCTGTCGTACGTTGGAAAAAGTACTCCCTTTCAGGAAACTGGCAAGATATCACATCATCATATTTCTGGCACAGTCTGCAAAGGTCCCAGGACATAGGAACCAGCCGATCTTTGTGGGCTTTGGAATCCGCTATGTACAGGGTGCCGTCCTGCAGGTCGACATCCCGGCAGCGGAGTGCAACAGTTTCCTGCGGTCTCAGTCCGCAGCAAAAATGCATCCGAAACACAACAGGCGCAATCAGTTCCCGTTGTTTTGATAATGGGTGTGCTGGAAGCGTGTCTGCGCCCCGAAAGAAACATTCCAGCTCATCATTGCTATACAGATATGGGATGCAAGGCTTAAGTCTCCCAATCCACTTCTCCGGGATAAGATATGTCTTGATGCCGGTTGCATCAAGATAATCAAGGAATCCTTTGAGGGCGATCATCCTTTGGATACAGTTGTTTTCCGATTCACCATTGCACAGATGTGACCACTCTAAAACCAGTTCTTCTGAAATTGCGTCTGCCTTCGGAAATCTTTGGGCACAGAAACGGTCAAACTGCTTCATCCGAAAGCGGTATGAGTTTTCTGAATAGCCAACGGAGCATTTGAACTGTATGTATTTTTCAATGTGTGCTGCGAAATTGCTGGTATATTCTATTCTCATCAACGGTACACCTCCGATTTTAAAGGCACGTAGGTGAAATCCAGCGAGCATTCCCGAAGGATGTTTGGAGCGAGTGGAAGATACCGCTTCAGAACTTCACGGTCTCGTTGTCCGAGTATCTGTGAGATTATCTGAGCGTCTGCAGAAGATTCCAAAAGCCACTTGCTGATCGTGCGTCGGAATGCATGAAACGATTTCCCGTCCCAGGCTTCCTTCTCAATTCCACAGGAGCGGACATAGCGGTCAAAGATACCCTTCACGCTTGAATGGTCATGGAGCTTTCGATACGGCCTCAGTGCTGTGAGAAATATATAAGGCAGGGAGGATTCCGGTCTCCCATTGTTAATGTAGTCATCAAGTGCAAGGAGGACATCCTGATTGATTGGAAGTGCATTCATATGGTTCGTCTTATGCTGAACAAACACAATCGCCCTTTCAGTCCTCCGGAAATTTTCAAATGTTAAGTTTGCGATATCAATTGCCCGGATTCCTGTGAAAGATGCCAGCAATAAGATTGCATAATTCCTTTTCCCAATGGCCGTGGAGCGGTTCGGGAGATTAAGAAACACCTCGATATCACTATGTTCAAGGGCTGGAAATATCTTTCTTCTGGTGGCGGCCGCCTTATAAGATACAACAGCTGAACCGGCAACCTCAAATCTGTTGTCTTTTAAAAACAGAAGGAGTTTTCTCAGGAAATAAAGGACATTGTCCATGCTGGAGTTGCTCTCCGTGGATTTAAATTTCAGAAAGTTGACAATCGTATCTGCTGTTATTATTCGGCTGGCAAGGAGATCGTTCTGCTGCAGATAATAGAAAAAGCTCCGTGCGATAGTACCAGCGCTTGGAATTGAGTTGGCACTTAATGTCAGACTCTCCTTGAATTTTTCCACCAGCAGCTCTGAAGTATCGTCAAGCTTATACTTGTACCCTCTGCCGGAAGTGTATATTGCCTGAATAGGCCTGCTGGAATAATAGTCATCCAGCATGAATGTGAGGCGTCTGTGAAGCCGTCCGCGCCTTTCAGAAAAGAAGCCGTTTTCAATCTGATGGTCAATGTAAACCCTATACTTTGCATTCATGGCAGAGCTATAAGATTCTTGTCCTTTGACGAGATAAAAGGCTTCTAATGATCTGCACGCCGGCAAGTATCTTTTGGCCAGATCATATGGGCGATCTACAGATGACATATACTTCTGAATGCCAGAGTAGCCGTCTGCTAATACTGTAATGTCTTTCATACAATTTTCCTCCTTACTGGTTAGTAGTTACAGTAAGAAGAACATACTATAAGAAAACATATATGAAAAGCGATTTTATTATTCCGATGTTATCTTCATGATCTATACTGCTATGATGGATTTCCTGATAAAGATCGGAATAACAGAAACATCGGAATAAGTTTTTTACAATGGCAATGCTGTTTATCCGGTAGAGGAGATACTGCGATTGTCAGATTCCTATCTTGTAAAGACAGACAAACCTATGTTAGAATTAAGTGTGAAAGTAATTAATATTAATTTACCGGAAAATCATCCGATATTGGAAGCGTGCCGGCCATTATATGAGTACTCCTGGTTT
>JBOFYZ010000168.1:0-1170 GCA_051654925.1 Lachnospiraceae bacterium | reverse complement strand
CGGGATTTATCTTAAGTGCCAAAGCGTTGCTGGATAAAAATCCGGATGCCAAAATTTCGGAGATTAAGCGGGCGATATCCGGCAATCTGTGCCGCTGTACCGGATACGAGCAGCTGGCAGTGGCGATATACGAAGCGGCAGCGGAATTAAAAAAGATTAATAAAGTGGAAATGTAGGAGGTAAGAGAGATGTTTGATAAAGAGAAATTAACCGGTGCTGACATTGGGATCGAATTCTGCGGGTACAAATTACAAAGTCCGTATATCTTGTCATCCGGGCCATTGACATACGGATCTGAGGGAATGATTAAAGGACATCAGGCCGGATGCGGAGCGGTGGTCACCAAAACGATCCGGAAAGCCGCAGCAATTAATCCGGTCCATCATATGGGGACAGTAAATAATGATTCGCTCATTAATTGTGAAAAGTGGGCGGATTCAGACCGTGAACAGTGGTATAAGAAAGAAATTCCGGAAACCGTAAAGGCCGGGGCAATTGTCATTGCCAGCGTTGGCCATACGCCCGGAGAAGCCGAAGAAATCGTAACAGAAGTGGAAAAAGCCGGAGCCCATATCATCGAGCTGGTTTCCTATACCGAAGAGACTTTGCTGCCAATGCTTGATTATACCAAAGCCAATGTCAAGATTCCGGTGATCTGCAAACTGAGCGGCAACTGGCCGGATCCGGCCGGGACTGCCCGGAAATGCCTGGAACACGGTGCGGATGGCATCTGTGCCATTGACTCGATTGGCCCAACCTTAAAAATAGATATTGAAAAAGCCCGTCCGGAAATGATGAGTGAAGACGGTTTCGGCTGGATGACCGGTGCTGCGATGCGCCCGATTGCAATGCGGATTAATGCTGAGATTGCCCGGAATCACCCGGAATTAAAGAATCTCTATGCCTCCGGTGGTGTCATGAGCGCCGACAATGCGATTGAATACATGATGGCCGGGGCGATGGGCGCGGGCATCTGTACAGTCGGAATTTTAAAGGGGGTGGAACATGTTGAAAAAATGTGTTATGACCTCTCCAAAAGGCTCAAAGAGCTGGGATATGGATCAATTAATGAGGTGAATCGTGCGGCCCTGCCGAATTTCCCGAAGAAGGAACATGTCAGTAAACTGGATTTTGCATTTACCGCTTATAAAGAAGATGGCAAGAATAAAT
>JBOFYZ010000167.1:0-13806 GCA_051654925.1 Lachnospiraceae bacterium | reverse complement strand
CTCGTTTTCCATATTTTTTCAAGTCTGCCTATGGGAGACTTTTTTGGCATGCCCTTCTTTCAAATTTTTCGTAACAAATCCAGGCATGTCTGTCAATGCATAAAATGCTATGATTATTCATTAGTTTCCGAGACTACTCACTTATAGCAAAATAATATGGATTTATTATAGCAACTGTCCCTGATTTAGTCAATCAAAAAACCCGGGGCATACTGCTAAGCAGATGCCCGGGTCTTAATTAATATCGGCACTCGGATCCTGGTCCCCGCCATGGTCCTGGCTCCGGTCCCCGCCATGGTTCCTGTCTTGGCCCTGGTGGTCTATGCGGCTCCGGCGGTCTGTGCGACCCCGGCGGTCTGTGCGGCTCCGGCGGTCTGTGCGCCTCCGGCGGTCTGTGCGCCTCCGGCGGTCTATGCGGCTCCGGCGGTCTATGCGGCCCCGGCGGCCCCGGCGGTCTGGGCGGCCCTGGTGAACTCCAGTTACATTGAGGACAGTTAGGACAAGCAGTACACACCAACCATCCCGGTAAAGGAACAATATTTGAAACAGCCATAAAATAAGATCCCTTTTCTTATATCTTATGCCCCCGGGACTTGCTGTGGTTACTTTTTATTTGACGGCAGCCCGTACCAGATGCTTGGCCAGCACGGCGGTTGTAACTGCCCCGACGCCTCCGGGAACCGGAGTTGCCATTGACGCTTTTTCCAGAATGCTGTCAAAATCCACATCTCCACAAAGTTTCCCCTGTTCATTTACATTAATGCCCACATCAATTACAACCGCATCCTGGCCCACAAAATCGCCATTGAGCATATTGGCCTTGCCTGCTGCTGCAATCAGTATCTCTGCATTACTGCAGGTATCAGCCAGATCCCTGGTCCTGGTATGGCAAATCGTTACCGTTGCATTTTCCTGCAGCAACAGCATCGACAGCGGTTTTCCCACTACCATGCTGCGTCCCACTATCGTCACACGTTTCCCTTCAATCGCAATATGATTGGCCTTAAGTATCTCTACAACCGCCTCTGCCGTACACGGTGCAAACCCTGAGGCATCCCCGGCAAATATCCTGGCCGCATTCACCGGTGAAATACCATCCAGATCTTTTGCAGGATCAATTATCTGCTCAATATCACGTTCGCAAATCTGTTTCGGCAACGGACGCAGCAGCAAAATACCATCGACGCTTTCATCCTTATTAATCTTTACAAATTCCTGCTTAAACGCTTCGTCACTGATATCGGCCGGATATACATAGGACTCTGCTTCCAGGCCAAAAGCTTCCATTTTCTTTCGGGCACCCCGTTCATAAGATATGTCATCAGGATTCTCCCCCACTCTGACAATCGCAAGCCTCGGAATCCGGCCGCCTAATTCTGTCAGCTTTTGCTGGATCTGTTCTTTTATTTTGGCAGAAACATCTGCACCCTTTAACGTAATCATATCCACCTCCGCCTTATTTTTTTCCCTGCAGTTTTTTCATCACACAGTCATAGATGGAATCCGCTTTTTCAATTCCCGCTGCCAGCAAAGCCTCTGCTTTCTGATTCAACTCTTCAGCACGTTCCCGGTTTTTCATGGATTTTGTATTAATATATACATTCATTACCGCTCCGGTTAAGGCGGCTCTGGCAAACTGTACGGCCACCCCGACATCAGACACCGCCATCCGGCTGCCCTTTTTCTCCAGAATCTCAAGAATCTCCATCACGGCTACTGCTTCGTCCATCATCTGAATCGGTACCAGACTGGCAGCCAGAAGATTTTCTTCCATTACTTTATCTTTTTCAGCCTGCTGCTCAGGAGTATCCTTCGGCATCCCATAAGCTTTGGCCAGCGGTTCAAATACTTCAGCATCGCGGTCTGCCAGTGCCAGCAGTTCCATCTGTTTCACATTCAGCGTAAACAAGCATTGCTGCATGTCCTGCTCGACATCGGCATACCGTTCCTTTCCTACGGTCAGGTTCGCGACCATCTGCCCCAGCGCTGCAGCCAGTGCACCCCCCAGTGCAGAAGCACCGCCGCCGCCCGGAACCGGCGCTTTCGATGATAAACGGTCTAAATAGTCATATATTTTCTGTTCTCCTGTCATGACTTTTCTCCTCTTTTTACATTTAATGTTTTTCATTATAGCATATTTTTTTCAATTAGTGTGGCATATTTTGCACAGTAATTGAAGGGGTTACAAGGGGTGCGTGGGGGGGAGCCAGGGAGTTGTTCGGGGGGACGGTATGCATCCTGTATTGCTGCCGTTTCGAGATGTAAGGGTATCTAAAATAAGAAGCATGTGACTAAATGCATAGGATAAATCACAATAACTCGCGATAAAGCCGCTCAAACAATTGCTGATTTATCCTATAACGTCACATGCTTCTTATTTAAGATACCCTAACATCTCTGCAAATGCAGCAATACAGGATGCATACCGTCCCCCCGAACAACTCCCTGGCTCCCCCCCAACGCACCCCCAGCAACAATCCTGCCAGGCCTGTGAAAAGATTTCAGCTCTTATATTGATAGCAGCAGAGTTTAAAGTAGCAAGAGTCAAAAATAGCGTGTCACAAAACAAATGGTATCTCGATTTGTATTTGCTTTTCTATCCAGAGGGAGCCATAAAGTAGCCGGGGGGTGTCGCACTAAAAAAGCCTGTGGGCTCTGGCGGCGGCTGTGGTACCCGTCCGTATTGCCTGCCTTTGCAGGATTATTAGAGTCTCTTAGAGCAGAGAAATAATGCGTTAATGCCAGAAACGGCCAACTGTCTGAGCGCAGCGAGTTTTGGCGTTTCTGGCATTGCATTTAGCATTATTTCTCTGCTCTTAGAGACTCTTATGATCCGAAACCGCAGACAATACGGACGGGTACCACAGCCGCCGCCAGAGCCCGCAGGCTTTTTTAGTGCGACAGCCCCTTCCATCTACCTACGCCATCCCCAACCTACTCTTTACAAGTACTGATAGCAGCATCCAAACGTACTATCATTTCATCCACATCTGCTTTTGTTATGATCAGCGGTGGTACAAATCGAATCACATTGGCCCCGGCACTGATCAGAACCAGTTTTTGTTCAAGTAGTGCATTGGTTACAATCGGTGCCACCGGAACGGTAAATTCCAGTCCCTGCATCAGACCCTTGCCGCGATGTCCGGCAATACAGCTATGAGCTGCCTGCAGTTCCTCCAGCTGATCCCACAGATACTTTCCGATTTCCGTTACATATTCTGTCAGGTTTTGCTCTTTAAAAACATCCAATACCTTTGAGGCTGCTGCACATACCAGTGGATTGCCGCCATAAGTCGTGCCATGGTCCCCCGGCACCATGGCTGCAGCCGCTTTTCCACAGGCCAGGAAGGCTCCGACCGGAACTCCGTTCCCCAAAGCTTTAGCCGTTGTCATCACATCCGGCTTAATCCCATATCCCTGCCAGGCGAACATCGCCCCGGTCCGGCCCATGCCGCACTGGATCTCATCCAGAATCATCAGAGCGTCATACTGATCGCAGAGATCGCGAACTCCCTGAAGGAATTCAGGTTTTGCGGGATAGATACCGCCCTCTCCCTGGATTGTTTCCAAGATGATGGCACAGGTCTTTTCATGAAACAGTGCTTTGACACTGTCCAAATTATTATAATCGGCAAATACAATATTGGGGATCAGTGGTGCAAAGGGTTCCTGATAGTGGTCATTACCGGTCACTGACAAGGCTCCCAGGCTTCGCCCATGAAAGGAATGCTTCATTGCAATGATTTGATAGTCCAATCCAAGCTGCTTTTGACAGGCATGTCGTTTTGCTATTTTCAATGCCCCTTCAACCGCTTCGGTTCCGCTGTTGGTGAAAAACACTTTATCCATGTCAGAAACCTGCAGCAGCTTTTCACCCGCTTCGATAGCCGGCTGATTATAGAACAGATTGGAGGTATGGAGCAGTTTATCCACCTGTGCCTTTATGGCTTCATCAAATCCCGGATAACCGTATCCCAAACCCATCACGGCAATCCCGGCACCAAAATCCAGATATTCCTGGCCTTCCGTATCATACAGATAAGTACCGCTGCCGTGATCGAAAATAATCGGAAAACGGTTATATACTTTATAGAATGCCTGCTCGGCGCGGTTGATCATTTCCTGTTTGCTCATACTTCTTTCCTTTCCGGATGATAGAACCGCTCTTCTTCCGCTTTAAGAATTGCCGTTCCAATTCCTTTGTTGGTGAAAATCTCCAGCAGCAGGCAATGCGGAATCCGTCCATCCAGAATATGTACCCTGGATACTCCCTGCTTAATGGCATCGATACAATTCTGCAGCTTCGGCAGCATTCCGCCGCCCAGTTCTCCGCTGGTCACAAAATCCTGGGCTTCCCCTAATGTCATCTCAGAGATCAGGGAATCTTTATCCTCAAAATTACGATATACTCCTTCCACATCTGTCAGGAAGGCCAGCTTCTCAGCCTGAACAGCGGTAGCAATCGCACAGGCTGCATCATCTGCATTGATATTATAACTTAAATAATTATCATCAAAACCGATTGGACAGATAATCGGCACATAGTCTTTTTCCAGCAGGTCATGGATAATCTTCGGATTGACTTCGCGGATTTCACCGACAAAACCGATATCCTCGCCCTGGGAATTGTTTTTATCACATTTCAGCATCATGCCGTCTTTGCCGCTGATTCCCACTGCATTAATCCCCAGCTCATTGACCAGCTGAACCAGGCTTTTATTCACTTTATTCAGAACCATTTCGGCAATTTCCATGGTCGGTTCATCGGTGACACGCAGCCCGTTGACAAATTGCGGTTCCATCCCGATCTTATTGACCCATCTGCTGATCTCCTTGCCGCCGCCATGGACAATAATCGGTTTGAAGCCGACCAGTTTCAGCAGGACTACGTCCTGAATCACCTGACGTTTCAAATCTTCGTCTACCATGGCACTGCCGCCGTATTTAACAACGATTACCTTGCGGTTAAACCGCTGTATATAGGGAAGTGCCTCGATCAGCACCTCCGCCTTATGCATAATTCCCTGATCCATATTCATCTCTTTTCCTCCCTTATTTGCTGCTGTTATGAACGATAATCTGCGTTAATCTTGACGTAATCAAACGTCAGGTCACATCCCCAGGCTGTTGCAGAAGCATCGCCCATTTTAATATCTGCCACTGCTGTTACTTCCGGCTCTGATAAGATTGTGGTTGCCTCGGATTCACTGTAGCCGGCCGCAATACCGTTCTTTAATATCTGGATTCTCCCGGCGGCACTTTCAAAAAATAAATCTACCTGTTCCGGGTCAAACTGCGCTCCTGAATATCCCATTGCGCATAAGATTCTGCCCCAGTTGGCATCATGGCCGAAAATAGCTGTTTTCGTCAGACTGGAAGTGATAATCGATTTTGCCAGGACCACTGCCTGATCCTTATCCTCTGCTCCGATTACCTTTACTTCAAATAAGGCAGTGCAGCCTTCGCCGTCGCCAGCCATTTTTTTTGCAAGCGTTTCATTGATATAATTCAGCGCTATTTTAAAGATTTCGTAATCCTCATTCTTTTCTGTGATTTCAGGATTGCCTGCCATACCGTTTGCCATCAGCAGAACCGTATCATTGGTTGAGGTATCGCCGTCAACGGAAATCATATTATAGGTATCTTTGACATCTTCGCATAAAGCTTCCTGAAGTAATTCTCTGGAAATCGCCAGATCGGTGGTGATGAATGCCAGCATGGTACACATATTGGGATGAATCATTCCTGATCCCTTGCACATCCCGCCGATTGTCACGGTCTTGCCGCCGATCTTAACGGTAACCGCCACTTCTTTTTTCTTTGTATCGGTTGTCATAATGGCCTGTGCCGCCTGACTTCCAGCTTCTTTCCCGGTCTTCAGCTGCGGTGCCATAACATGAATTCCGGCTTCCAGCTTAGCAATCGGAAGCTGCATTCCAATCACTCCGGTAGAAGCTACCAATACCGCATCTGCCGGGATCTTCAGCGCTTTTGCTGCCGCCTCAGCCGTCGCTTTACAATAGCGATAGCCTTCCTCTCCGGTACATGCATTGGCAATTCCGGCATTGACTACCACCGCCTGTGTATACGGAGCGTTTGCCGTCAACTCCTGATCCCATTTTACCGGTGCCGCCTTAACAATATTGGTTGTAAATGTTCCGGCCGTCCGGCATGGTGCCTCACTGTAAATCATGGCCATATCCTGGCGATCTTTATATTTGATTCCGGCCGCCGTCGATGCTGCCAGAAATCCTTTTGCCGCAGTAACGCCTCCTGCTGTTATTTTCATCAACAATCCTCCCTGGTCTTTGATCTGAATTCAGATTACAAAATTGGTAATATTATCTTGATTTAATGTTATCTCATAGTAATTCAAATCTTCCCGCATACTCCATCCGATACTATTCCAGAATGCATTGCCGCCCAGATTGTCTTTAAAAGCAATCAGATTCACTTTACTGATTCCTTCTTTTCTTAAAGCTTCAAGGGCCGCTTTTGCCAGCCGTTCACCAATGCCATGCTGCCGGTAGTCAGGAGCAACGCAGACATGATAAAAACAGCCGCGCCGGCCATCGTGGCCGCACAGGATCGATCCGACAATCCGGCCGTTCTGAACGGCGACCACACTGGTGGTCGGATTCCGCCTGATAAACCGGGTAACCCCTTCTCTGGAATCATCAACGGTACGGATTCCAAACCCTTTGATGCTTATCCACAGATCATAGATCTGGTCATAATCCTCCGGCTGCATTTCACGGATATGGACTCCCATTGTACCTGACATAACTCATTCCTTTCTAACGTTACGGAAATACCGGAATCTGCTTCAAACCGGTATTTTCCGGAAGGCCAAACATCAGATTCATATTCTGCATCGCCTGGCCGGCCGCTCCTTTGACCATATTGTCAATCGCCCCCATCATCACAATGCGGTTCGTCCGCGGATCTGTCTGGAATGCCACATCAGCAAAATTGCTGCCTTCAATCCAGCGGGTCTGAGGAACCGTTCCTTCAGGCAGAACCCGGACAAAATACTCATCTTTATAATATTGGTCATAAACCGCCTTTACCTCGGCATCGGTTAATTTCTCTTTCATTGTTGCATAAGCGGTCACCAGGATTCCGCGATTCATCGGAACCAGGTGCGGCGTAAAGCTGATCGTCACCGGATGGCCGGATGCATAAGTCAGCTGTTCTTCTATCTCCGGTGTATGACGGTGTGTTGCCACGCCATAGGGCTTGATACTCTCGTTCACTTCACAATAAAGACTGGGCACCTTGGCACTTCTTCCGGCTCCGGATGTACCGGATTTTGCGTCAATAATAATGGTACTGAGATCAATCAAGCCTTCTTTTACCATCGGATACAAGGTTAAAAAGGAACAGGTCGGATAACAGCCAGGATTGGCGATCAATTTGGCATCTTTGATCTGATCCCGGTTTACTTCCGGCAATCCGTAGACTGCTTCTTTAATAAAGGTGGGTGCCGCATGGGTCATCTGATACCACTGTTCATATACCGAGACATCCTTAATCCGGAAATCGGCGCTTAAATCAATAACTTTGGCTTTTTTAAGTATTGTCCGGCTGATTTTAGAAGCGCAAAAACCCTGCGGCGTTGCTGTAAAAATCACATCAGCGACATCAGCAATCGCTTCCATATCATCATCACGACACGGTTCATCTACTATATGTAACACATTTCTATAAATAGAAGTAAAATCCTGACCTACAAAACTTTTTGAACCATACCATACAATTTCGATGTCGTCTCTCTGTAGTAAAAGACGTACTAATTCAGCCCCTGCATATCCGGTTGCTCCGACAATTCCTGCTTTAATCATAGCTTCTCTCCTTATTTGTCTTAATAAGATTTTATAATTATACATCCATACTGTATATTATGCAATATCTTTTTAAAAGTTTTTTCCTCTTTCTCTTGATTTTACATGCAAAGTGTTGTATATTTATGTAAGTTTAATTATGCAATACACGATGAGGAGGAACAATCATGAAAGAAAAAGTTATTCTGGCATATTCTGGTGGACTGGATACCACCGCTATTATTCCCTGGTTACAGGAACATTTTGATTATGACGTTGTCTGCTGCTGTATCGACTGCGGTCAGGGCAATGAACTGGACGGACTGGACGAACGTGCAAAGCTTTCCGGTGCATCCAAATTATACATTGAAGACCTGGTCGATGACTTCTGTGATGACTATATTGTACCATGTGTACAGGCTCAAGCGGTATATGAAAATAAGTATTTATTAGGAACTTCAATGGCTCGTCCGGCAATCGCCAAATGCCTCGTCGATATCGCCAGAAAAGAAGGTGCCACCGCCATCTGCCACGGAGCCACCGGTAAAGGAAACGATCAGATCCGTTTTGAATTAGGGATCAAGGCACTGGCCCCTGATTTGAAAATCATCGCGCCATGGCGGATGACTGATATCTGGACAATGCAGTCCCGCGAGGACGAAATTGAATACTGCAAACAGCATGGCATCGACCTGCCGTTCTCTGCTGACTCCAGTTACAGCCGTGACCGCAACCTGTGGCATATCAGCCATGAAGGACTGGAGCTGGAAGATCCGGCTAATGAGCCAAATTATGACCATCTGCTGGTACTCGGTGTCTCACCGGAAAAAGCACCGGATGAAGCTGAATATGTAACCATGACGTTCGAAAAAGGAGTTCCGGTCAGCGTCAACGGCGAAAAGATGAAGGTATCCGATATTATTCGCAAGCTGAATGACTTAGGCGGCAAGCATGGTGTCGGTATTGTTGACATCGTTGAGAATCGTGTTGTTGGTATGAAATCCCGCGGTGTTTATGAAACTCCCGGCGGTACCATTCTGATGGAAGCACATCAGCAGCTGGAAGAGCTGGTACTGGATCGTGCCACTATGGAAGTGAAAAAGGATATGGGAAATAAATTTGCCCAGATCGTTTATGAAGGTAAATGGTTTACTCCTCTTCGCGAGGCTATCCAGGCATTTGTGACTTCGACCCAGCAGTATGTTACTGGCGAAGTTACGTTTAAGCTGTATAAGGGTAATATTATTAAGGCAGGGACTACTTCTCCTTATTCGCTGTATAGTGAATCGCTGGCTTCCTTTACAACTGGGGAGTTGTATGATCATCATGATGCAGAAGGGTTTATTACGTTGTTTGGGCTGCCGTTGAAGGTTCGGGCAATGAAAATGGCGGAAGCTGATAACAAGTAAAGATCATAAAAAGGCATTTGCAGCGGAGGTTTCCTGATCGGAATTCGGAAACCCTCCGCTGCAAATGCCTTTTTTAAAGTTGCGGCTTCCGGCCCGAATGCTCCCACAGGATGCTTTTTCTGAGCCATTCGACCGGTATCTGAGCCAGGAGAATGGCAGCAAATACCAGGAGACAGCCGAGTGCCTCTTTGACCGATGGAACCTGGCTCAGCAGAACCAGTCCGGCCAGCAGGGAAAACACCGATTCCAGACTCATCAGCAGGGATGCGACTACCGGCTCGACATGTTTTTGAGCAACCACCTGTAAGGTATAAGCTACTCCACAGGATAATACGCCGGCATATAAAATTGGAATGCCAGCGGATACAATATTGTCCCAGGCCGGCTGTTCCAGCACGAACATCGCTGCCGACGAAAGGATTCCGGCGGTAAAGAACTGAATGCAGCTGATCAGTACTGCATCTGCCTTCGGTGAGAAATAATCGATAATCAGGATGTGCAGGGAAAACCCGATGGCACACAGAAAGACCAGGAAGTCTCCTTTTCCAATGACAAATCCCTCTTCCATACACAGCAGATACATTCCTGCGGCGGCAACCAGAACACTGATCCAGATATTTTTCCCTGCCTTCTTATGGATAAGCAGCCCCAGTAAAGGAACGATGATAATATACAGGGAAGTTATAAAACCGGCCTTTCCAGCTGTCGTGTAAGCAATTCCGCTTTGCTGAAGGGTGCCGGCCAGAAAGAGACATGTGCCGCAGCAGATACCGCCTTTCATACTGGTCAGGACTCTGCGCCTGTCGTCCCGGTTAGCTGGAACAATATTACCATGCTTTTTGCGTAGAATAAACATGCAGGGAATCAGCACAATCCCGCCGACCAGGAACCGGCAGGCGTTAAAAGTAAAGGTTCCCACATAATTCATCCCTTCACTCTGGGCAACAAAGGCGATGCCCCATATCAAAGCAGTTAATATAAGCATGGCACTGCCGCGCCAGGATTTCTGCTGACTCATGTTATCTTGATCTCCTTAATCATCAATGTATTTCCCAAACCCAGAGCTGTATACTTCTTCTCCATCCGAATAAACCCACAGAGCCTCCGTATCTTCGAGCGTTTCAATAAGAGCCATCCCTTCCTCGAGAGGAGTATTGAATAAAGCAGTGGACAATGCATCGGCCATCCCCGAATCACGACTCAGGATGGTAACCGATACATACTCATTCCATGGCATCAGAGTATCCGGATTGATAATGTGGTGATAGCGGACGCCCTCCACTTCATAGTATCGCTGATAAGATCCGCTGGTAACCAGTGTCATATCCTGCAGGCTGACAGCGTAAAGATATCCCTTGCTGGAGTTGGCATCGGGACTTTGTATGCCAACCCGCCAGGCGCTGCCGTCTCCCCTTTGGCCAATTGTTTTTACATTGCCGCCGGCACTGACCAGAGCCGAGGTAACTCCCCGCTTGCGCAGGCCTTCGGTGATCTGCTGTACGGCATAGCCTTTGGCAATTGCACCTACATCCAGCTTCATATTTTCATTCGGTAAAAATACGGTGGATTTTGCTACATCAATCTGAATCTGATAAATATCCGTATATTCATTTGCTTTTAGCAATTGCACCATATCCGGAACCTGCGCCCCCTTTTGGTTCTCCATTCTGGCCGATCGATATTCATGCCAGATCGACAGTACTCTGCCCATGGCAATATTTACTTTACCGTCAGTCCGCTCATATTGCTCTATAGAGAACTGAATCATCCGGATAATATCGGAGTTCACCACAATCGGAACAATTCCGGCATTATCATTAATCGTTTTGATATTATTTAATCCATTATAATTATTGTATATGTCGTACAGCCGATGGTACCGCTCAAGCTCAGACTCGAGCCACGCCTCGGTCTCTTCAAATGCTTTATCGCTTTCAAGATACAGGGTAACGCTTGTTACGGTATCAAAATAGTCCATATACTGTGCCTCATACTTGTTCAGCTTCGGCCCCGTAAGTGGGCTGCAGCTGCTCAGCATAAGTACAGCAGCCAGTATCACACCTGCTGCCAGCATCCTTTTTTTATTATTCATGAAATCCCATCCTTCAAGTAAATCAATCCGTTATCCAGCTCCTATCATATCATAAAACAACAGCGATTAAAATATTAATCTTTTATGCAAGTATCAATTCGGCTGACTATCATTCCGCCCAGCAGACCAATTGCTGCTCCGGCCACCACACCGGCCGTCAGCAGAAACGGCAGATAAGCAAAAACACTGGCCGAACGCAGAACAAATGCAAACACCAGCAGCTGTCCGATATTATGAGCGACCCCGCCCATGACACTGATTCCCGGTTTGCCGAACCACCCGGTCTGCTTCATACCAATCATTACCGCCAGGCTTAGCCCGCCCCCTGCAAGACCATATAAAACACTGCTCATATTTCCAAAGGTAAAACCGGCCAGAATGATCCGGGTCAGAGATATCACAATGGTTCCGGGAATCCCGATGGTATAAAGACCCACTACCGATACCAGATTAGCCAGTCCCAGCTTTACCGGTACCGGGGATGGAATCGGGATCATGGCCTCTATATAACTGAATATAAATGCCAGGGCAATCAGCATCCCATACCGCGCCGTCAGCCTTACTTTTTCTTGTTGTTCCATGCTGCCTTCCATTTCTACCGGACACAAATTGACAAGATACCGGATTTTGGGTATGATTATCATACTTTCGTACACATTATAGCATCGAACACCTAAGTGGGAAAGGAATTCCATGGAAAAATCAAAAAAAGACCTGCTGCTGATTGCCATTATACTGGTAATCGCCGCAGCAGGTTTCTCTTTCAACTACCTGGTGCGCCGGGAACCGGCCGTTCAGGTGGAGGTCTCAGTTGATGGGCAGGTAATCTGCACACTGAACCTGAATCAGGATACCGAACTCGATATCCAGGGATGGAATGGTGGAACCAACCATCTGATTATCAGGGACGGTGCCGCCTGGATCGATGAGGCCTCCTGCCCGGATAAAATCTGTATCGGTCAGGGCAAAATCCGGCCGGACGATAACGTCCGGCTAAACCAGCAGATGATTGCCTGCCGTCCCAACCGGGTTCTGATCCGGGGAGTATCCCAGGAGGATTAATTCTCCTGGGAACGCCATTTAAAGTTCGGTATTACATCGCTCCATTTATCAATTCCGATAATCGATTTCGCGAATTCTGTTGTTTCCAGAGTAGTCTTTCTGTTATCAATATTCTTATATACACTCCAGGCCTTCTTCCGGGTCGTCGGTAAGATCTGATCCGGCTTGGTCATATCACAATTCCACAATCCAAAATAAAGGGAATCCTTTGCCTCGAGCGGAGCATCTACCTGACGGCTCATAATAAAGGCGTCAATATGGGGATTGCTGTCAGCTATATAATATGCATAGGCAATGGCCGCTGCCTGTAAATCCTGGTCCTGGCCGCGGGTCGCACTGACGGAGGTAAAGCCCTGCTCCGACAGAATAACACTGCGCACCTGACCGGTTGAATCAAGCATATGGGACTGCTGCAGATAATCGGTGAGAACACTTAAGTTCTTAAGGTTAATAACCGGTGAACTGGCATCATACAAGATCAGTCCGGTCTGGTCATCATCCCAGAATTCCGGTTCCGTCAGCGGAATAGAATATGGATGATATGCCAGTCCCCAGTCCATCTGCCCTCCGCCACTTACGTTGGAGTTGAACAGATCAACGACATCTTTGGCATTATACTTCGTAGTTCCATTGGCTTCTTGAATCCAGTTGTAATCTGTTGAAAAATACAGCCGGTCATTCTGGCTGGTGCTCTTGATCGCAGTATAGAAGACCCGGAAGGCACGTTCGTATTCTTTGATGTACTGCTCCAGGCTCATGGTTCCCATATAGTTCCACTGCTGATTGTTGATCTCATTTCCAATGATCCAGTTGGATACGCAGCCATAAGGTGATTCCAGACTGCTGTAGCGATCAGCCAGGAATGATGCAATCGCTTTGATCGTCTCATAGCCTTCCTGAGTAGAAGCATTAAAGCCATAATAAAACACCTGATCCTCCGGCTGTTTGGTAACTCCCGGGTAGATCAGCTGAGGGGTATTATCATTCCATCCGTTCAGAATAACAGCGGTTACCGTCATATTCTTCTCCGACATCCGGCGGATGGTATTATCATAATTCTCCATCAGGGCTTTATTAAAGCTGTAGGTCTTGCCATCGTATGTATAATTAATACCCTCTCCTAAAATATGGTGGAACGGTATATTGACGATGACATGGTTTACCCCCAGTTGAAACGCATCAGCAACCATACTGCTGGTATTCTCAATCAGAAGTCCTTTTTTACTCTGGGCCGTCTGGTATGCATTCGTATGCCTGGCAACTGCCTCCGGGTTGGTTACATACGCGGTATTGCTGACCTGCGTATAGGAAGTACCATCGTATACGGCAACAACAAAACGGGAATACAGACGATCCTCTGCTGTCCCCAGATTCAGTGCAATATCAAATGACAATGCATCCCCTTTGGTAATCCAGGCAC
>JBOFYZ010000166.1:0-33306 GCA_051654925.1 Lachnospiraceae bacterium | reverse complement strand
CACAGAATCAGAAACAATACAACACCATACAACATAATATTTGCAAAATTTGACAATAAAAAAATCAGGAAACCTTTTATTTAAGCGGTTCCTGAAGCAGTCAATATCTAATATTTAATTTACAAGTGTCGAAAACCCGTTCCAGTTTTGGTTTCATGGATTGCCTCCTTTATTAAGGATATATTATGATATGCCGGAATACAAAAAAAATTGAGAAACCCTTGCAATTCACATATTGCAGTGCTATAATGCATATGATAACATGATGGAAATGGCAAAGAAGAGTGGACTTGACGGTCCACTCTTACTTTATGCTTTAAAATCCGTTCAGAATGAAATGAGGTGAGAAACGGTGACAAAAAGAGAAACATATGAGTCCAGAGTGGAGCAGTATCTGCTTCCGGTTATGGAGCAGCATGCCTTTGAACTGGTTGATGTGGAATATGTAAAAGAAGTGGGGAACTGGTATCTGCGGGTCTACATTGATAAAGCAGGTGGTATCACGGTTGATGACTGCGAGATGGTCAGCAGACAGTTGAATGACTGGCTGGACCAGGAAGATTTCATAGAAGAGAGCTATATATTGGAAGTCAGTTCGCCGGGACTGGGCAGGCCGCTCAAGAAAGAAAAGGATTTTGTAAGGAGTCAGGGCAGCGAAGTAGAGATCCGTCTGTATAAGGCCAGAGATAAGCAGAAGGAATTTACGGGCATATTAAAAACCCATGATAAAGATACCGTAACGATTGAAACAGCAGATGGAGCTTTAGAAGTATTTAATCGCGCAGAGATTGCATTGATCAGATTAGCATTCGATTTTTAAACCAATGAAATGTTGTAGGAGGATAAAACCATGAATAAGGAATTGATGGAGGCGCTGGAGCTGCTGGAGAAAGAGAAAAACATCAGCAAGGCCACACTCTTGGAAGCGATTGAGAACTCATTGCTGACCGCATGTAAAAATCACTTTGGAAAAGCAGACAATGTAAAGGTTGCGATTAATCCAGATACCGGAGATTTTGCTGTATATGCGGAGAAAGAAGTGGTGGAAGAGGTGGAAGACCAGATCGTTCAGATCAGTCTTGCCGAAGCTAAGATGAAAGATCCCAAATATGATTTGGGTGATATTGTCCAGTGTCCGATCGAGTCCAAATCCTTTGGGCGTATTGCAACCCAGAATGCAAAGAATGTAATTTTACAAAAGATCCGCGAAGAAGAACGCAACATTCAGTTTAATGAATGGTATCAAAAAGAAAAAGACATCGTTACCGGTATTGTGCAGCGATATCTTGGAAAAAACGTAAGCATCAATCTAGGAAAAGTAGATGCAATTTTAAATGAACAGGAACAGGTCAAAGGCGAGATATTTAAACAAACTGAACGGATCCGCCTGTACGTGCTGGAAGTAAAGGATACACCCAAAGGACCGCGTATCTCAGTATCCAGAACGCATCCTGATCTGGTGAAACGCCTGTTTGAAGAAGAAGTCACAGAGGTGAAAGACGGTACTGTAGAGATCAAAACGATTGCCAGAGAAGCCGGTTCCAGAACTAAAATCGCAGTATATTCTAATGAGCCGAACGTTGATGCGGTCGGAGCATGTGTGGGATTAAACGGCGCAAGAGTAAACTCCATCGTCAATGAACTGCGCGGTGAGAAGATTGATATTATCAACTGGGATGACAACCCGGCATACATGATCGAAAATGCCCTGAGCCCGGCCAAGGTTATCTGCGTTGTAGCAGATGAGGACAGCCGTGAGGCACTGGTAATCGTTCCGGACTATCAGTTGTCGCTGGCCATCGGTAAAGAAGGCCAGAATGCCAGACTGGCGGCCAGACTGACTGGATTTAAGATTGACATTAAGAGTGAGACTCAGGCGAGAGAATTAGGCTTGTTTGAGGAAATGGGAATTGACTATCAGGAAGAAGGTGTATACGACGACTTCCAGAATAGCTTTGATAATACCGCTCCTGACGAATACCAGACCGAAAGTGATGATGATCTGAACTAGAACAAAACTAATTACGAGGAATAAAAAGAATAGGGAGTGAGGCATTAGTGAGTACAAAGAAATTTCCGCAAAGGCAGTGTATCGGCTGTGGTGAAATGAAAAACAAAAAAGATATGATCCGGGTTCTGAAGACGCCGGAAGGCGAATTTGTTCTTGATGCAACAGGAAGAAAGAATGGCAGAGGTGCTTATCTGTGTCCTATGGGAGAATGTCTGCGCCAGGCGATTAAGAACAAAGGACTGGAACGATCCTTTAAGATGGCTATTCCCCAGGCGGTTTATAAAAATCTGGAAAAGGAGATGGAGCATCTTGGATAACAGACAGAGAATATTGAACCTGATTGGTTTGGCCACCAAAGCCGGGAAGGCCGCCAGTGGTGAGTTTTCTACGGAAAAGGCAGTGAAATCAGGGAAGGCACATCTGGTCATAGTATCAGAAGAGGCATCGGATAATACCCGAAAGATGTTTTTCAATATGTGTACTTACTATAAAGTCCCTATCTATTATTTCGGTGGGAAAGGCGAGCTTGGTCATGCGATGGGAAAAGAGATGAGGGCATCTCTTGCTATTGCGGATCAGGGCCTTGCCAACGCAATCGTGAAACAAATGAACATAAACGGAGGTAGCGAGTATGAGAGTCAGTGAGTTGGCAAAGGAATTAGGAAAAACCAGTAAAGAAGTGCTGGATGTATTACAGAAGAATCAACAGGAAGTGAAAAGTCATGCATCGAATGTGAATGATAATCAGATACAGATGGTAAAACGCAACATGGCACCAGCGGCCAAAAGGGAAGAAGTAAAAGCGTCATCTGTAGAAGCTGCAGAGGCACCAAAGAAAAAAATCGCTGCCGTATACCGCCCGCAGAACTCCCAGCAGCGTCCGCAGCATAACAGTGCATCCCAGAACCGTCCGCAGCAGGCTCCGGGACATACACCGTCAAACAGCGGCAATGCCAATCAGGCAGCTCAGGCAGCCAATACCCCGGTAAGCCGTGACGGCAATCGCCCGCAGGGCCAGGGTCAGGGCAACCGCGACGGCAATCGTCCGCAGAACCAGGGTCAGGGCAACCGCGACGGCAACCGCCCACAGGGTCAGGGTTATCAGGGCAACCGTGACGGCAGTCGTCCGCAGGGTCAGGGTTATCAGGGCAACCGTGACGGCAGTCGTCCGCAGGGGCAGGGTTATCAGGGCAATCGTGACGGCAATCGTCCGCAGGGCCAGGGCTATCAGGGCAACCGCGACGGCAACCGCCCGCAGGGTCAGGGTTATCAGGGCAACCGCGACGGCAGCCGCCCGCAGAGCCAGGGCTACCAGGGCAATCGTCCGCAGGGTCAGGGTTATCAGGGCAACCGCGATGGCAGCCGTCCGCAGGGTCAGGGCTATCAGGGCAATCGCGATGGCAGCCGTCCGCAGGGTCAGGGTTATCAGGGCAACCGTGACGGCAATCGTCCACAGGGTCAGGGCTATCAGGGCAACCGCCCGCAGGGTCAGGGTTATCAGGGCAACCGTCCGCAGGGTCAGGGTTATCAGGGCAACCGCCCGCAGGGTCAGGGCTACCAGGGCAATCGCGACGGCAATCGTCCGCAGGGTCAGGGCTACCAGGGCAACCGTGACGGCAATCGTCCGCAGGGCCAGGGTTACCAGGGCAACCGCCCACAGGGTCAGGGTTACCAGGGCAACCGCGACGGCAATCGTCCGCAGGGTCAGGGCTATCAGGGCAACCGTCCGCAGGGCCAGGGATATCAGGGCAACCGTCCGCAGGGCCAGGGCTACCAGGGCAACCGTGACGGCAATCGTCCGCAGGGTCAGGGAGGCTACCAGGGCAACCGTGGCGGTGCAAGACCGGGGCAGCGTGATGGTGCAGCAAAATCATTCGATACGCCAATGCAGACAAAGCCGGGTACCCGTCAGCCAAATAAAAATAATTACAAAAATAGCCGTTATGATAAAAAGAAAGTGAATGAGGACGGACCAAGAGCAAAAGGTAAAGTATCCAAGCATCCGTTTATCATGCCGCTGAAAACGGCGGAAGTGAAGGAAGATGAGACTGTAAAAGTAATCATAATTCCGGAAGTTCTGACCATTAAAGAACTGGCTGATAAGATGAAACTCCAGCCATCTGCAATCGTCAAAAAACTGTTCCTGCAGGGAACTGTCGTTACCCTGAATCAGGAAATTGATTTTGAGAAGGCAGAAGAGATCGCTATGGAATACGAGATTCTCTGCGAAAAAGAAGTAAAAGTAGATGTTATTGCAGAGCTGCTGAAAGAAGAAGAGGAGAATGAAGATGATATGACCGCAAGACCGCCGGTTGTGTGTGTTATGGGTCATGTCGATCATGGTAAGACTTCACTTCTCGATGCAATTCGTTCCGCTAATGTAACCTCCAGAGAAGCAGGCGGAATCACGCAGCATATTGGTGCCTATATGGTAACGGTAGAAGATCAGCAGATTACCTTCCTGGATACCCCGGGACATGAGGCTTTTACCGCTATGCGTATGCGTGGCGCACAGTCAACTGATATTGCGATTCTGGTAGTTGCTGCCGATGACGGTGTTATGCCGCAGACGATTGAAGCAATCAACCATGCCAAGGCAGCAGAAGTAGAAATTATTGTTGCCATCAATAAAATTGATAAGCCGAGTGCCAATGTTGAACGGGTAAAACAGGAGCTGTCAGAATATGAACTGGTTCCGGAAGACTGGGGCGGCAGCACCATTTTCGTACCGGTATCTGCTCATACCGGCGACGGAATTCCCCAGCTGCTTGAGATGATTCTGCTGGCAGCCGAAGTAAAAGAACTGAAAGCAAATCCGAACCGCCGAACCAGAGGTCTGGTCATTGAAGCAGAGCTGGATCGCGGTAAAGGACCGGTAGCAACAATCCTGGTACAAAAAGGAACACTGCGGGTTGGTGACAATGTGACTGCCGGACCATGTTACGGAAAAGTCCGTGCGATGATGGATGACAAAGGCAGACGCGTAACCGAGGCAGGACCGTCGATGCCGGTCGAGATTCTGGGTCTGAATGATGTACCGGGTGCAGGTGATGTACTGATGGCAACCGAGAATGAAAAGGAAGCCAGAAATTACGCCGAGACCTTTATTGCCGAAGGAAAGAACAAACTGCTTGAGGATACCAAGGCCAAACTTTCACTGGATGATCTGTTCAGTCAGATTAAGGCTGGTAATATTAAAGAACTGCCGATTATTGTAAAGGCAGATGTACAGGGATCGGTTGAAGCAGTGAAACAGAGCCTGCTGAAATTATCCAACGAAGAGGTTATGGTAAAGGTGATTCACGGTGGAGTCGGAGCGATTAATGAGTCTGATATTACCCTGGCATCCGCATCCAATGCGATAGTAATCGGTTTTAATGTAAGACCAGATGTTACTGCAAAATCCATTGCCGAGCATGAGAAGGTGGATTTAAGACTTTATCGTGTTATTTATCAGGCGATTGAAGACGTAGAAGCAGCCATGAAGGGCATGCTTGATCCGATCTTTGAAGAAAAAGTGGTCGGTCATGCTGTGGTCCGTCAGACCTTTAAAGCATCCGGTGTAGGAACCATTGCCGGTTCTTATGTCATGGACGGAAAATTCCAGAGAGGCTGTTCCGTACGGATTACCCGTGGCGGCGAACAGATCTTTGAAGGCGCGCTGTCATCCCTGAAACGATTTAAAGATGACGTAAAAGAAGTGGCAACTGGCTATGAATGTGGTCTGGTCTTTGAGAAATTCAACGATCTCCAGGAAGATGATATGGTAGAAGCTTATATCATGGTGGAAGTACCGCGCTAAGCCAGGCTGCAAGAAAGGAATGTTTTATGCGCAAGAACAGCATTAAAAATACAAGAGTAAATATGGAAGTCCAGCGAGAGTTAAGCACCATCATCCGTTCTGAGATCAAAGATCCGCGTGTCAGTGCGGCAATGGTTAGTGTGGTAGCGGTTGAGGTTACTCCGGATCTGAAATATTGCAAAGCATTTATCAGCGTTCTGGGTGACCCCGAAGCCGCCGGGAACGCGATTACCGGATTGAAAAATGCGGTTGGCTATATCCGTCGTGAATTAGCCCGCCGTATCAATCTGAGAAATACTCCTGAGATCAGCTTTGTGCTGGATCAGTCCATCGAATATGGTGTAAATATGTCAAAATTGATTGATGAAGTAAACGGAGAATAAGGGGGAACAGGGATGAGTGTTTTACTGGAGATGGCTGAGCGGGCAGATACGATAGCCGTACTCGGTCACATACGCCCGGATGGAGACTGTATTGGCTCCTGCCTTGCTGTCTGCAACTATCTGTTGGAGCAGTATCCGGATAAAACGGTTCAGGTATATCTGGAGAAACCGTCACTAAAGTTCAATTATCTGTCCCGCTTTGACAGTATCAGCCAGGAACTGGATACTCAGATTTCTTATGATCTGTGTATCTGCCTGGACTGTGGCGATACGGGTCGTCTGGGTGATAATGCCATATACCTGGAGAATGCCAGAGAGAGTATCTGTCTGGACCATCATATAACAAATCAGGGATATGCCCAGGAAAATATTATCAGAGCCGATGTCAGCTCCACCTGTGAGGTGCTCTATGATCTTCTGGATGAGACAAGAATCAGCAAGGCAGTAGCTGAATGTATATATACCGGTATTATTCATGATACCAATGTTTTTAAGAACAGCAATACCTCCGCTAAAACAATGGAGACAGCCGGTAAAATGATGGCGAAAGGGATTAACTTCGGCACCATTATCGATGAAAGCTTTTACCGGAAAACATATGTTCAGAATCAGATTTTAGGCAGGGCACTGCTTGAGAGTGTCAGTATCCTGGAGGGAACCTGTATCTTTTCCGCCCTGCGGATGAAAGATTTGGTGTTCTATGGCGCGCAGACCTTTGATCTGGAAGGGATTGTGGATCAGCTCAGGATCACCGAAGGGGTGGAATGTGCGATCTTCCTGCACGAAATACAGGCATGCGTCTACAAGGTAAGCATGCGTTCCAATAACAAGGTTGATGTAAGTCGGGTGGCTTCCTTTTTTGGCGGCGGCGGGCATATCCGTGCAGCCGGCTGCACCATGATGGGCAGCATCCATGATGTTGTCAATAATCTGTCATCGCGCATCAAACTGCAGCTTGACTAGCACATCACCAGGATACAGATGAAGGAGCGCAAATATCCATGAATGGTATCATTAATGTATACAAAGAAAAAGGATTTACCTCTCATGACGTGGTGGCGAAAATGAGAGGTATTTTAAGGATGAAGAAGATTGGTCATACCGGTACGCTCGACCCGGATGCCCAGGGCGTGCTGCCGGTATGTCTGGGCCGGGCAACAAAGCTTTGTGATATGCTGACCGATAAGACCAAGACATACCGGGCCGGTTTGCTGCTGGGGACAGCAACAGATACGCAGGATATTACCGGTACTGTAACAGCAAAACATCCGGTACAGAACACCGAAATGGAAATCAGGGCGGCAATTCAGAGCTTTCTGGGAACCTATTATCAGATTCCGCCGATGTATTCTGCTTTGAAAGTCAATGGCAAAAAGCTGTATGAACTGGCACGCGCCGGCAAAGAAATAGAGCGTCAGCCAAGGCCGGTAGAGATCGCAGATATTCAGATCGAACAGATCGATATACCCCGGGTGACATTTACCGTAACTTGTTCGAAAGGAACCTATATCCGCACCCTGTGCCACGACATCGGCAATCAATTGGGCTGCGGCGGATGTATGGAGCATTTGACCAGAATCAGGGTGGGGTCATTTGCCATCGAAGACAGCCTGAAATTATCTGAGATTGAACAGCTGCGGGATGCCGGCCGGCTGGATGACATCATCATCCCGATTGACCATATGTTCCGGCATCTGCCTGCTGTGACAGTGACTCAGGAGGCAGATAAACTGGTCTATAACGGCAATCCGCTGCCGGTCTGTCTGCTGGAGTCGGTGTTACCGGATCCGCAGCCGGATCAGATCCGGGTATACAGCAGTCAGCAGGAATTTATCGGTATTTACGATTATAACGGACAGGCCGGCCGATTTCAGCCAAAGAAACTGTTTCTGGGAGGCAACTAGTATGCGTGTTATAAGCGGAACCAGACAATTTCATATTGATGAACCAACGATAGTCACGATCGGCAAATTCGATGGCCGGCATAAAGGTCACCAAAAGCTGTTGCGGGAGATGATGCGGCTGAAGCAGGAATATGGCTTCAAAACATCCGTATTTACGTTTGACATGTCTCCGGCAGGAGTAGTAACCGGTCAGGAGCAGACGGTTATCACGACCAATATGGAGCGCCGCAGCAGGATGGAAAGTATCGGAATCGACTATCTGGTGGAATATCCATTTGACGATCAGGCGGCCCATATGACACCGGAAACATTCGTCCGGGAGGTCTTGACCGGGGCTATGAATGCGAAGGCCATTGTCGCCGGTACCGACTGCCGGTTCGGTTATCGCCGGGCCGGTGATGCTGCGCTGCTTGGAGCACTGTCAGACCGTTATGGATATCAGGCAGTGATTATCGAAAAGGAACAGGATGATCACCGTGATATTAGCAGTACCTATATCAGGGAGGAGCTGGATAAAGGTAATATTGAAAAAGCCAATAAGCTGTTAGGAGAACCATACAGCATTCACGGCACCGTAATCCATGGCAATCATATTGGCAGCAGCCTGGGATTTCCAACTGCTAATATTATCCCTCCGTCCGATAAACATCTTCCACCTTTCGGTGTATACGTATCTACCGTCCGCCTTAACGGACAAAGCTACGGCGGGGTTAGCAATATTGGCAGAAAGCCAACGATACACGGAGATAATCCGATTGGCATAGAAACATATATCATGGATATGGAAGCAGATTTATACGGAAAAGAAATTACAATACAGCTGCTGCATTTTTGTCGTCCGGAACAGAAGTTTGAGTCCCTGGATGCATTGAAGCTTCAGGTAGAGAAGGATAAGAGGGCCGCAGCAGATTATATCAACAAACGAAAAACAAACGAATAGAATGTTCTGGAGGAACAAAAAGCATGTCAGTAGAACGTGTGAAAGAGTACTTGAAGCAGTGGGATCTGGATAAGGAGGTACTGGAATTCGAAACCTCCAGTGCTACGGTAGAATTAGCCGCTCAGACGGTAGGTTGTGAGCCAAGCAGAATTGCGAAGACCATGGCATTTACCGTAGATGGTGATGTGATTCTGGTTGTAATGGCAGGTGATGCCAGGCTGGACAACCGTAAGTATAAAGATCAGTTCCATACCAAGGCTTTAATGATACACAAAGATGAAGTAAAGTCCATGATCGGACATCCGGTCGGGGGCGTCTGCCCTTTCGATGTTATTGACGGAATTGATGTGTATCTCGATGAATCCCTGAAACGGTTTGATTATGTGTATCCGGCAGCGGGGAGTGCAAATAGTGCGGTGAAGTTGTCTATGCAGCAGTTGGAGATCGCTTCGCATTGCAAAGAATGGATTGATGTGTCAAAGACTGGGGGATCAGCAGGAAATGCCTGAATGTTGCACATAGTCGCGAGGAGCTGTCGCGCTAAAAAGCCTGCGGACTCTGGCTGCGGCCGTGGCACCAGTCCGTATTTCCTGCGGTTTCGAACCGTAAAAGTATCTAAAAGCAGAGAACTGCCGCTAAAGACAATGCCAGAAACGCCAAAACTCGCTGCGCTCAAACAGTTGGCCGTTTCTGGCATTAACGCGTCAGTTCTCTGCTTTAAGATACTCTAACGGCTCTGCAAAGGCAGAAAATACGGACTGGTGCCACGGCCGCAGCCAGAGCCCGCAGGCTTTTTAGCGCGACAGCTCCCTTAAATTAATGTTGTGCGAATACACAGAATCCCATACGGATCAGGCATGTCCTGTCCGCTGAAGTATATCTATGAAAATCTCAGAATGAATTGATTAATAACTTGTTTTTGGAATTCTGCTGTGTTACAATTTTAATATTGAAGGGAGGAGCTGCATGAATAATCAGGAGTTAATGGATGCAATGCGTTCAGTAATGAGAGAAGAATTAAATCCGGTCAATGAACGTTTGGATAGGATGGAAGTGCGTCTGGACAGAATGGAAGAGCGTCTGGACAGAGTAGAAATACGTATTGATAAGATGGAAGAACGTATCGGTATCATGGAAATTAAACAAGATATGACCCATAAAAAGATAGACAACATCGAGATCAACATTAAAGTATCCGAACGGGCAGTCCGAAAAGACATTGCCAAGTTAAAAGATGCCGACGACACCCTGATTGCCATCATGGAAACCCGAGGCATCCTCCCCAAAGTAGAAGGTCAATAACCAGGCGTTTTAGAATAGATTAGGATCCGGAATTATGCGTTATAGGGGAAATCAGCAGCTTGCTGAGTGCAGCGAGTTCTGTGATTTCCCCTATGCTATTAGCATAATTCCGGATCCTTAACTATTCTTAAACGCCGAAACAGCGCAACCATCCCTGCCCGGCCATCCCCCGCCCTTTTGGGCGTACTATTGGAACATCAATGATAAATCCGCTCCGTCTCATAAACCGCCTCTGAAGTTAACTCAATCCCCAGCTTCTTAAATATCTTAATATCCACACTAGACAGCATCACCGAAGTGTGTATCTGGCAACCGCGTAGCAGCGGCAGCTGGTCCAGCGCCAGACGGGCGTTTGCGTCGGTAGCGGCGCACATCGACAGGGCGATCAGGATCTCGTCGGTATGCAGGCGCGGGTTTTTGCTGCCCAGATACCTTGTCTTGAGTCCCTGGATCGGCTCAATTGCCGTGGGTGATATGAGATGAATCTCGTCGGCAATACCGCCTAATTCCTTAATGGCATTCAACAGGACTGCTGCGGAGGCACCGAGCAGATCACCTGTTTTGCCATATACGATTGTGCCGTCCGGTAATTCCAGGGCGGCACCGGGTGAGCCAAGAGCTGCCGCTTTTTGATTGGCAGCGGGCACTACGGCACGATCATTGGCGGTGATTCGGGCCTGCTTCATCAGCAGTTCGATTTGATATATTTCATCCTTGCTGCATTCATCTTTGGCCAGTCGGTTAAGGGCACGGTAGTATCTGCGGATAATCTCCTGGCGGGAGGCTTCCTTACAGACCTCATCGTCAAAGATACAGTTTCCGGCCATATTGACACCCATATCGGTCGGTGACTTATAGGGACAGTGGCCGTAGATTCCTTCGAAGATAGCAGTAAGAACCGGATAAATCTCCACATCACGGTTGTAATTTACTGCTGTCTGGCCATAGGCTTCCAGATGGAACGGGTCGATCATATTAACGTCATTTAAGTCAGCCGTGGCTGCTTCATAGGCCAGATTGACCGGATGCTTTAAGGAAATGTTCCAGATCGGAAACGTCTCAAATTTGGCATAGCCGGCTTTGATGCCGCGCTTGTTCTCGTGATAGAGCTGGGACAGACAGGTGGCCATCTTCCCGCTTCCCGGTCCGGGAGCAGTGATAATCACCAGTGGCCTGCTGGTTTCTATATAGTCATTTTGTCCGTAACCGTCATCACTGACAATGTAGGCAATATTATGCGGATATCCCTCGATCGGGTAATGGCGGTATGCCTTGATACCCAGGTTTTCCAGCCGGGCTTTGAACTGTTTGGCGGCGGGTTGACCGGAATAACGGGTGATCACAACGCTGCCGACATAAAGGCCGGTATCGCGGAATTCCTGGATCAGACGCAGGACATCCAGATCATATGTGATGCCAAGATCATGGCGGACTTTGTTCTTTTCAATATCGTCAGCATTAATAGTGATGACGATCTCGGCCTGATCGGCCAGCTGCAGCAGCATCTTCAGCTTGCTGTCCGGAGCGAATCCCGGCAGTACGCGGGAAGCGTGGAAGTCATCAAAAAGCTTGCCGCCGAATTCCAGATATAGTTTATCACCGAACTGACTGATCCGCTGCCGGATGTGTTCGGACTGCATTGTTAAGTACTTTATATTATCAAATCCTGTTTTCATCATTTAGTCCCCCTTCAACTATCCGATTGTACCACAATGAAGCGCAAAATGCATCAGATTTTGTAGATTTTGCTAATTTTACAATTGTATGATATACTTATTACGAAATGTTACTAATATGTTGCCAAAAAACGGCAGATACTAAGAAAAAAAGGAATAAGGGATTATGAAGATAACAAGTTTGTTGTGTCTTGCACTTTTCCTGATAATCGGATGCGGTCGACTGGATTCGATGCAGGATACGGGGACCACCCCGGCTCCGGTGGTAATCAGCAGGAACAGCCAGGAGGAGACTCCGGCGGTGGAGGAAAGTGCCAGTGAAGCAGAAACAGAACCTGCCGCCATGGCGGCAGAGCCGGAACGAACTCCGGTAAAAGTAAAGGGGATTTACATTTCTGCATATGTGGCAGGTACCCCGACGATGGTCGAAACATTACTGGAAGAGATCGATAAGACCGAGGTGAATGCGCTGGTTATTGATCTGAAGGATGATTTCGGCCGGGTGGTATGTTCCATGGACAGCCCCGTTGTAACAGAATTGGGTTCTGTTAAGGTGTATATTTCAGACATGAAAGCATTAATGCAGAAGCTGAAGGAGCATGATATTTACACGATTGCCAGAATCCCGGCATTCAGGGATTCCTGGTTGGGAGAACAACGTCCCGAGTGGTGTCTGCAGAAGTCTGACGGAACCCTGTTTGTGGACAGGGACGGCAACAGCTGGGCCAATCCATACAAGCAGGAGGTCTGGGATTATCTGGCCGAGATTGGTATGGAAGCACGCCGGATGGGCTTTGATGAAGTACAGTTTGATTATGTCCGTTTTTGTACGGAGAGCCGGATGCAGGATGTTGTGTTTAATGAAGGTGATGTCAACGGAAGATCCCGGACCGATATTATCTGCGAGTTTGTGGAATATGAATATAACATATTAAAGGCAGAAGGGCTGTTTGTTTCTGCTGATGTGTTCGGTGCGATTATCAACAGCGGTGTGAATGCCGATTCTGTTGGACAGATATATGGCGATATGGCAAAACATCTGGATTATATCAGCCCGATGATTTACCCGTCCCACTATGCCGATGGGAATTTCGGTATTGAGCATCCGGACACGGAACCATATCAGACGATTATGGCGGCATTGAATGAATCGAAAAAGGAATTGTATTATGCTGCGCAGGAGAGTGATCACATTGCTGTGGTACGGCCCTGGCTGCAGGATTTTACGGCAACCTGGCTGGAACATTATATTCCGTATAAGGGCAAGGAGGTCCGGGCCCAGATCCAGGCATGCTATGATGCCGGATATGATGAATGGCTGCTGTGGGATGCCTCCTGCAAGTATGAGTGGGATGGTCTGCTGACACCGCAGGAAGCAGAGGCAGAGGCGCAGCAGATTGCTCAATCGCGGGCAGCGCTTCCGGAGACGACATATGCTCCGGAACAGACGAAAGAAGCAATACCGGAAATGACAGAGACTGAAACGGCTGATGGCAGTACAGAATAAAAATGGAGATAAAGCAAAATGAAACGAACGGTGCATCCAGGAGAGTTTTACCGGCATTTTAAAAATAAGTTATATCAGATTATTACAGTAGCAATTCATTCCGAGACCGGTGAACCAATGGTGGTTTATCAGGCTCTGTACGGGGATTTTCAGACCTATGTCCGCCCGCTAGCGATGTTTCTGGAAAAAGTGGATCGTGACAAATATCCGGATGCAGAACAAATATGGCGTTTTGAATGTGTGGTACTGGTCCGGCAGGCAGAGCCGGAAACAGAAATCAGCCAGGAGCCGGAAGTGAATCCGCTGCTGCTGCAGTTTCTGGATGCAGAGACACTGGAGGAGAAGATTGGCTGTCTGGATCTGCTTGAAAAGGGGGCCAGTCAGAAGGAGCTTGACAGTATTTATGTAGTGTTGGATATTCGGCCAGAGACAGGAACTGTTACCGAACAGATTGGAGCAGTCCGGAGATACCTGAATATGCAGAAACATTACGACGGCGGTCATCTGAGATGACCGCTGTTTCAGACAAGGAGGCCTGGTCGTGTTTGTTATTGAAGACGAATTGAAGAAGCTTCCGGCACAGCCGGGAGTCTATATTATGCGGGATGTGAAGGACGAGATTCTCTATATCGGCAAAGCCATCAGCCTGAAAAACCGGGTCAGACAGTATTTTCAAAGCAGCCGCAACAAAACAACGAAGATTGAACAGATGGTATCAAGAATCGATCACTTTGAATATATTATTACCGACTCTGAACTAGAAGCGCTGGTTCTGGAAAGCAACCTGATCAAAGAGCATCGCCCCAGATACAATACCATGTTAAAGGATGACAAATCCTATCCTTATATAAAGGTGACGGTGGGAGAAGCATTTCCGCGGGTGCTTTTTGCACGTACAATGAAGAAAGACAAGCATAAATATTACGGACCATATACCAGTTCCGGTGCAGTCAAGGATACGATTGACCTGATTCACAAGCTGTATAAGATCAGAACCTGCAACCGCAGCCTGCCAAAGGATATCGGCAAAGACCGCCCCTGTCTGAACTACCATATCAAGCAGTGTGATGCACCCTGTCAGGGTTATGTCAGCCAGGAACAATATTCAGAAAATATAGCTCAGGCACGGGAATTTCTGAATGGCAAATATGATAAAATTATTAAGGTGATGGAGCAGAAAATGATGCAGGCTTCAGAGCTTATGGATTTTGAAAAAGCGATAGAATACCGTGAACTGCTGGCCAGTGTGAATAAGATCGCACAGAAACAGAAGATTACCAGCAACAGCATGGAGGACCGGGATATCATTGCCATGGCTAAAGACGAGACCGATGCGGTGGTACAGGTATTCTTTGTCAGAGAAGGCCGGCTGATCGGCAGAGAGCATTTTCATGTGGTGATTGCAACCGCAGAAGATAACCGGCAGATTCTGACCAGCTTTATCAAGCAGTTCTATGCCGGAACACCGTTTGTTCCCAGAGAATTGTGGATACAGGAAGAGCTTGAAGATGAAGCAGTGATCAGCCAGTGGCTGACCGGAAAACGTGGCCAGAAAGTGAAAATCACAGTCCCCAAAAAGGGTGAGAAGGAGCGCCTGGTCGAACTGGCTGAGAAGAATGCCGCGCTGGTACTTTCTCAGGATAAAGAGAAGATCAAACGAGAAGAACTGCGTACCCTCGGCGCGATGAATCAGGTCGCCGCCTGGCTGGGACTGGAACGGGTTACCAGGATTGAAGCATTTGATATATCGAATATATCCGGTTATGAATCGGTAGGCTCGATGATTGTATATGAAGGCGGCAAACCGAAACGGAATGATTACCGCAAATTTAAGATCCGTACGGTGATCGGGCCGAATGACTATGCATCGATGAAGGAAGTACTGGCCAGGCGGTTTCAGCATGGTCTGGAAGAGATGGCGCAGCTAAAGCAGAACGGGGTGGAAAAGAACTTTGGCAGTTTCACCCGGTTTCCGGATCTGCTGATGATGGATGGCGGCAGAGGGCAGGTGAATATTGCGCTGGAAGTACTGGCAAGGCTTAAGCTGGATATTCCGGTCTGCGGTATGGTTAAGGATGACAATCATCGCACCCGCGGACTCTATTATAATAATGTAGAAATTCCGATCGACAAACATTCGGAAGGGTTCCGTCTGATCACAAGAATTCAGGATGAGGCGCACCGGTTTGCCATTGAATATCACCGCAGTCTGCGGAGTAAGGGACAGGTCCGATCGATACTCGATGATATTCCGGGAATCGGCAATACCAGACGAAAAGCACTGATGCGGCACTTTAAAACGTTGGAGGCGATTCAGGCTGCAAGCGTAGACGAGCTGGCCGGGGTGCCCGGGCTGAACCGCCTGGCAGCAGAAAATATATACCGTTTCTTCCGGGAACAGGAGCAAAAGAAAAGTGATTCGGGTAATGACAATGAGACTCGGATATGATAGTATGATAAGAACAAAGCAAAAGGAGAAAATACCATGCATGGAGTTACGATCACAGAGTTAATCGAAAAAATGAGTTTAAAAAGTGTAATTCCGGAGATTGATACCGACAAGATCGTCCTGCTGCATCCTGATGTGAACCGTCCGGCACTGCAGCTGAGTGGCTTTTATGACCATTTTGACCGGGAGCGGATACAGATTATCGGATATGTGGAACAGGCATATATTAATACATTATCGAGACAGCGTCGGGTGGAAATGTATGAGAAGCTGTTATCCTGCGAGATTCCATGCCTGCTTTACAGCCGCGGGCAGATGCCGGATGAGGATATGGAAGATTTATGCCGCCATTTTAATGTACCGTGTCTGATTTCCGACCAGTCGACCTCTGACCTGATGGGTGAGATCATCCGCTGGCTGAAGGTGAAGCTGGCGCCCTGTATCAGCATCCATGGCGTTCTGGTAGACGTGTTTGGTGAAGGTGTCCTGATTATGGGTGAGAGCGGTATCGGCAAGAGTGAAGCAGCGCTGGAACTGATTAAGCGCGGACATCGTCTGGTTACTGATGACGTGGTAGAGATCCGCAAAGTCAGTGATGAAACTCTGATCGGAAGTGCTCCTGATATTACGAAGCATTTTATTGAACTGCGCGGGATTGGTATCATTGATGTGAAATCTTTATATGGTGTAGAGAGTGTTAAAGATACCCAGGGGATCGACATGGTTATCAAGCTGGAAGACTGGAACCGGGATAAAGAGTATGACCGTCTCGGCCTGGAAGACCAGTATACCGAATTCATGGGTAATAAAGTGGTCTGCCACAGCATTCCGATCCGTCCGGGCCGGAATCTGGCTATTATTGTCGAGTCGGCAGCCGTTAACTACCGTCAGAAGAAGATGGGCTATAATGCAGCTCAGGAACTGTACAACCGTGTACAGGCAAATTTAGGAAATCCAAATTAACAAGCAATAAGGGGACTGTATGAGCGTATGTTATAACAGATTATCTGAATTGGTACAGGATGGGCAGCTGCGCCGGGATGAGCCGATGAGCCGCCATACCACGTTTAGGGTGGGTGGTCCGGCGGCAATTTATGCGGAACCGGCCGGAGCAGATGAACTGGCGGCGGTAATCAGCTGCTGCCGGGAGATGAAAACACCATATTACATTTTAGGTAATGGCAGCAATCTGCTGGTCAGTGACTGTGGATATGATGGTGTTATGATTGCCATTGGAAAAGCCTGGGACAACATTCGTATGGAAGGGAACAGGATATATGCCGGTGCCGGTGCGATGCTGTCTCGGGCAGCGCGGCAGGCACTCGATGCATCATTAACCGGACTCGAGTTCGCGGCCGGGATTCCGGGTACAGTCGGCGGTGCGGTTGTGATGAATGCCGGTGCTTACGGTTCGGAGATGAAAGCAGTTCTTAGCAGTGTCACGGTACTGGCTCCCGACGGCGAGATCAAAGAACTGACGGCAGTCGGGCTTGAACTGGGGTATCGAACGAGCTGTATTATCCGCGAGCAATACGTGGTATTGGAAGCTGTAATGGACCTGCAGCCGGGGGATCAGCGCCAGATCCGCGGGAGAATGGACGATCTGGCCGGACAGCGCAAAGAGAAGCAGCCGCTGGAATATCCCAGTGCCGGCAGTACCTTTAAGCGTCCGGAAGGATATTTTGCCGGCAAGCTGATTCAGGATGCCGGTCTGCGGGGATTTCGTATCGGTGATGCCCAGGTAGCTGAAAAGCACTGCGGTTTTGTCATCAACCGCGGCAATGCAACTGCGGCAGACATCATGTCATTATGCCGGGCGGTACAGGATAAGGTAAATGAAATGTCCGGTGTTGTGCTGGAACTGGAAGTGAAAACAATAGGCGAGTTCTGATGGAAAGGCTTGGAGGACATAAGACGTGAGACTTGTAATCGTGACTGGAATGTCAGGTGCCGGCAAAACGGTTGCTCTGAAGATGCTGGAAGACACGGGTTTTTACTGTGTGGACAATTTACCCATATCCTTGCTGGAACCATTTACAGAGCTTACCATGCAGTTGCCGCACCGACATGAAAACGTGGCATTGGGGATTGATATCCGCAGTGGCGAAGAGCTGCCGCGTCTCGAGCATATCCTGAACGAATGGAAGCATCAGATGCTGCCTTATGAGATCCTGTTTCTGGATGCCCAGGAACAGGTTCTGGTTAAACGTTATAAAGAAACGAGACGCAGCCATCCGCTGGCAGGCAATAACCGGATCGAGACAGGTATCATGAAGGAATGTCAGCGGCTGTCCTTTCTGAGAGAGCAGGCGGACGTCATTATGGATACCAGCAGATTACTGACAAGAGAACTTCGCAGTGAGCTGGAAAAGATATTCGTACAGAATAAAAGTTATCATAATATGTTTATTACGGTACTTTCATTCGGATTCAAATATGGGATACCGACGGATGCCGATCTGGTGTTTGATGTGCGCTTTCTGCCCAACCCTTTTTATGTGGAGTCCCTGCGTTATCATACGGGACAGGAGCAGGAGGTACAGGATTATGTATGCCAGGGTGGTACGGCCGAAGTATTTCAGGCAAAGCTATATGATATGCTCGATTTCCTGATTCCGAATTATATTCAGGAAGGCAAGAATCAGTTAGTGATTGCCGTTGGCTGTACCGGCGGTAAGCATCGTTCGGTTACCATTGCCGAAGCGCTGTACGAATATATGAACAGTAGAGAAGACTTAGGAATCAAACTGGAACACAGAGATATCGAAAAAGATACAAAATAGAAAACCGAGGTGTAATATGTCATTTTCTTCCGGAGTAAAAGAAGAATTATCCAGACAGTGGAGCCCGGCCAGACATTGCCAGATCGCTGAAATTGCCGCTATTATCAGTATCTGCGGCAGGATTCAGATATCAGAGCATAATAAATATTGTATAAAAATCCATACGGAAAATGTCTCAGTTGCAAGAAAATACTTTACATTATTAAAAAAAACATTTAATATAAGTATTGATGTTTCTATTCGGCAGGGAACAGGTAACCGAAAAAGCCGGACATACACTGTGGGAATCTGCAGACATCAGGACGCTGTCCGTGTGCTGCAGGCGACGAAGCTGATTGACCCGTATGGAGAGATTGCGGAGAATCTGTCTTTGTCACAGAATGTCGTGATTCAGCAGAATTGTTGTAAGCGTGCCTTTATCCGGGGTGCATTTCTAGCAGCTGGGTCTGTCAGTGATCCGGAGAGATTCTACCACTATGAGATTGCCTGTGCATCAGAATCAAAAGCGATACAGCTGCAGGCCTTACTGATCTGTTTTGGACTTGATGCAAAAATAGTCTTGCGTAAGAAGTATTATGTGGTATATATTAAAGAAGGAAGTCAGATTGTAGACGCGCTGAATGTTATGGAGGCGCCCTTATCTCTGATGGAGCTGGAGAATATCCGGATTATCAAAGAGATGCGGGGCAGCGTCAACCGGCAGGTCAACTGTGAAACAGCCAACATTAACAAAACAGTATCCGCTGCTGTAAAGCAGATAGAAGATATTACTTATATCAGAGATACGGTGGGATTTGAAAAGCTGCCGGAGAATCTAAAAGAAATTGCCGAAATGCGGTTGTCAAAACCCGAAGCAACACTGAAGGAGCTTGGAGAAGCTTTGAACCCGTCAGTTGGAAAGTCAGGTGTAAATCACCGATTAAGAAAGCTGGGCAGTATCGCCGAAAGAATCCGGGAACAAAGTGAGAGCACCAGAACGTAAAGGCGTTCGCAAGAATGAGGAGGATAATTATGCTTAAAAAAATGATTACAATCGGACTTGCATCAGGGCTGGAAGCAAGACCAGTAGCGATGCTGGTACAGATTGCCAGCCAGTTTGAATGTGCTATTTATGTGGAGAACGATAGTTCCCGTGTAAATGCAAAGAGTATCATGGGTATGATGACCCTGGGTATGCATAACGGAGATGTACTTAACGTCTCAGCAGATGGACAGGATGAAGAGGCAGCAATGACGGCGATTGAAGAATATTTATCTAACGGACAGTAAATATTATTACCAGAGATAGAATAAACCAGGCAGATTCGGAACGGTTCCGGTTCTGCTTGTTTTTTCAATTTTTCTGGTAACGGCGTAATGGAATACCAGTACAAAGGAGAGACATTGTGGCATTTACACATCTGCACGTCCATACAGAATATAGTCTGTTGGACGGTTCCAGTAAGATCAAAGAGTTAACAGCCAGAGCTAAAGAGCTGGGGATGGACAGTATTGCGATTACAGACCATGGCTGTATGTACGGAGTGATTGATTTTTATCGGGCGGCACATGAAACCGGCATCAAGCCGATTCTGGGCTGCGAGGTATATGTGGCACCGAATTCCCGGTTTGACCGTGAACATGTACATGGGGAAGACCGCTATTATCATCTGGTGCTGCTGGCGGAGAATAATCAGGGCTATCAGAATCTGATGAAGATTGTTTCCCGCGGATACGTAGATGGTTTCTACTACAAACCTAGAGTCGATCATGAAGTATTAGAAGAGTTCCATGAAGGCATTATCGCACTGAGCGGATGTCTGGCCGGTGAAGTACAGCGCTATCTGGAGCGCGGACAGTATGAAGAAGCCAGGGAAGCGGCGCTGAAGCATGAGCGGATCTTTGGCCGGGGCAACTATTTCCTGGAGCTGCAGGATCATGGGATACCGGCGCAGAAGTCAGTGAATCAGGGGCTCCTCAGACTGAGCCAGGAATTAAATATAGATTTGGTTGCGACCAATGATATTCACTATACATTTAAAGAAGATGTGGCAGCACATGATATTCTGCTGTGCATCCAGACCGGTAAAAAAGTTTCCGATGAAAACCGGATGCGTTACGAAGGCGGACAGTATTACTGCAAGTCCGAAGAAGAGATGCGGCAGCTATTTCTGTATGCTCCGGAGGCGATTGAGAATACCCATAAGATTGCCCGGCGCTGTAATGTCGAGATTGAATTCGGTGTCATTAAGCTGCCCCAGTATGAAGTTCCGGAAGGCTTTGATGCCTGGAGTTATCTGAATCATCTGTGCCAGGAAGGAATGAAAAAACGCTATGCCGATTCTCAGGAAGAAGCGTTGCAGGAACGGCTGCAATATGAGCTGGATGTTATCCACAGCATGGGATATGTGGATTACTTTTTAATCGTTTGGGATTTTATTCATTTTGCCAAATCGAACGATATTATTGTCGGGCCGGGACGCGGGTCGGCAGCGGGGAGTATTGTATCCTACTGCCTGGAGATTACCGATATTGAGCCGATCCGTTATAATCTGCTGTTCGAACGGTTCCTGAACCCGGAACGAATTTCGATGCCGGATATCGATATCGACTTCTGCTTCGAACGGCGGCAGGAAGTGATTGACTATGTTGTCAGGAAGTACGGTGATGATCAGGTGGTTCAGATTATTACATTTGGTACGCTGGCTGCCAAAGGTGTCGTCAGGGATGTGGGCAGGGTACTTGATCTGCCGTATGCCCGCTGTGATGCCATTGCCAAGATGATCCCGGGAGATCTGGGAATGACTCTGGAAAAGGCCTTAAAGCAGAGCCCCGATTTAAGACAGGCCTATAATGAAGATGACGAAGTGAAATATCTGATTGATATGTCCATGCGTCTGGAAGGACTGCCGCGGCATACTTCGATGCATGCCGCAGGTGTTGTCATCAGTAAAATGGCTGTTGACGAATATGTACCGCTGTCCCGGGCTGCCGATGGTACCATCACCACTCAGTTTACGATGACGACGCTGGAAGAACTGGGATTGCTGAAGATGGACTTTCTGGGCCTGCGGACCCTGACGGTGATTCAGCATGCCACCCGCCAGATCGAATACAACTATGGCCGGCATCTTGATATGGATGCGATCGATTATAACGATAAAGACGTTCTCGCTTCGATCGGAACCGGCAAGTGCGACGGTGTGTTCCAGCTGGAAAGCAGCGGTATGAAAAGCTTTATGAAGGAGCTGAAACCGGAGAACCTGGAAGATATTATTGCCGGGATATCCCTTTACCGTCCGGGGCCGATGGATTTTATCCCCCGGTATCTGAAAGGGAAGCTCGATCAGAACAATATCACCTACGACTGTCCTCAGTTGCAGGACATCCTTGGACCTACCTATGGGTGTATTGTATATCAGGAACAGGTTATGCGGATAGTCCGGGAACTGGCTGGTTATACTATGGGACGAAGTGACCTGGTGCGGCGGGCCATGTCCAAGAAGAAAGCTTCGGTAATGGAAAAGGAGCGGCAGAATTTCGTCTATGGAAATGCTGTCGAAGGTGTGCCGGGCTGTATTAATAATGGAATTGATGAGAAGCTCGCCCATCATATTTTTGATGAAATGACGGACTTTGCCAAATATGCTTTTAATAAGTCGCATGCCGCATGTTATGCGGTGGTATCTTATCAGACGGCATATCTGAAATATTACTATCCAAAGGAATTCATGGCGGCACTGATGACTTCGGTGATGGATAACGTTACCAAAGTGTCGGAATACATTCTGACCTGCCGTCAGATGGGAATTGCGATCCTGCCGCCGGATATTAATGAAGGGTTCAGCGGGTTTTCCGTATCTGGAGATGCGATCCGTTATGGCTTGTCGGCCATCAAGAGTGTCGGCCGGAATGTGGTTGATGCAATTATCAAAGAACGGGAAGCAAATGGTCTCTATACTTCGATGGAGAACTTTGTCGAGCGGATGACGAATAAAGAGGTGAACAAGCGGACACTGGAGAATTTTGTCAAGTCCGGGGCGCTGGATTCGATGCCGGGGAACCGCCGCCAGAAGACGATGGTGGCTCCGGAGATTCTGGATCAGAAGAACAAGGAACGTAAAAGTTCACTGGAAGGTCAGATGAGCCTGTTTGATTTTGCCGGGGAAGAAGAAAAAGAACAATATCAGATTACCATGCCTGATGTCGCGGAGTTCAAAAAAGAAGAACTGCTGGCTTTTGAAAAGGAGACCCTGGGTATCTATATCAGCGGCCATCCGATGGAGGAATATCAGGAACTGTGGAGTCAGAATATTACGGCCAAAACGATTGACTTTATGGTTGATGAAGAGACTGAAGATGCGGTTGTCCAGGACGGTGACCGGGTTACTGTCGGCGGTATGATAACGGCTAAGGTGGTCAAGACCACAAAGACCAATAAGATGATGGCATTCCTTACTATCGAAGATCTCGTCGGCAGTGTGGAAGTTCTGGTATTTCCCAAGGATTATGAAGCGAAGCGAAATATGCTGGTCGAAGACAGTAAGGTGTTTATCAAGGGCAGGGTTTCTCTTGGTGAAGAACCGGTCGGCAAACTGATCTGTGAACAGGTGATTCCCTTTGCTGATGTTCCCAGAGTGCTGTGGGTCAAATTTACCGACATGGAAGAGTATGAACAACGGCAGCAGCAGGTTCTGGATATTCTGCGGCTGTCGGAGGGCAGCGATTCTGTCATCTTATATCTGGAAAAGGAACGCGGCAAAAAAGTCCTGCCTGCCAACTGGAATGTGAAGGCTGGAACGGAGCTGGTCATTCGGCTTAGTACGATAGTTGGTGAAAAAAATGTCAAAGTTGTTGAAAAGGGATTGAAAAGATAACAAAAATGTTTTAAAATAGGCAATGTATGAAAAAAAGTACAGGAGGAACAGCTATGTCAAAGCAGGTAAAGACCATTGGGGTATTAACCAGTGGTGGAGATGCTCCGGGAATGAATGCGGCTATCCGTTCAGTAGTAAGATCCGCAACAAATAAAGGTCTGAAAGTAAAAGGCATTATGAGAGGCTACGCGGGTCTTTTGCAGGAAGAGATTATCGATATGGGGAGTCATAGTGTATCGGATATTATCCACCGCGGCGGCACGATCCTGTATACAGCAAGATGTTTAGAATTCATAAAGCCGGAAGTGCAGCAGCAGGGTGCGGAGATCTGCAAAAAGCACGGGATTGACGGGATTGTGGTAATCGGCGGTGACGGTTCCTTCCGTGGTGCCGGCAAGCTGGCGGCTCTGGGCATTAACACGATCGGCATACCGGGAACGATCGACCTGGATATTGCCTGCACCGAATATACCATCGGTTTTGATACGGCGGTAAATACTGCAATGGAAGCGATCGATAAGGTCAGGGATACTTCAACTTCACATGAACGCTGCAGTATTATTGAGGTTATGGGAAGAGATGCAGGATACATCGCTTTATGGTGCGGAATTGCCAACGGTGCGGAGGATATTCTTCTGCCGGAGCGGTATGATGGTAACGAGCAGGCTCTGATCAACCGGATTATCGACAACCGTAAACGCGGCAAAAAGCACAATATAATTATTAATGCTGAAGGAATCGGACACTCCACTTCGATGGCGAGAAGAATCGAAGCGGCAACCAGTATCGAGACCCGGGCGACGATATTAGGACATATGCAGCGCGGCGGCACACCAACCTGTAAAGACCGTGTATATGCTTCTATTATGGGTGCCAAGGCAGTCGAATTGCTGGAGGCAGGTAAAAGTAACCGTCTGGTGGCTTATCAGAACGGAGATTATGTTGATTTTGATATTCAGGAAGCTCTGGCCATGACCAAGGACATTCCGGAAGATCAGTTCGAGATCAGTAAGATGCTGGTTAAATAATCGAATATATAAGTTTCAGCAATGAAACCAATCATATAAGAGGAAACGACGAACTCGCTGTATGCAGACGGGCGTTGTTTTCTCTTATGCATTGAGTGCTTGGGAGGAGAGCAGATATGGAGATGAATGAAGAAAGAACCGTATTATGCGGTTCTAATTCTTACGATAGGAAATATTATTTTAATAACGATTTTGACAGCCTGCCGGACAATATCAAACGAGAGCTGCAGGTGATGTGCGTGTGGTTTACCGAAGAATGCGGCGGGATTTTGACGCTGGAGTATGAAGAGGATGGGACGCTGGAGTTCAAACTGACGACGGCCGAATATGACGGGTATTATGATGAGATCGGGGCAGATTTGAAGATTAGGCAGTACCAGCAGGAGAAGCGGGAACTGCTGGAATCGCTGGAATTGTATTATAAAGTCTTCTGTCTTGGAGAAACTGTTGAGGATGAATTAGAATGAAACTGAAGATAGGCAATGTGGAATTGGAGAACAACCTAATTCTGGCACCGATGGCGGGAGTTACGGATCAGCCGTACCGGACGCTTTGTAAGGAACAGGGGTGCGGGCTTTTATATACAGAGATGGTTAGTGCTAAGGCTATTTTATATAAGAACAAAGGAACGAAAGAACTTCTTGCGGTGGAGGCCGGTGAGCGGCCGGTCGCGGTACAGCTGTTTGGGTCAGATCCGGAGATTGTCAGTGCGATGGCTCATCAGATTGAGGATGGTCCCTATGATATCATTGATATTAATATGGGCTGCCCGGTTCCCAAAGTTGTCAACAATCACGAGGGCTCAGCCCTGATGAAGAATCCCCGGCTGGTGGAACAGATCTTGACCGCATTGGTAAAACGGGTGAAAAAGCCGGTTACCATTAAAATAAGGAAAGGGTTTGATGAGACCTGTGTGAATGCCGTGGAAATTGCGAGGATAGCCGAAAGCTGCGGGGTAGCAGCAATTGCGGTTCATGGCCGGACACGGGAGCAGTTTTATTCGGGCCGGGCCGACTGGAGTATCATTCGTGAGGTGAAGGCGGCGGTGCAGGTGCCGGTGATCGGAAACGGTGATATCTTTACCCCGGAAGATGCCAAACGAATGCTCGAGGAGACCGGATGTGACGGTCTGATGGTAGCCCGGGGGGCTCGGGGCAATCCCTGGCTGTTTAAACAGATACTTCATTACCTGGACACCGGAGAGCAGCTGCCAGGACCGGACTTTTCAGAGGTTTGTGAGATGATGCTGCGCCATGCCCGGCTGCAGGTAGCCTGGAAAGGTGAAGTGATGGGGATGAAAGAGATGCGCAAACATATTGCCTGGTATACCGGAGGACTGCCGCATTCGGCGGCGTTTAGAAGAGAATGTAACCGGCTTGAGACAGTTTTGCAACTAGAGTCATTGTTAATGGCTCTCAAACCTTGACAAACGGGCAAGTGTTAGGATATAATACCATGCATGCAATGGCTGAGATAAGCGCAGCTTTATGATATATGAACGGTTCGAGGAATAAAGAAAGGAAAAGGGGATTATGGCAGAGAAGAAAAATATTTTGACTTATGCGGGTCTTAAACAATATGAAGATGAGCTGCAGGATCTAAAGGTTAATAAAAGAAAAGAAGTTGCCCAGAAGATTAAAGAGGCAAGAGAACAGGGAGATCTGTCTGAGAACGCCGAATACGATGCGGCAAAAGATGACCAGCGCGACATCGAGCTCAGAATTGAAGCTCTCGAAAAGCTGTTAAAGAATGCCGAAGTTATTGACGAGGATGAAATCGATATCAATAAGATCAGCATCGGCTGTAAGGTTAAGGTTCATGATATGGATTTTGATGAGGATATGGAATTCATGATTGTAGGTTCAACCGAAGCAAACAGCCTGAAGAACAAGATTTCTAATGAGTCACCGGTAGGGCAGGCTTTGATTGGCAAGTGTGTAGGCGATGTGGTTGATGTTGAGACCCAGGCCGGCATGATCCAATATAAAGTATTGGAAATACAGAGAGCATCATAGGAGGATAACGATGGCAGAGCAGGATTTAAACCAGTTATTAAAGGTTCGCCGGGAGAAGCTGGCTGAATTGCAGGAAGCTGGAAAGGATCCCTTTCAGATTACCAAGTATGATGTCCAGATACACAGTGCCGATATCAAAGAGAACTACGGTGAATGGGAAGGGAAGGAAGTTACGATTGCAGGCAGGATGATGTCCAAGCGTGTAATGGGTAAGGCTTCTTTTTGTAATGTACAGGATTTAAAAGGAAACATTCAGTGTTATGTCGCCAGAGATGATCTGGGCGAAGATGAATATAAAGCATTTAAGCGTATGGACATCGGTGATATTGTCGGTGTCAAAGGAACCGTATTTACGACCAAGATGGGGGAGATCTCCCTTCACGCCGGTGAAGTAACCCTGCTTAGCAAGAGCCTGCAGATTCTTCCGGAGAAGTACCATGGTCTGACCAATACCGATATGCGTTATCGTCAGCGTTATGTAGATCTGATCATGAACGAAGATGTGAAGAAAACATTTGTTACCCGTTCTAAGATTATCAGCAGTATCAGAAGATATCTGGATGGTCTGAACTTCCTGGAAGTAGAGACACCAATGCTGGTAGCGAATGCCGGTGGTGCAGCTGCAAGACCGTTTGAGACCCATTATAATGCCCTGGACGAGAATGTGAAGCTGCGGATTTCCCTGGAGCTGCCGCTGAAGCGTCTGATTGTCGGCGGGATGGAACGTGTCTACGAGATTGGCAGAGTATTCCGTAATGAAGGTCTGGACACCAGACACAATCCGGAATTCACCTTGATGGAACTTTATCAGGCCTATACCGACTATTTCGGCATGATGGATCTGACTGAGAATATGTTCCGCCATGTGGCTCAGGAAGTACTGGGAACCACAACGATTCCGTATGCAGAGGTTGAGATTGATTTAGGCAAACCTTTTGAGCGTCTGACCATGATCGATGCGATAAAGAAATATACTGGTATTGACTTTGAAGAGATTAAAACAACGGAAGAAGCAAAACGTCTGGCAGATGAAAAAGATGTACATTATGAAGCTCGTCATGTCCGTGGCGACATGATCAATCTGTTCTTTGAAGAGTTTGTTGAAGAACATTTGATTCAGCCAACCTTTATTATGGATCATCCGGTCGAAGTATCTCCTTTGACCAAGAGAAAACCAGACAAACCAGATCATGTAGAACGTTTTGAGCTTTTTATCTATGGCAGAGAGATGTGTAACGCATACTCTGAGCTGAACGATCCGATTGATCAGAGAGCCCGCTTTGCAGCTCAGGAAGAAGCGTTTGCAGCAGGTGACGAAGAAGCGAATCATACCGATGATGATTTCCTGAATTCTCTGGAGATCGGCATGCCGCCGACCGGTGGTATCGGTTATGGAATTGACCGTCTGGTAATGCTGTTTACCAATTCTCCGGCGATCAGGGATGTGTTGTTGTTTCCCACGATGAAAAGTTTAGATAAATAAACCCAGTGTTTATGCAGGTTTGCGGCTACACAAGGCAGGTTTTACTGCAAAATTACTGCAAAGTTTTGATAGAAAATGCAGTAATATGTAGCGATATGTAATCAGCACCAGCACTTAACAATTGAATAGTTGAGTTTTAACTAGGCAAGGACATTTCTAAGAGAAATTTTAGGAGTGTCCTTTTTTGTGTTTTAGTCAAACAACAAAAATAAAAACAGGAGGTCACAAAGATGACAAACACAGCGTTAAGTGCAAAAGCAGAGCGGCAAGCCCACACAGTAACTTTTAAGAATGAAGAACACGAAAAATTTTATCTGGAATACCTGCCAAAGTGTAGGTATCAGGATGTGTACCACAAGGCTTTGGTGTATTGCTTGGGAATTGATGAGAGTACAAGGCGGAATATAAAATCTATTTATGATTTCAAAACAGGATGTGTAAAAACAGAGTGCCTGCATCAAGGTTGGATTACCAGTGGCAGTGCCAGGGTGGTAAGAATGGCATTTAACCTTTATAATAACGGAACACCGAGCGTTTACGATTATGAAGATGCGGAGGAACAGCTATCAGAGTGCAAGCGTTATACAGTGGAAGATTTATTCTGCTGTAGTTATGCCAGATACTTTTGGGAAGCGATTAAAGTTCGGTATCCCGAATATTGCTTCTACCGGAGTTTGGAGGATATGTATGTTAAAAATTAGGCTGCAAGGAACAACAAGAGATATTAAATGGTTCCAGAAGATTTTAGAACGGGATAAAAGAATCAAAGTGTTGGAGATTTCCGAGCCTTTCGTCAATAAGGGTACAAAGAAGTATTTTCGTGTATATGCAGAAGTAGAAAAAGAACAAAGATAATTCGGAGGATAAAAGTTATGTGTAGAGTAATCGCAATTGCAAATCAAAAAGGTGGAGTAGGAAAGACAACTACAACAAGTAATTTAGGGATAGGACTGGCAAAGCAGGGAAAACGTGTTCTTCTGATAGATGCCGATGCCCAGGGGGATCTTACAAAAAGTCTAGGTTTTAGTGATCCTGATACAATGGAAATTACCCTTGAAACTGTAATGGGTAAACTTATCGGAGATGAAGAAATGGATATATCAGAGGGTATTATAAGGCATGAGGAGGGTATAGACCTTATGCCGGGGAATATAGAGCTTTCTGGTCTTGAGGTATCCCTTGTGAATGTGATGAGCAGGGAGTTTGTACTAAGAACATACATAGATTTGGTAAGGGAGCATTATGATTATATTTTAATAGATTGTATGCCTTCTCTTGGAATGATAACCATAAATGTCTTTGCCTGTGCAGACAGCGTTTTGATACCCGTACAGGCGGGGTATCTGCCACTGAAAGGGTTAGAACAACTCATTAAGACAATTGGCAGGGTAAAGCGGCAAATCAATCTCAAACTGGCGATAGAGGGCATATTGTTGACAATGGTGGATAATAGGACAAATTATGCAAAAGGTATTTGTACGCTGCTGAAGGAGAATTATGGCAGCAAAGTCAAGATATTTACCAATTCTATCCCCCTGTCAGTCAGAGCAGCGGAGATATCGGCGGAGGGGGTTAGTATTTATCAGCATGATCCAGATGGTAAGGTGGCATTTGCCTATCGAGCCTTGACAAAGGAGGTGCTGAGTAATGAGTAACAGCGGAAAGAAAAACAGTGCTGATAAAATCAAGCTGAATAGCTTTGATGATTTGTTTGGCAGTGCAAATGTGCCAGAAACGGGTGTAGAGCAAGTGGTAGAAATACCACTTGATGAACTCTATCCTTTCCAGAACCATCCGTTTAAGGTTTTAGATGATGAAAAAATGCAAGAAACAGTTGAAAGCATTAAACGTTATGGTGTATTGATGCCGGGAATTGCCAGACCTCGTACGGAGGGCGGGTATGAAATCATTGCCGGACACAGGAGAAAACGGGGCAGTGAGCTTGCAGGAAATACTGCTATGCCAGTATTTGTACGCAATTACAGTAATGATGAAGCCACAATTATCATGGTGGACACCAATATTCAGCGTGAGGACATTCTACCCAGTGAGAAGGCGAAGGCTTATAAGATGAAATTTGAAGCTATGAAGCATCAGGGTAGTAAAAAAGGTGCTTCTGGCAAGAGCAGCCTTGATGAGATAGGGGAAGCTGCCGGAGAGAGCGGAAAGACGGTGCAGAGGTATATCTGGCTGTCACGCCTTACAGATACCTTACTGGATATGGTGGATAACAAGAAGTTGGGAATTGTGCAAGGAATTGATATCTCTTACCTTTCTAAAACGGAACAGGCATGGGTGCAGGGGTTTGTAAAAGAGCAGAATGTGACCGTAGTCGGTACACAGTCCGTACAGCTTAAAGAATATAGTAAAAAGAGCGAATTGACAAAAGCAATGGTGGAGTTGATTTTGTCGGAGAAGAAGCCAAAAGAGCGTAAGGTAACGATTAAAGCGGATAAAATCAGCCAATATTTTGCTGAGGATTACAGTAGTGAAGAAATTGAAAAAATCATCTATGAGCTTCTGAAAGATTGGCAGAGTAGACAGTAGAGGGGAGTGGAAAGCATGGAAAGTAGATTCAGATTCGATTACTATTATGGTGCCGAAGCGGATCAGTTTTCGTTTTACCGAGTTCCACGAGCTTTGATAAAGGACAGCCGATTCAAGGGTGTGTCCAGTGATGCAAAACTGCTGTATGGTCTTATGCTTGACAGAATGGCAATGTCAATGAAAAATGGGTGGTTGGATGTTGAAAACAGGGTGTATATTATTTACACCCTGGAGGATATCATGGAGGACTTGAATTGTTCTAAAGGAACAGGCGTAAAGATTTTAGCGGAATTGGATACAGCTAAAGGGATAGGGTTAATTGAGCGTAAGAAAAGAGGGCAGGGAAAGCCTACAATTATCTACGTCAAGAATTTTATTACCTGTGAAAATCAGCAAGTTTCAGAGGGTTCAATATCTGAAAGTCAAGAGGTGCAAATAACGGAAGTCCAGAAGTCTAAAAATTGGAAGTCTGGAAGTTCAAGTGCTGAACTTCAAGAAGTTCAAAATTTGGACTTCAAGGAGTCCGAAAAACGAAAGTCAAGAGGTTCAGAAACTGGAAGCCTAGAGGTTCAAAATGTAGACACTAATTATAACAATACTAATTATAGCAATTTGAGTTATATCAATCCTATCAATCAATCAGGTGTGGGATTTCCGTCTGGTGAAGGGAAGGACGATACGATGGATATGATAGATGCTTATATACAGTTTATTCGGGAGAATATTGAATACGAGCATTACATGAACCATGCAGACAACAGAGATAAAGAACTGGTTGAAGAACTGTATCAGATTATCTGTGATGTTGTTTGTGTAAAACGAAAGACGCTTCGTATTGGTGGGGAGGATTATCCCTATGAACTTGTAAAAGCAAAGTTTTTGAAATTGAACCAGAGCCATATTGAGTATGTCATGGGGTGCATGAAGAATACAACTACAAAGATAGGCAATATCCGGTCGTATATGATTACTGCACTTTACAATGCACCTAATACTATGAATCATTATTTTCAGCAGGAAGTTAGGCATGATATGTTTGGAGGTGGATGGAATGAGAAAGGTATTACTTAAAGTGGTGTTGCCACTTGTGGCAATCGGCTTGATGCTGATTTTCTGTTATCCGGTATGCCGGAAAACAGACGGATTTGACTATTTCTTGTATTGGATACTGGTGGGTTTTCCCTTTGGTATTCGGAAAATGTTCCTGCTGTTGATTCCGAGGAATTTTGGTATAGCGGGAAGTATGGGAGTGTTAGCACTCAATTTTATTGTAGGTGGTCTAATGGGTGGTCTTGTGTTGATTTTGACGATCATTCGTATTATGGGGAATCTATTGAGCATTGTAGCAGATATATAATGTTTTGGACATTGTGTCCATAAGTGGAACAAATAACCGATTGGGCAGAAAGGCGGCGAGGATTATCAAGATTGGATTGATTGACGTGGATGGGCATAACTTCCCGAACCTACCATTAATGAAACTGTCTGCCTGGCATAAGCAGCAAGGTGATAGTGTGGAGTGGTATCAGCCGCTTTTTTCCGGCCATTGTGACCGGGTATATATGAGTAAGGTATTTTCGTTTACATCGGATTACCAATTTTGTCTTAATGCTGATGAGGTGATCCGTGGCGGATCTGGTTATTGTATTGAATTGGAGAATGGGAAGGAAGTGTACCATGCCGAAAGAGATGTACAGTTCCCGGAATCGATTGAGAATATGTATCCGGATTACAACCTATATCCAAAACTGACCAAGGACACCGCCTATGGATTTCTTACTCGTGGTTGCCCACGTGGATGTAGTTTTTGCCATGTAGCTGCCAAAGAAGGGCGATGCAGCGTGAAAGTTACTAATCTGCGTAAATTTTGGGAGGGACAAGAAAATATCCGGTTGTGTGACCCGAATATCTTTGCTTGCCAAGACTGGGAGGATTTACTTGGACAGTTGGTAGAATCACGGGCAATTATAGATTTTACGCAAGGTTTTGATATTAGGCTTGCCACGCCAGAGAGAATAGAAATGCTGAACCAGATGCGTGTCAAGCGGGTACATATGGCTTGGGATAGACCGGAGCAGGATTTGACTGAGGATTTTCGGCGATTTTCAGAGTGTTATAGTCGGAAGAATGAAAGCGGAAAGGTCGTGTACGTGCTGACAAATTACAACAGCACAATAGAGCAGGATTTACACCGGATATACACACTGAGGGATTTGAAATTTGATCCTTATGTGATGATATATGACAAGGAACATGCCGACCGGCAGCACCGAGATCTACAACGTTGGGTAAATAATCGGATTATCTGGCGGTCGTGCAAGCGGTTTGAAGATTATGTTGCTTAGAAAAATTGAATTTATACAGCGTAGGGCAGTTATGAACCAGAATAAGGTTTATAGCTGCCTTTTTTACGTGTAGGAACTTCTGGACACAATGTCCAAAAGAAAGAAGGAGAACCATGCAAAAATATTTGTTACATAGGTGTTGTTCTGCAAATTAAATACTACTCCAATCTGCACATTATTCCAGCCTGATTTAGCTATCCACTAACAAAGGCGTCAGATTATTTCCGAGTGATTTGTCGGTTTATTTTATGCAGAAACACCTTTCCGCAGATTAA
>JBOFYZ010000165.1:0-6184 GCA_051654925.1 Lachnospiraceae bacterium | reverse complement strand
AAAATGATTGTGAAAAATCAGAAAGCAATGTTCTCACTTACACCCATTGTGACTCAGGATACAGTGGCCTGATTTTCATCCAGGCAGCAGGGGGAGTGAGAGTTTGTCTTTTTTGGTTCATTTATGACGGCGAAAGAGTCAATGCCATTGTGCGAAAGCAGGATATCCTTTCATCCGAAAAATTCGGTTCAGCCAGTTTTAATTCTGGCACCTTCAGAAGTGAGGCATACATAAATGAGCGGTAAAATAACAGTCAGTGAATGGGTCACAACCCTGATTTCACAACCTGTCGAGATGACAAGGGTCATTTGCATTATTACCCTCGGAGAGCTGGGGAGATGGCTGTATGGTGGTGGCCGATTCAGGGAAATGGCCGGGGATGTGATTATCTGTCTGTTGCTTTTTTATCTCATCCGGCCTCATGTGATGCAGCTGTCTGACTGGGCAGGCGTAAAAATATCTTCAGGCGCAATTGCCATCTGTTTGTCTTTAGTGGGAACACATGGCGTGGGGCAGATTCTTGTTTATACGGTAAAAAAAAGAACCGGCATTGATATTTCCACACTCATCCGCAGCAGGAAAGATAACTGAAGTTGTTGAGTCTGTTTTCGGGATGAGTGCAAAAGGTACATCCGGAAAGGGCTTATTATCAATGATATGTATCATGAAAGGGTGAAGCTGACAGGGAGTATTGTTATTTTTAACGCAATAAAGTTTTATAAATAAGAGTTTTATTAAAGGCAATAGTTATTCCATCCTGAAATATAGGGAAGTTACTTTTCGGGTAGTCTATTGTGCTTTGAAAATGAGAGGATTATAGTCATGCTGATACAGATTTATTCCTTTTAGCCAGGAGTCTGATTTAAATGACAGAAATATTATCCCTCCGGAACATCCCGTTGATGATCCGCGCTGGGCGAATTCTGAAAAACTATAGTGGCTGTGGTCCGGTATTACACCATTTATCGTCAGAGGACTTACAATTACTTCAGGAGGTAAATACGATTTACCCGGAAGCCTTTGATTTTTCAAACGAGCCGCCGGGTAGGGTTGTCTCCCTGAACGAAAGGTCGAAGATTCTGATGGATTTGCTTATCCTCAACGCTTCAGCGCTGGAGGCTGCTTTGGATTGTGAGTTCAATGGGTCGATGCAACGCTATCCTTAATCAAGGGGGACGTTGTCATGAAACGAAGAACTCGGATTAACTACACGCCAGAGCAGAAGGCATTTATCTGGGACAGATATAAGCAAGGTGATTCTCTACATGATATCGCCAGAATGTTCGACAGATATCATTCTTCCATTATGCCCACTATCCACCAGACAGGCGGCTACCGTCCTCCCGTGCGAAAGCGGCACCGATTAGCGCTTTCGCTTGATGAAAGAGAGGAGATATCCAGAGGGCTGGTAGCAAAACTCAGTATCAGGGACATCGCCGCCAAATTATCAAGAGCGCCCTCAACGATTAGCCGCGAGGTCAGGAGGCACGGTGGTGCAAAACAATACCGTGCAGCAAAAGCCGATGCTACTGTGTGGGAAAATGCGCTGAGACCAAAACCTTGCAAGCTAATTGAAAGCCCCGCATTGTGTAAAATCATTGCAGAGAAGATGCATCAGGACTGGTCGCCGGAACAGATCGCCGGTTGGCTGAAACGCTGTTATCCGGATAATCAGGAAATGCATGTGTCACACGAAACGATTTATAAAACGCTTTTTATACAAACCCGGGGAGCATTAAAAAAAGAGCTGCAACAATGCCTCAGAAGCGGAAGAGCAGTGCGTAGATCCAGAACGTCATCGCTTAAAGGGAAAGGATTAGGGTCAATCCCGAACACGATACCTATCAGCGAAAGGCCACCAGAGGCGGCTGACAGAGCCATTCCAGGTCACTGGGAAGGTGACTTGATTCAGGGCTCGAAAAACTCCTATATCATCACCCTCGTAGAACGTCATTCCCGTTTTGTTATGCTGGCGAAGATCAGAGACAACAAGACCATAACGGTTATATCTGCACTCATCAGACAAGCCCGGGAATTACCTGCTGAGCTTTATAAAACATTAACTTGGGATCGTGGCGCTGAAATGACCAGCCACACACGATTTACTATAGCGACAGACATTCAGATTTATTTTTGTGATCCTCAATCTCCCTGGCAACGTGGCTCAAATGAAAATACGAACAGATTGCTCAGACAATATTTTCCAAAAGGAACTGACTTATCGGTTCACAGCCAGCAAAGACTTAACAGTGTTGCCAGACAGCTCAACGAAAGGCCGAGAAAAACGCTAGACTATGAATCACCCGCAGAACGGTTCAATAAGTGTGTTGCGTCCATCAGTTGAACTCACAATCAGATCCCGACTCCGGATATTTTAGATCTGTTTTAGACGTTTTTTTATGCGTGACTGAATCAAGCATTTCCAGCACATCATTGACAATTTTTTCGTTTTTTAACCGTCTGTTCACATACAGGCTCGTTCTGACATTGATATCGGATAGCTGAATTTGATGAGTGTTTGGGGGAGAGAAGTAAGACGTGAGGCATTCCGGCAGCAACATCATCCCCTCTCCGGCGCTGACTGCCATGAGGATTGAAGCGGTATCCTGTTCGGTTTCTTTTATTTCAAGGTAGGGCATATGATTTCTTAAGCTTCTGGAAATGATCCCTTTTAGCTCAGGCGTCAGGCTATCTTTGCGAATAAAAAGCTTTATATTTTTCATCGTCTCATAATCAAGAAAATCAGATTCAGAGATACTATCCGGCATTAACAAATACAATGATTCATGACTAATTTCATAATGGCGAAAGGTTTCTGGAAGAACAATTTTCCGAAATGAAAAAATTAAAATATTGGGGTTTAAAATGATGGATTTCATATCTGAAGGGGTTATAAATACCCGTCGACAATTCAAACTGGGATTTAGTTTTTTTAGATTAAAGACCAGATGCTGATAAATGATATGCGGCACACTGATATCGCAGAACATTTCGAGCGGACTCAGCCCCGATATCATGTTGAATTCAACTTCAATGGATGAAAGAAGATCGTAAGCAGGCCTTACTTTTTCGTATAAGGACTGTGCGAGATCGGTGGGTTCCAGCTTATTGTACCTGCGTTCAAAAAGTCTGCCTCCCGTCCTCTCTTCCAGTTCGTGGAGTACACGCGCCAGAGGTGTCCGGGTGATACACAATTGTTCTGCAGCATAGTTAATGCATTGTGTTTCAAAACAGACCATGAAATATTTTAATTTTTTCGACATTAGTAAAGCCATGCTTTTGACCCCCGGCTACGTAACGCAGATGAAATATCACACGATAAAATTAATTAAGGAATATATTACATTCCGCAACAAGAATAAGTAAGAGATTTGCATGGTGATATTTCCTGTTAGTTCACTGGAATGACAATAGCAAATATTATTGTCGATGAAGTGCAAAAAAAGGATGTCAACTGTGCATTATTGGCACAGTGACAGATATTTTAACTGAGTGACAAATCGCTGACTTCACGTTACGGGGCTGCTCATTAATCGCCGGGTACACTTTTCATTTTTCAGTGAATGTCTGCATGCAAAAGATACATTTTTATTAGCGATGTTAATTTAAACTGCTAACGTACAGCTTACATGGAAGCGAAATAAGAGTTAAATCCTTATTATTTTTAACAACAACTCCCGGTCTGTCTACGCGATTAACCGGGAGCGACAGTCATCAGGAGGTGTAATGTGCCAGACGGAGTGAACCCTGAAGAAGAAAGCCATATCATTTCATTGTTAAGACAAGAAGAGGGAGTAAGGAAGACCCCCTATCTGGACAGCCTGGGCTACCCCAGTATTGGGGTGGGATTCAGGCTGGGCCCACAGGGGGCATCACTTTCTAACTATCTCTTCACGCTGGAAAATACCACCATTGATGCCTGGCTGAATGACACTGTCAACAATGTAAAAGCAGACATGATGGCGCAGAATGAAATTGCAATGGCACTCATGACCTGCAATACGCCACGTCGTGACATTCTCACATCGATGGCTTATCAGATGGGGGTTGCCGGTCTGGGTAAGTTCAGACACATGCTTGCGTGTATTCACTCTCAGAACTGGGACCAGGCAGCATTACAGATGCTGGACAGCGTGTGGGCAAAACAAACCCCCGAAAGGGCTCAACGCCACGCCAGGGTGATGCAATCAGGAAAATGGATGCCAGACTACGATTTTCGTTAGCATAAATTACCAGTGAGATATAGACCACTGGTAATTTATGCTAAAGCGCGACGAACATTACGCCTGAGCTTTCAGGTGCTGCGCACTCAGAGTGAGTAAGCGCACAATGTTTCCCAAAAGAACCCAATAAATTTCACATGTGAAATTTATTGTAATAAAAAATATTATTAAAATTCTTTGCGCAGGTGTATATGTAAGCGGCGATTAAATGCATCCGCATTGTATTTGATATTACCTGAGCTTTTTATGACATACACCCTTTAATAATATTATAGGCGTGTTTGGTATGTATTTTAAATTACACAAGCTTGCACATGAACTAATTCTATGAAATCATTTAAAGCAGTGAAAATAAAAATCAATTTTCTTGTCTGGTTCCAGATTATCATCCAGATTTTATTCCCTTTACTGGCAAGCTTCTCTGCTCATGCCAGCCCGTCAGGAAATAGGGAAACAATGCCGTTTTCTGCCTCTGCGAATCCATTGACACTGACGACCCTGGCGAACAGTACGGCCAGTAATGGGAACGACGGTTTAAAAAATACGGCCGCAAATATGGCCACAGGGGCTGCTGCATCTTCAGTTCAGGAGTGGCTTAACCAGTTTGGTACGGCACAAATTAAGCTGAATGTCGATAATAATGGCAACTGGGATGACAGTGCATTCGATTTTCTGGCACCACTGTACGATAACAAAAAAGGTGTTCTCTTTACCCAACTGGGCGTACGCGCGCCGGATGGCCGCACTATAGGTAATTTTGGTTTAGGCGTGCGCACCTTTAATACGGAAAACTGGATGTTCGGCGGCAACGTTTTTCTCGACGATGATTTCACCGGCCAAAACCGCCGTGTAGGTTTTGGCGCGGAGGTCTGGACAAATTACCTGAAGCTGGCGGCGAACACCTATGCAGGTACCACGGAATGGCACAGTTCACGGGATTTTGATGGCTATAACGAAAAACCCGCAGATGGTTATGATTTACGGGCTGAAGGATATTTACCAGCTTACCCGCAACTGGGCGCTAAGATGATGTACGAACAATATTACGGCGATAAAGTCGCCCTGTTCGACAAAGACCATCTTCAGAATAACCCCTCAGCCGTCACGGTCGGCCTGAATTACACTCCTGTTCCCCTGATTACTGCCTCAGTTGATTACAAACGCGGCCAGGACTCGATGGACGATACTCAGTTCAGCCTGAACTTCCGTTATTCCATCGGTCAGTCCTGGGGATCACAGATATCTCCAGACCAGGTGGCAATAAGACGTAGTCTGGCTGGAAGTCGTTATGACCTGGTTGATCGCAACAACGAAATCATTCTGCAGTATAAGAAAAAAGAGAGCACTGCCACACTGGCAGATATGACGCTGACCAGTATCAAAGACAATAGCCCGGCAGATGGTACAACCGTAAATACGGTGACGGTTCATGCTACAACCTCAGACGGAAAACCTGTCAGTGGAGCAGCCATCGCCTGGAGTATCACAGGGAGTGCAAAACTGATCAGCCCTGCCGGGGTAACAGACCCCAGCGGTAATGCCAGTGTCAATATCACCAACACAACCGCAGAACAGGTTATCGTCACAGCGACCTCCGGTGCCATTTCCCGCACCACGCCAAGCGCATTCGTTCAGTATGCCGCATCACTGAATCTGCAACTGACCAAAAATAACAGCCACGCTGACGGCAATGATCAGAATGCCGGTCAGGTGATCGTGAAAGATGCTTCGGGCAAAGTGATGTCCGGTGCTGCTCTCGCATGGCAGGTCGGAACTGGCGCAACGATTGACAGCAGTGACAACAATACTGACACCAATGGTAAGGCGACGGTGCATTTCACCAGTACTTCAGCAGGAACCGTCAAACTCAGTGCAACTGCGCTCGGAAAGTCCGAGTCAGTCAATGCATCATTCGTTACTGACGTAGTCCAGACCGTTGCCGCCACAATGGCGACTAATAA
>JBOFYZ010000164.1:0-47798 GCA_051654925.1 Lachnospiraceae bacterium | reverse complement strand
GGTTTAGGCTGCCAGAACACTTAATGAGACGTAGTCGAATTTAGTGAGAGGCGTGTCAAAGCACTTAACGAAACGTAGTTGAGTTTAGTACTTTGACTTATTGTTCGGATGATTTCAATATGTGGTTTTGAGGGTATGTGTAAAAAACGCTTTGCATGTATCGCACGTAAGTGACCAGATAACGGTCACTAAGTGCTCGTAATAATCCTCGATAGCTCAGTCGGTAGAGCACGCGGCTGTTAACCGCGCTGTCGTAGGTTCAAGTCCTACTCGGGGAGCTTAGGTCCATGTGACCAATTTAACGGCCCCATGGTCAAGTGGTTAAGACATCGCCCTTTCACGGCGGTAACGCGAGTTCGAACCTCGCTGGGGTCATTTGTGTTTATTATTTCGGACCTTTAGCTCAGTTGGTTAGAGCAACCGGCTCATAACCGGTCGGTCCCGGGTTCGAGTCCCCGAAGGTCCATTTAGCCGATATAATTTAATAGTTTATAGTAATAGCGATTTGGCCCGGTGGCTCAGTTGGTTAGAGCGCCGCCCTGTCACGGCGGAGGTCGTGGGTTCGAGTCCCATCCGGGTCGCTTTGGGATCTTAGCTCAGCTGGGAGAGCATCTGCCTTACAAGCAGAGGGTCATAGGTTCGAGCCCTATAGGTCCCACTTGGTTATGTGTTAGCCAAAATGCCGCAGTGGCGGAACTGGCAGACGCACAGGACTTAAAATCCTGCGAGACTAATCTCTCGTGCCGGTTCGATTCCGGCCTGCGGCATGGAAAGCAGCTTAAATTTTATAATTTAAGCTGTTTTTTTTCATAGCAAATCGGTTCTATGAGATAGCGCACTCTGCACTAAGGAAGATGGTTGCTGCATCAACCGCACTCGGCGCGAAAATGTGTTGAGGCACATTCTTTCTTGTACTTAAATATACTTATTTTAAGTGGAAGTTAGGATACAATTACTTCTGTACGATGAAGATGGTGACAGGTGGCTTAGCCTGATGGACAGTCTCTTTTGCATGTTATCCTTGGCTAACCAGCTGTTTATATGGTATAGTTTTTAAATAACAAAATTCAATACTCATGAGGGAGTAGATAGCGTGTATAGATGATACACGTGCCAAGTCAATATACTGACCATAATGGTCTGGCTTGTCTTAAATAACGAGACTCATGTATAACCGGATCGGTTTATACATGATACCTATATTAAATGATAGACTCATGTATAGCTGCTACAGCTATGCATGAGTTTTTTTATTTCATAAGATGTGTTCTACTGTAATTTAAATTTAGGAGGAAAATTATGACAGGATTTGAATTGTTTATAATTGCCGTGGGGCTGTCTATGGATGCATTTGCGATGGCTGTATGTAAAGGATTGTCAATCAGACGTGTGACGGCAAAAGTCTGTATAACAGTAGCAATGTATTTTGCTGTATTTCAGGGAATCATGCCACTAATTGGGTATACGGCAGGTTCCTATTTTGCAGAATCGATCAAAGCAAGTGACCATTGGATTGCTTTTGTTTTGCTGGGGATCATCGGAGGCAAGATGATTAAGGACAGCTTTGACCGGCAGGATCATAAGAATGCCGGACTGGGGGGGAAGGAGATGTTGGTATTGGCGATAGCAACCAGCATTGATGCTTTGGCAGTCGGGATATCATTTGCATTTTTGCATGTAAACATTATCCTTGCAGCATTTTTTATTTCATGTATTACATTTGTATTAACTGTTTCAGGAGTACTGGTCGGTAATGTTTTTGGTATACGTTTTAAGGCGAAGGCAGAGCTGGCAGGAGGAATTATATTGATTGTAATGGGGACTAAAATTTTGATTCAGCATCTGGGAATAATGCCAGTCATGTAAGCGCTAATGAGCTTTACCAATCGGTAAAACTGCGATATACTGAATACGTAGATATTGTATTAACAGTGAATAGAGGTGGCCGATATGTATAAAATTGTTTCCCGCTTATTGATTTATGGTGATATGCCGAAAGAATCCATTCTGAAGGAATTAAGTAATATTATCCGGGATATGGATGAGGGAAAAGAAACCAGGGAAAGATTACTGACAAGGACATTAACTCAGATTAAGCATTTACTTCAAATTGCAACGGATTATGGATTTGATAAGAATTTATGGCATAATTACTTAACATATCTGCTGATTACCAATGAAAATCCATTTAGTATAACCTGTGAGAAAGCAGGTGCCAAAGAAGGCAGCGTAAATTTTTTTGCTGAAAATGATTTCAAGGTATTTCAGGAACTTTTCCATTATGACTTTAGTCTGCTCGAAGCATACCTGGAGATGGATTGCTTCAGCAGGTTGTCTGACTATCAGGCAATTGTCAAAAGTGAGCTGATGTACAATAAAAATGTAAGTACCAAAGTTCAGGCTCTGAGTGCGAAACTGGCTCAGGCCCAAAATGAGCATGAATTCTTTCTGGCAGTTACCGACTTTTATAAGGCGTATGGGGTTGGCATGTTTGGTCTGAATAAGGCTTTCAGGATTCTTTCCGGGGAAAGCAATCAGGTTACGCTTTGTCCTATCAATAATATGGATACGGTAATGCTGCAGGATTTGATTGGTTATGAGCTGCAGAAGAAGAAACTGATTGACAATACCCGGGCGTTTGTAGAAGGGAAAAAAGCCAATAATGTCTTGTTGTATGGTGACAGCGGCACCGGTAAGTCTACTAGTATCAAGGCAATTGTCAATGAATACTACGAATCGGGTCTGCGCATGATTGAAATCTATAAGCACCAATTTAAGGATCTTTCCAATATTATCGCACAGATTAAAAACCGCAATTACCGGTTTATTATTTACATGGATGATTTATCATTTGAGGAATTCGAAGTTGAATATAAATTTCTAAAAGCTGTGATTGAAGGCGGCGTAGAGACACGACCGGATAATATTCTGATCTATGCAACATCAAACCGGCGGCATCTAATCAAAGAAAACTGGAGTGATCGTGATGATATAGAGCATGTCGACAGCATGCACCGTTCCGACACACTGGAAGAAAAATTGTCGCTGGTTCATCGGTTTGGGGTTACGATTAATTATTCGAAGCCGACCCAGAAAGAATATTTTCATATTGTCGTGGAACTGGCCAGAAAAGCGGGGATTGGCATGAGTGATGAGGAACTTTGTGCCGAAGCAAACAAATGGGAATTAAGTCACGGAGGAATCTCCGGACGTACGGCTCAGCAGTTTATTAATTATTTATCAGGGCTGTATTAAAGCTGACAGTACAGGATGTCATAAAATGGGAGCAAAATCTCTCATTTTGTGACATCCTCTTTTTTAATTACGCGTAATAGTCTGTATATGACAATTTTATATTAAAAATTTTCAGGCATTCTAAAAAAAAATAAGGAAAACTATTGATTTTTGTTAAACTTGTGGTAAGATAGAGGTAGAAATAAGCGTTTTTTGATGAAAATAACGGTCGAATTAGTTAAAAAATAAACGATGATTGATCGTGATGCCATAGTGGCAACATCGCAGCCGTAGTGGGGATACGGCTGGCATTATTTTGTGTTGTTCCAACAGGCAGATACTTAAAAGGAGGTTAGAATATTCTTGGAAGTAAGCAGAAAAAGAAAAGCAAAGAAAATTGCAGTCGTTTTTTGTCAGGGTGGTAACAATGTGAAGCGAAACATTGCGGGTGGAGAATTAACCGGTGATTGTGCCCAGGTGTCGGAGCAGTATCCGGAAGGTGTCCTGGAATGTCAGCAGGGATGCCTGGGACAGGGGAGTTGTGTATCGGCATGTAAATTTAATGCAATACAGATAAATATTTCTGGATCGGCGTCAGTGGACAGTCATTTGTGTAAGGGATGCGTCCAGTGTGTAAAGGCATGTCCCAGAGGACTAATTCAAATGATATCTCCTGAGAGTACTATAATGCCGCTTTGTTCCAATCAGGATAAGGGTGGTATTGCAAAAAACGTATGCACTGTAAGTTGTATCGCCTGCGGGATTTGTGAACGGAATTGTCCGGTGGGGGCAGTCTCAATTATTGAAAACCGTGCGGTTATTGATCAGGAGTTATGTATTGCCTGCGGTATGTGTGCGGTAAAATGTCCGCGTCATGTGATTATGGATGCAGACGGAATATTTACTGCCGGGTAAAAAGTCAGAAATCAAAGGAGGAGTAAGCCAATATGAGTGAAAAATATTGTTTCACTGTAAATGGTGTTTTGTGCGAAACAACACAGAAAAAGTCGCTTCTAAAATATTTGCGGGAAGATTTAAACTTAACTTCCGTGAAAGATGGCTGCAGTGAAGGTGCTTGTGGAACTTGTACGATCATTGTGGATGGCAAGGCGATCAAATCATGTGTACTTACAACTGAAAAAGCAGTCGGACGAAATATCTTGACGGTAGAGGGATTAAATGAGAATGAAAAAGAGGCCTTTGTCTATGCCTTTGGAAATAAAGGGGCGGTGCAATGCGGTTTTTGTATTCCCGGTATGGTGATGGCAGGAAAAGCATTGATTGATCGGATTCCTGATCCTGCCGAGCAGGATATCAAGGTGGCATTAAAGGGAAATATATGCCGTTGTACCGGTTATAAAAAGATTATTGAAGGGATTCAGTTAGCGGCCGCGATTATTCGCGGAGATGAGGTTATTTGCCCTGAGCTGGAACAGGGGGATGAATTTGGAGTAGGAAAACGTGCTTTTCGGGTTGATGTCCGGGAAAAAGTTCTGGGTTATGGTGAGTATACAGATGATATCAGGATGGAAGGCATGGTTCATGGTTCGGCCATCCGTTCCAAATATCCCAGAGCCAGGATACTTGATATTGATGCGTCAAAGGCATTGGCATTGCCTGGTGTGCTGGCTGTGATGACTGCAGAGGATGTTCCGAATAATAAGGTGGGACATATTCAGCAGGATTGGGATGTTTTTATTGCCAAAGGGGACATCACCCGGATGATGGGAGATGCAATTTGTCTGGTAGTGGCGGAAACAGAAGAAATTCTGGAGAAGGCGAAAAAACTGGTCAAAATTGAATATGAAGTATTGGATCCGGTTCGTAATATTCAGGAGGCAAAGACCGAGAATGCGCCTAAGATTCATAAAAATGGAAATCTTTGTCAGACACGTCATGTGACCAGAGGAAATCCACAAAAGGTACTGGCAGAGTCTAAGTATGTGGTGACAAGGAGTTATACCACACCATTTACGGAACACGCCTTTCTGGAACCTGAATGTGCGGTTGCTTTTCCATATAAAGACGGGGTGAAAGTATATACTTCTGACCAGGGTGTTTATGATACCCGGCATGAGATTGCGATTATGCTAGGCTGGGAGCCGGAACGGATCGTGGTGGAAAATAAACTGGTCGGCGGTGGATTTGGCGGTAAAGAGGATGTGTCGGTTCAGCATCTCGCCGTGCTTGCTGCTTTAAAAGTAGGAAAGACGGTTAAGGTTAAGCTGACCCGCCAGGAGTCGCTCAATTTTCATCCGAAGCGTCATCCCATGGAAGGAACATTTACATTGGGCTGTGATGAAAATGGTATCTTTACGGCCCTGGATTGTGAGATCAATTTAGATACGGGTGCTTATGCCTCTTTGTGCGGGCCGGTATTGGAACGTGCCTGTACTCATTCGGTCGGACCTTACTGCTATCAAAATACCGATATCAGGGGCTTTGGTTACTATACGAATAATCCACCTGGCGGTGCGTTCAGAGGCTTTGGGGTATGCCAGAGTGAGTTTGCACTGGAATCCAATATTAATCTGTTGGCAGAGATGGTGGGGATTTCGCCATGGGAGATCCGTTATCGCAATGCCATCGAGCCAGGAAAGGTTCTGCCCAATGGCCAGATTGCGGATTGTTCCACTGCATTAAAGGAAACGTTGGAGGCTGTCAGGGACGTATATGAGAGAAACCCGGGCCGGGCAGGTATTGCCTGTGCAATGAAGAATGCCGGCGTTGGTGTCGGTCTGCCGGATAAAGGCAGGGCAAAACTGATTGTGAATAACAGCCGGATTGAGATTTATGCAGCTGCTTCCGATATAGGCCAGGGCTGTTCCACGGTATTTATTCAGATGGTTGTTGAAGCTGTCGGAGTAAATCTGGAGCTGGTGAAAAATATGGGCAGCAATTCGGAATTGGCTCCCGATTCAGGAACTACTTCCGGCTCGCGGCAGACGCTGATAACCGGAGAAGCTGTACGCATGGCAGCAGCCGAACTGAAAATGGCGCTGGATGAAGCGGACGGTGATCTGGCAAAACTCGAGGGAAGAGAGTTTTTTGCTGAATTCTTTGATCCGACGGATCCGCTCTCTTCTGATAAGGTAAATCCAAAGAGTCATGTGGCATATGGATTTGCCACTCATGTGGTGATTTTGGATGATGATGGCAAGGTGTCGGAGGTTTATGCAGCCCATGATTCCGGGAAGGTGGTCAATCCTATAGCGATTCAGGGACAGATTGAAGGCGGGGTGTTGATGGGACTGGGATATGCCCTGACCGAGGATTTTCCGTTGAAGGATTCTGTGCCCCAGGTTAAGTACGGTACATTAGGACTTATGCGTGCCCATCAGATACCGGATATCCACGCTATTTATATTGAAAAAGATGAATTGCTGGATTTTGCCTATGGGGCAAAAGGTATCGGTGAGATTGCAACGATTCCGACAGCTCCGGCTGTGCAGGGCGCTTACTATGCAATGGATCACAAACTAAGAACGGATTTGCCAATGGAAGATACCTATTATCGTAAAACGAAAAAATAGTCGAAAAAATAGTATTACAAAAACCTGCTTGACATCCGGCTGTAAATACGCTATACTATATAACGTTGCAGAACTAATGGAAATTAGGTGAAAGCAGCTAAAATAGTATGTGTGCGTAGCTCAGCTGGATAGAGCACTTGGCTACGGACCAAGGTGTCGGGAGTTCGAATCTTCTCGCGCACGTATGAAAAAGACATCCTGAGTTTCAGGGTGTCTTTTTATAATTGGCTATCAAAAATATGTTATGGAAACATATCCAGAAGACGGCCGTGGATTGTGGCTATGGAAAGATTCATCCCATTGAAGTGGGCGGAGTGTCTGATTCGGGGATTACCGTATCACATGGATCCCGACAGTATGCGCAATGGGCGTAAAAGGGGAAGGCAACCATACTAAGGATGAATCTCCATATGGTTGTGCTGCAGTCAACAGTTACTGTCATGCCTGGAGTTGTACCCCGTCTTATTTGCTAAGAAAAATCTTTTTGCCGGAGGTGTAAGATGAAATATTTGGTGTTTGATGCGGGTGGAACTTTTATTAAATACGCTATTATGGATGAAACTGCCGAAATAATTGAAAAATTCAAAGTACCGACTCCTGTCGGCAAAAATTATGTGTTAGCGGATTATATCCGCACCCTGGAAGATATTTATATGAAATACCGGGGCCAGGTAGATGGGATTGCCATCAGTGCTCCGGGGGTCATGGACAGTGAAACTGGATATTGCTATTCCGGTGGGTCACTTACCTATGTATGTGGGCAAAATCCGGTCGCGCTTCTGGGCGAGCGTTGTCAGCTGCCTGTAACGATGGAAAATGACGGAAAATGTGCAGCTCTGGCAGAAGCCTGGAAGGGCAGTTTGAAAAATGTGAAAAATGGTGCTGTGATTGTTTTGGGGACTGGTGTGGGCGGTGGTTTGATTTTGAATGGAGAGCTTTATAAGGGGAGTCGGTTTGCAGCCGGCGAATTTAGTTATATTCTGACGGAGGCAAGCAGGCATGATCAGGCTGACAGCTATTGGGGAATGGTTAGCAGCTCGCGGGTGCTGGCAGAATGCGTGGCAGAAGAAAACGGTAGTGTTCCTGGACGATTGGATGGCATCCGGATTTTTGAAATGGCAGAACAGGGAGATGTCTTGACTCTGAAAGGAATTGATCGTTTTGCAAAGAAACTGGCAACACAGATTTATAATTTGCAGACGCTGCTAGATCTCGAGCTGATTTCAATAGGCGGGGGAATCAGCCAGCAGTCCCTTCTCATAGAAATCCTGCAAAAAAATATAGATCTGTTATGTACCGAAAATCCTTTGCGGAAATTATCATCCTTTATTCCGACCCCTAAGATAACGGCCTGTACCTTTTATAATGATTCTAATCTAATTGGAGCTTTGTATCATCACTTAATAAAACAAGGAGAAATAAACAATGAGCAGATTTCCAGATAACTTTTTATGGGGTGGAGCGGTTGCTACCAATCGAGCTTTTACTGGTATAAAAAAATAAACGGGGAAGCCCTGTCTGAGGCGGAATAATCTGGATAAACCGTTGGAACTGTATGAGCACCTGCTATTCTCACCAGAAACGCGTCTGCGAAGCTAGTCGTAGGAACCGCTACGCCGTCGCTTCGCAGACGCGTTTCTGATGCGAATATCAGCCACTCATGATTGCGATATTTAGATTGGAATACAGTAAACCTCCGCTGCTATTGTAAGCGGTCACCCTATTTTAGGCAATTACCACATCGGGTATATCCATAATCGAGTATTTCTTCAAGTGAGTCATAAGATTTCTCATAATTCTCAGGAGTAATTTGATTTGTACTTTTGCATGAAGGAACATGTACCTTTTTACTTTTCTTATTTAGTATGTAAAACTCAGCAACTGAATGCGCGGCAAACGGCTGGGAGGACTCCGCTGCCGGTTCGGCAGCAGGGGCGGCAACCTTGTCGGAAGAGGAGCCGGCAGAATAATCCTGCGATGGTTCCTGATTCCAGTCTATGGTTTTGCCGTCAGAAGCGGCGATAATGGTGCCCTGCTGATCGGTACGGAATATTTCTATGTCCATGTTTTCAAGTTTTTCTATGGTATCTGCGTGGGGATGCCCATAGGAATTACCCGCGCCGCAGGAGATCACGGCATAACCGGGATTGGTCTTCTGAAGAAAATCCCAGGTAGTGGAATTTGCTGATCCGTGATGACCGAGTACCAGAACATCACAATCAAGGTTCAGGCCGGACTCAAGCATGGCTGCTTCGGCGGCCCATTCGGCATCGCCGGTAAAGACAAAGCTGTTTTGGCCGTGTTCTATTTTGATAGCAACGGAATTGTTGTTTGAGTGGTCACTGGTAGAGTCCGGGGCCAGTATTGTAATTGTAGCGTTGCCTAGCAAAAAGCTATCACCGACACGGGGGTGGTTGATTTCTTTACCAAGTGCTGCTGTCTGGCTGACCAGGGACTGATATATTTTGGTATCAGGGGCATAGTCCGGGCCGATAATGGTATCAGTATCAAATACATGCAAAGCACCGATCAGGCCATTAATATGATCGGCATCGTAGTGAGATGCAATCACATAGTTTAAAGTCTCAACATCCTGTTCTTTCAGATATGATACTACAAAACTGGAATAATTACTGTCCCCGCCATCATAAATCATCGTATCATCACCGCATTTAGCATAAATAGCCAGGCCTTGTCCAACGTCTAAAAAATGGATCTCCAGTCCGGCTTCGGCTGGCCGGGTTGGTGTGGATGTTGAAGAATCAGCAGGCGTTGTTTCAATATTATGCTGGTTGCCGCCCGTACATCCAACCGATAAAAAGATAATTAGTGTCAATAAGAAGGATAAAAATGAAGCATATTTTCTTGTTTTCATGAAATATTCTGCTGTTTGGTGTCCGGCTTTAATTCCCGCCGGGCATCTAGTACACTGTATTGCAAGTTCATGTGCAAATAGTACCCGCTATCCACACCAGAATTACACATGAACTTACGATACAGTGTATTAGCACTGCCAGATTTGCGACAGCGAGTCCATAACAGGCTCCCTTCGTACATTTAGAGATTATTATAACAGATAGAACCAGAATTGTAAAACTCACTCCTATGTGGAATTATTGCGATTAACAAATGCAATTGTAATATATGAGGACTAAAAATATATGGATCCGGATATTTTAGTTAAGAGAAAAGCAATAAATAAAACTCCTGCGGAGGTACGGGAAATGGAAAATAACTCTATGACAGAATGGCTGCTGCGCATGACAAAAGGTATTTTTATCGGGACCGGTTTTATCTTGCCGGGAGTCAGCGGTGGAGCGCTGGCGGCTATTTTCGGGTTATATGAACGGATAATATCATTTATGGCTCACCTGGGTCGGGATTTTAAAAATAATGTTCTGTTTTTTATCCCGGTGGGTATCGGTATGCTGCTGGGGATTGTACTGTTGTCCTATCCATTGGGATATTGTCTGGAATATTACCCGGCTCCGACGATGTGGTTATTTATCGGCACAATTCTGGGGACTTTTCCATCCCTGTGGCGTGAAGCCGGCAAAAAGGGGCGTGAAATGAAACACATGGCGATCCTGATGACAGCACTGGTAGTGGGACTGGCATTTCTATTATTTGGAGCTAGCCTGTTCAATGGACAGATATCCCAGAACTTCGGAACCTGGATGCTGGCGGGGGCGATCATTGCCCTGGGGATCCTGATTCCCGGACTGAGTCCGTCCAATTTCCTGCTTTATATGGGAATGTACAGTGCGATGGTGGAAGCGTTCAAACGTCTGGACTTAACGGTGCTGGTACCGATAGCAGCCGGGGCAATCGTCTGTATGCTGTTATTATCTAAGCTGGTGGATTTGCTGTTTAATAAGGCTTATGCAGTTCTGTTTCATATAATTCTAGGAGTGGTCATTGCCTCGACATTAATGATTATACCAAAAGATTATAATTACCTTGGGATTGGTTTTCTGATATGTACGGTTGCATGTGCAGCCGGTGCAGCATTAGGATACTGGATGAGCGGACTGGAGGAGAAGTATAAACCGGAAAAGAGCTGATGCACAAGAAAAATTCACAGATTTTCTATCCTTTGGTCACAAAGTATCTTTATCATTAGAGCAAGTTAAGCATAGTTAAAATACAAAATAGAACAGGAAGTAAATTTATATGATCATGCAAAACTTGCGGCGTAGTTTTACGATTCTGACTGTCACAGCAGTTGCACTGACAGCATGCAGTTCGTCCTCCGGATCAGGAACAACCAGTCCGACTGATAACAGTCAGTCATCTGCAGCAGATACGGAAACAAGTGTGGCGAGTACAGATAATAGCGGGGAAGAGGTATCGTCCTCCGATTATTCCGCAGAAATGGATAAAAATACTGTGATGACATTTGAGATTAAGGCAGATCCGGAGGAATGGCAGTCGATGCTGGATAATGCCGCCAATGAAGAATATATATTAGCCGACATCACAATTAACGGTACCCTTATTGAAAATGTTGGAATCCGGCCCAAAGGTAATTCTACTCTGAGTTCCATTGCCAGAGATGACTCGACGGATCGTTACAGCTTTAAGATAAAATTTGATAAATATGTTGATGACCAGACCTGGATGGGCCTGGATAAAATGGTACTGAACAGTAACTATTCGGATAAAACGTCAATGAAAGAATATCTCAGCTACGATATCATGAGCTATATCGGCGTGGAGGCACCACTTTTCTCTTTTGCCGATATTTCTGTCAATGGTGAGAACTGGGGATTCTATCTTGCGGTAGAGGATTATGAAACAGGCTATCTGAACCGTACCACTGGTGGTGACGGAGAGCTTTACAAGCCTGAAAGTATGAAAATGGGCAGCGGCATGATGGATGGACAGATGCCGGATGGTGATATGTCGAACGAAGAGATGCCTGCTCCACCGGAATTTACGGAAGGCGATGCAGAGTTTACTCCGGATGGCGGTGATGAAAGGCGTGGCGGCCCGAATGGCGGCGGCATGGGACGAGGCGGCGATGATGCAGTGGCATTGAAATATATTGATGACAATACAGACAGTTATTCCTCAATCTTCGATAATGACAAAACCAAGACAAAAGAAAAAGATCATCGGAAGGTAATTGAGGCACTTAAGCATCTCAACGAAGGAACCGACCTGGAGACTTATATTGATGTCGATGCGACTCTGCGGTATCTTGCGGCACATACGGTAGTGGTCAATCTGGACAGTTATTCAGGCAGTATGGCACATAACTATGTCCTGTATGAAAATGACGGTCAGATTAATATCCTGCCATGGGATTATAATATGGCATTTGGAGGGTTTCAGTCGGAGAATGCTTCCGATGTGGTGAACTTTCCGATTGATACCCCGGTGTCCGGTGTAAGTATGGAAGATCGCCCACTGATATCGAAGCTTCTGGAGGTGCCGGAGTACAGAGAGAGCTATCATCAGTATCTGCAGGAAATTGTCGACGGATACTTTGCAGATGGGAAGTTTGAGCAGACGGTTGATGCATTGGATCAGATGATTGGTGAATATGTAAAAGCTGATTCTTCTGCGTTTTATACCTATGAAGTATATCAGACGGCTGTTGCAGAACTGAAGAAGTTAGGTGCTTTGCGGGCAGAAAGTATTCAGGGTCAGTTGGATGGCAGTATTCCATCCACGACCGATGGCCAGGCAGCAGATCCTGATAAGTTAATAGATGCCTCTGCTGTAGATCTGAGTTTGTTGGGTGATAGTATGGGCGGAAATAAAGAGGGTGGATTCAGAGAAGGAGGTAAAGGCAGGCCAGGAAATGGTGGGGAAAAAAGTGACAACTGAAAATCAATAGAGCGGGTGCAGAAAATCCTCTCATACACTGTACCAGTGGCTTCTTTCAGGAAGTAAATGTTATAACTTCCTGAAAGAAGCTGCTTTTTTGTTCGTCAATCCTTACATTCTTGACTATCCTGATACTGGTCGTCTGGTTTATAACCTTTTTTTTAGTTCCGGCGCCTAGTGAAGCCAAAGGCAATGAGGAGGTTATAGGTAATTTCTAAGTCCCGGAAACGGGCATAGAAAGACCACCCTTGAAACTTTGGCGAGTCGAGCGGGTGGTAATTCTATTCGTTTTAAACTGGTCAACCCCTTGTGGGTTCCCTTTTGTATTTTCATTTTAGCGTTCTGTGAATTTTTTGCAAGAGGTGAGTCGTTATTTCTCCGGCCAGTCAATCCCTCAACAAGTGATTCCATTATATTGCAACGCCCCTTAAATTTAATGGTACATCTGTTTTACTCCAGCCAAATATGGGAACTGACTGAAAGCTGGAGCGTTAAGTGTTATCTGTATTAATTTGCTTGAAATGTGATCACTCCTATGGGAATGGAATTTTAAAAAAACAGTCTTTCATAGGAGCGAACTTCGGGAAAGCATATGGAATAATCAAGTATCCACCAAAAGTTGAGACAGGATGGTCATCTAAGTTAACCAATTAAATAAACATACAGGCAGATTATTACCTAAACGTATTATAAGGGCAGTCCATAGGACTGCCCTTTGTGAATGCCAGAAAATTAAGAAACTGAGATAGAGGAAAGGTTAATTCGGTTAAAATGTACAAAGATAATCAAAATTTGGCATATTTTTAAAATATTATTGACAAGAGAATGTAATTATATTATAAATGATATATACAACAACAAGTACAACGAAAAATATATTCAATGTAAAACTTTGTATGGAATAAAAGAAGGAGGTTGTATATGAAGGCAATATTTATAAATGCCCCTGGTGAGGTGGAGATCAAAGAGATTGAGAAACCGGTCAGAAAAGAGGGGGAAGCACTTCTGAAGATTCTGTATGGAGGAATCTGCGGCAGCGACTTAGGTTCTTACAGAGGCACCTTTGCTTATTTTTCTTATCCCAGAACACCCGGTCATGAGTTTTCGGCAGAGATTGTCGAAATCAATGAAAATGACAAAGGGTTAAAACCAGGCATAATCGTAACCTGTAATCCATATTTCAACTGCCAGCACTGTTATTCCTGTGAACATGGAACTGTGAATGCGTGTATGGATAATCAAACTATGGGAGTCCAGCGTGAAGGTGCATTTGCAGAATATATCACCATGCCAATAGATCGTATTTTTGCCGGGCAGGGGCTGGATCCGAAAACGCTGGCAGTGATTGAACCGTTCTGTATCAGCTATCATGGTGTGAAACGGGCGGAGGTAAAAGCTGGTGATAAAGTTCTGATTGTTGGAGCGGGTACAATTGGTGTATTGGCAGCGATAGCGGCAAAGGCGGTTGGTGCAGAGGTTTATATTGCTGATGTTGCGGAAGGTAAGCTTACCTATGCGAAGGAGTTCGGTGTGGATGGAGTGATATTAAATAATACACCACAAGCCATGGAGACAGCAGTAAAGGAAATAACCGGTGGTGACGGTTTTGATGTGACGATTGAGGCAGTTGGTCTTCCGTCTACGTTCCAGGATTGCATCGATGCAGCGGCATTTGGCGCAAGAGTTTCTGTGATTGGAGTGGGAAAGAAAAATCTGGATTTCAATTTTACGATGATTCAGAAGAAGGAATTAAACATCTTCGGCTCCCGCAATGCGCTGAGTTCCGATTTTATTGAGCTGATTGACATGGTTAAGATGGGCGGTGTCCCGCTTGAGAAAATTATCACGGATACATATACGTTTGATGATGCGCCGCAGGCATTCGGAGATTTTGACAAAAACCAGGGCAATATGCTGAAGGTAGTAATTGATTTTAGTAATCTTTAGTGAAAGAAACCGTAATACAGTTTGGTGAAGGCGGATTTTTCCGTGGTTATACCGATTACTTATGGAATCAACCAAAGCAAAAGCTTTGTTGAAAATAAAGAGTTGGAGGGAAATGTAATGAAGAAAATGTATCTGAAAAGAACAATAGCCGGTTTATTATCGGCGGCTATGGTGATGGGTCTTGCGGCTTGTGGAAGCCAGGAGGCAGGCGAGGCTGGTGCTACAGCTCAAAGCGGGACGCAGGGGGGAGCAAAATCGGAGGAGTTTTTAATCGGCAATCCCCAGCCGCTTACCGGAGTGAATGCCCAGGTCAGTGATGCGGCTAATAAGGCGGCGGATCTGGCCGTAAAATATATTAATGAAAATGGTGGCTTCAACGGAGTTCCGATTCGCTTAATCAACTATGATGATCAGGGAGCGCCTGAGGAGGCGGTAAAGCTTGCTACCAAAATGATCCAGGAAGACAAGGTAAATGCTGTACTTGGCTCACTGACCAGTACCTGTATGCTGGCAGCCGGTAAATATTATAATGATGCCGAAATTATAGCATTTGGAACCGGCAACAGTCCGACCTGGATGGAGCAGGACTGGGATTATGTGTTCCGTGCGTGTTTGAATACCGGCCTGTCAATGCCGTTTCTGGGCGATAAGATGGTAGACATGGGAATTCAGTCAGTAGCTGTATTTCAGGGGCTTGATGATGCCGCCAAAACCAGTGCAGAGACGTTCATTAGCGTATGTGAGGAGCGGGGAATCACAGTCACAACGGTGGAGAGTTATACCGAAGGGGATACCGATTATTCCGGACAGATTGCCAAAATTATTAATACCAAGCCAGAGGTAGTATTCTGTTCTACAAATGGCCCGACGCAGGCGATCTTTGCCAAGCAGGTACGCCAGTTGGGATATGAGGGACTATGCTTTAACCGTGAAGGGCTTACCGCAGATATTATTAGCGTTGCCGGCGATGCGGCTAATTACTGGGCATTCTGTTATCCATATGTCACTTACGCTTCCCCTGAGGAAGCAACCGATCCGGATATGAAAGAATTCCTTGAAAAGTTCTATGAAGAGTATGGCGAAATGCCTTACCATGACTGTGCATACCGCAGTTGGGATGCGCTTATGGTAATGGCGGAGGCAGCACGGATTGCCGGTTCCAATGACAGCACAGCAATGCGTGAGGCAATCAGCCAGATCAAGGATTTTAAGGTGCTGGGTGGAGTGCTCGACTTTACTGCCGGTACTGGTGAGGGCTTAAACACCCTGAATACATATATTATTCTGGACGGAAAGTTCTCTGATTTTGAAGTGTGGCTTGCGGACGGCGGCTTAGAACAGCTGAAATCCGAATAAGAGAGGGGCATATTATATGACTATGTTTATGCAGGTGCTTGTTTCCGGGCTTGTTCTGGGCTGTGTCTATGGTCTGATTGCATTGGGTTACAGTCTGATATATAAAGCCTCGGGGATGATGAGTTTTATGCAGGGCGACCTGCTGACAATCGGTGCATTTTTAGGGTATACCTTTTACGGAGTGCTAAAAATCCCATTTGCCATTTCCTTTGTGATTGTATTTGTGATCATGTTTTTGGGCGGGCTGTTGATCCAGCGACTCGTTATTAACCGGCTGGTAAAAAAGAATGTTCTTCCTATTTATACAGTTCTTGCAACGATCGCCATTTCCTATATCCTGCAGAACGGAGCAATGTTTATCTGGGGCAGTAATATGCTTACCTTTCCAGGGATTTTCAGGGTAAGTTCAATCAAAATTGTTGGTGTTGGTGTGCAGCCGGAAGCTGTGCTTTGCATCGGAGTTTCCTTTGTGGCGATGCTGATTCTGCACATCTATATGAAGTATACCAAGTTCGGAACCGCAATGCGGGCTGCGGCCATGGATCCCATGGCCGCTAAGAGCTGCGGCATCAATGTCGGCCTGTCCGCCGGGATGACCTGGGGGCTGTCTGCTTCTATGGCAGCTCTGGCCGGGATGATGATTGGGCCGATTTACGGAGTATTTACAACGCTTGGGGCGACGATTGGCCGAAAGGGATTTTCCAGTGCAGTAATGGGCGGTTATGGGAATATGTACGGAGCGATTGTCGGTGGAATTATTCTTGGTCTTTTAGAGACCTTTACGACCGGTTATATTTCCTCGGCTTACAAGGATTTGTTCGCTTATGTGGTACTGCTGGTGTTTCTGTTTGTGAAACCGACCGGTATTTTCAATGAACGGGCAATTGCCGATTAAAGGAGGAAGAAGGAATGGTTAAGTTGTCTAAAAATATTGGTTTACTGGCAGTCCTTATTCTGCTGCCTTTTATCCTTCAGGGGATCGGCATGTCCTATCAGATAACCATCTGCTGTTTTATTGCGGTATATCTGATCGCTGTTACGGGGCTTGATATCGTATTTGGCTATTGTGGCCAGATTTCCATGGGGCATGCTGCTTTTTATGCAATTGGTGCTTATGGTTCAGCAATTATGTCTGATTATCTGCATCTCCCGATTTTGCTCACGATGATACTGGCAGCGGTAATCGCAGCAGCGGTCGGCGCATTGCTGGCTTACCCGGCATCCAAGCTGGTCTTTCATTTCCTGTCGCTGGCAACGATTGCCTTTGGCGAGATTGTCTATCAGCTAATTCTTCAGTCTCCTGGTGGAATTACTGGCAATGCGGTGGGGTATCCGGTCAGTGGTATCAGCCTGTTCGGCTTTAAATTTAATAATTACTTTCGGTTTTACTTTTTAGCACTGATTTTTGTGGTGTTATTTATGATTGCCAAGGGCAATCTGGTGAATTCCCGGGTTGGACGTGCATTTATGGCAATTCGGGAAAATTCCCATGCTGCTGAAGGGATGGGGATTGATGTCCGAAAGTATAAAATTATGGCATTTTCGACCAGTGCTTTTTTTACGGCCTTTGCTGGCTCAATGTATGCACACTCCGTCGGATACATCAGCCCGGACACCTTTACCAATAAACAGTCTGTGATGTTTATCACAATGCTTCTGTTTGGGGGTACAGCATCTAAACAGGGTCCAATTATTGGTGCCTGCGCCGTGCTTTTACTTAATGAATTATTGCGCCGCATGGAGAATCTGCAGATGCTGATCTATGGTGTATTGCTGTTGATTGTAATTCTGCTCCTGCCAGGTGGTATCTATGGAATGGTAAAGGATGTCTTGAACTTTACTCAAAAAGGAGGCCAAAAGAATGCTTAAAGTAGAGAACGTGACTTTGCGTTTTGGTGGACTTGTGGCCAATAGTGATGTCTGCATGGAGGTGCCTGACGGAAAAATCGTCGGACTGATCGGGCCAAATGGGGCTGGAAAAACGACATTTTTCAATATTATCAGTGGTGTATATAAACCCAATGAGGGCATTATCAACTTTAACGATACCCAGATACAAGGGCTAAGGCCATACAAGATCAATGCTCTGGGAATGGCCCGGACATACCAGGTTATCAATCTGTTTCAAAAGATGACAGTACTTGAAAATGTCGTGGTGGGTATGCATTCCCGGTTAAAAGAAGGCTTTTTCTCCTCACTGCTTAAGACTGGCAAGGAGCGGAAGGAGGAACGGACAGCATACGAAAAGGCGATGGAGCATCTGGAGTTTGTCGGCTTGAAAGACCGTGCCTATGAGGCGGCAGGTTCACTTTCCTATGGCGAGCAGCGGCTTTTAGAAATATGCCGGGCGATGGCCAGCGAACCCAGTCTGTTATTGTTGGATGAGCCGGCGGCCGGAATGAACAGCACTGAGAAGATGGAACTCGATAAGCTGTTGCAAAAGATATTAGATAAAAATATCGGAATTCTGATTATAGAACATGATATGAAGTTGATGATGGGTATTGCCGACTATCTCTATGTGTTAAATTATGGCAAGCTGCTGGCCCAAGGAGTGCCGGCCGATATTCAGAAGAATCCCGAAGTAATAGCCGCATATCTGGGAGGTGAGGACTGATGCAGCCATTGTTGGAAGTGAAAGATTTTCATTATTATTATGGGAATATCCATGTTGTAAAAGGAATTGATTTATACGTCAATGAAGGGGAGATGGTAACGCTGATTGGCGCCAACGGCGCCGGAAAGACCACGACGCTCAGAACCATATCCGGACTTACAGAGGCGGCTGGAATGCGGGGGGAAATCACCTTTGGCGGAAAACGGATCGATAAAATGCCGGGAAACAAAATCACTGGGTTAGGTCTGGCTCAGGTGCTTGAGGGCAGACATGTGTTTTCGAAGCTTTCGGTAAGTGAGAATCTTTCCATCGGCGCCTATCTGCGTAACGATACGGCCGGGATCAAGGAAGACATCGAAAAGATGTACAAGCTGTTTCCCAGATTAAAGGAGCGTAAGGATCAGATGGCCGGAACCTTGTCAGGCGGTGAGCAGCAGATGCTGGCAATTGCCAGAGCTTTGGTTGGCCGTCCCAAGATGGTACTGCTTGACGAGCCGTCCCTGGGTCTGGCTCCGATCATAATCCATGAGATTTTTGCGGCAGTCAAAGAGATTAACCGGCAGGGAACAACAATTATGTTTGTGGAGCAAAACTCAAAGATTGCATTAGCTACGGCTCATCGTGGCTATGTATTTCAAACCGGTCAGATTGTTATGCATGATACGTGCAGTAATCTGGCGGAAAATGAAGAGGTTAAAAAGGCCTATATGGGTGAGGAATAACGGATTATCAAGGAGAAACAACAATGAGAGAACGACAATTTGTGGCAGATCTGGTCAGTGACCAGAAGCTGCCCAGAATGTTTCAGGTAAAACAGATATTTCCGCACCCCAGGATTATGCCAGAGCAGGTTCCAGGACTGATGCTGGAGTTGTTATCACAGCCCCAATTTGCGAATCAGGTAAAACCAGGAATGCGGATTGCGATTACTGCCGGTTCCCGGGGGATTGCTAACGTGGCACTCACAACCAAGTGTATTGCTGATTTTGTAAAAGCTCAGAGGGCACACCCTTTTATTGTACCAGCGATGGGAAGTCATGGCGGAGCCACAGCACAGGGACAGAGGGAGATTTTGGAGGGTTATGGCATCACGGAGGACTATGTCGGCTGCCCGATCATCTCATCAATGGAAGTGAAGAGAATCGGTGTAAACGAAGAGCAGATGGAGGTATATATTGATAAACATGCGGCCGAAGCTGACGGGATTATTATTGGCTGCCGCATTAAACCCCATACGGCATTTCGAGGCCCATATGAGAGCGGGATTATGAAAATGATGGCGATTGGTCTGGGAAAGCAGCATGGTGCCGAGGTTTGTCATGAAGCCGGATTTAAAAACATGGCTAAGTATGTGCCCATGTTTGGCAAAGCAATTATCAAACATGCTCCGATTCTGTTTGCGGTACCGACCATTGAAAATGCCTTTGATGAGACTTGTAAAATCGTTGCAGTGAACGCTGATGAAATTGAAGCAAAGGAACCGTTACTGCTGAAGGAAGCATTTGCCAATATGCCAAGAATCATGGTGGATGAATGTGATGTATTGGTAGTAGATCAGATTGGGAAAAACTTCAGCGGAGACGGAATGGATCCCAATATAACTGGTACCTTTTGCACACCTTATGCCAATGGTGGAATTAAATCGCAGCGGGTATGTGTGCTAGACTTAAGCCCGGAAACCCACGGCAATGGAATTGGCTTAGGTTATTCCAGTGCCACAACCAAGCGGGTATTTGAGCAGCTGGATTTGGCAGCGATGTATCCCAACGCAATTACCTGCACGGTCTTAGGTGGGGTTCGGATTCCCATGATTATGGAAAGTGATCGGGAAGCGATTCAGGTATGCGTGCGCACTTGTAATGAGATCGATAAGGGCAATCCACGGATAGTCCGGATTCCCAACAGTTTGCATCTGGAGCATATCATGCTGTCAGAAGCATACTATGAAGAAGCGAAACATAACCCGAATCTTATCATTATGAGTGAACCGGATTTTTTGGATTTTGATGGGGAAGGCAATTTGTGGTAATTAAGGGAGGGGGTCTGTCGCACTAAAAAAAGCCTGCGGGTCCTGGCGGTGGTGGTGATACTGGTTCGTATTTCCTGCCGTTTCGGATGGTAACGTTATCTAAAATAGGAAGCATGTGACTAAACACATGGGATAAATCACAATAACTCGCGATAAAGCCGCTCAAACAATTGCTGATTTATCCCATAACGTCACCTGCTTCCTATTTAAGATAACGTAACCATCCTGCAAATGCAGAAAATACGAACCAGTATCACCACCACCGCCAGGACCCGCAGGCTTTTTTTAGTACGCCAGACCCCAGCTACGTATTCATCTACCATCAGATAAAAAACAAAAGTGCTATAAATACAGAATAAAAAATAACTGCACTGGCATTAATGGGAGCGAATATGTAGCTGGGGGCTGTCGCACGAAACAAGTCTGTGGACGCTGGCGGTAGCTGTGCTGCCTGTCCGTATTTACTGCCTTTGCAGGACCGCTAGAGTCTCTTAAAGCAGGGAAATGACGCGTTAATGCCAGAAACGGCCATTGTTTGAGCGTAGCGAGTTATGGCGTTTCTGGCATTGCACTTAGCGGCAGTTCTCTGCTTTTAGAGACTCTTGCGGTCCGAAACCGCAGGAAATACGGACAGGCAGCACAGCTACCGCCAGCGTCCACAGACTTGTTTCGTGCGACAGCCCTTTGCAATTTATCACGCCAGCCCCTTAAAATGTAATATTATTGTTATCCAGAGTTTCAAATACTAATTGAAAGGAAGCTTTTTTCGATTCATCCAAATGGTAGCGCAGTTTTTCTGTGGCTGCTTCCCAGTTTTTTTCCAGACAGGGAATGATGATATCAATGTGTTCTTTAAAGGTATCCTCCAGACGATTGTTTGACTTGTTTCCAGTCATAAAGCGAAAACGTTCACTCTGCGTCTGGATCAGATTGTAATCTTCTTTCATATAGATATTGGGACAGGCAGAGACGATTAACAGGTGGAAGGCAGAGTCTAATTCATAATAATAATCGTTGTCTTTAAAGCACTTGCTATCCTTATTCTTTTGGGTGAAGATGGTGTAGAATTCATTTAATTTTTCTTCGTTAATGTGTAATCCATAATTCATCAGAATATGGGGTTCATAAAGATTCCGAAGCTCAAAAATCATGTTAATTTCCCGTACCGACACAGGGGTAACAGTAATTCCCTTTTTGGAGCGTATTTTGACAAGACCTTCTTGCTCCAGCCGGGAGAGGGCATCCCGGATCGGGGTTCGGCTGATCTTTAAATCTTCGGTCAGTAATTCTTCATTGATATCACTGCCTGGTGCATATTCGCATCTTACAATTTTATCTTTTATGGATTTGTAAGCCAGTGTTTTCAAGTTTGTTTTGGTCATTTTACTTCTCTCCTGGAGTAATCGAATTTGCATTGATCAGATTATTAAATGCTAATTGGAACGTGTTTTGCTTTGCTTCTTTTAAGTGAATAAGCATATATTCCGCAGCTTTATCCCAATCCTTGAATAAACATGCCGAGATAATATCGCAATGTTCTTTGAAGGTTTGCTTCAGGCGCTCTTCCGAGACATTACCGGTCATAAAACGGAACCGTTCGCTTTGGGTCTGAATCAGTGAATATCTCCGTTTGATATAATGGTTGGGACAGATATCAATAATCATCTGATGAAAATCCGTATCCAGCTGATAGTATTCGTTATCGCTGTATACTTTTCCTTTGGCGGCCGGATAAGAAAAAAGTTTCAAATATTTCTCAAGCTCATCTTCATTTAAGGCAGTACCATAGTGTTTAATGATGTATGGCTCGTATAGCATCCGAATCTCGAAACACAGAGTAACACTCTTGATGGTTAAGGGCTTGACTGTGATACCGACTTTCGGTTTAATGGTTATCAAGCCTTCCTGTTCCAGCCGGGAGAGGGCATCCCGGATCGGGGTTCGGCTGATATTCAGTTCTGATGTAAGCATTTCTTCATTTAAAAAAAGACCTGGTGCATACTCACAGGAAATAATTTTATTTTTTATAGTAGTATACGCAACGGTTTTTAACTTGATTTTTTCCATATATACAACATAGTCCTTCCCCTTGTTTTTTTATAATCTAAATCTAGCATGCTACTGTTCGAATGTCAAGAATTTACCAGAATACGATCAATAAACTGTTGAAAGAACATGGAGATTGTGCGACACAGACTTGTCGTAACGATATAAAACATGCTATGATAACAGCTATAAATAAGGAAACCAATCGGGAAGGAATAACTCATGCTATATCAGATCATAGACGGAACCGTAACGGCCGGGGGTCATCCCATTCTGTCACACATAGATTTCGAAATAAAAGGCAATGAAAAGATCGCTGTAGTAGGGAAAAACGGTGCCGGAAAAACCACCCTGCTGAAGCTGATTGCCGGACAGATCGGCCTTGACCGTGATGACAAGCGAACCGGGAGTGGTATTCGCAGTTCCCGTCAGGTGACGATTGAGATGCTGTCGCAGCAGGCTTTTTCTGATCCGCAGTGCATGGTGGAGGAGGAGATTTTGAAAGGCTGTCCCGGTCAGGATCTGTATGCCCGGGAACGGTTTGAATATGAGCGGGAATATGATATCCTGTTTACCGGCTTCGGCTTTTTGAAGACGGATAAAAAGAGACTGATATCTGAGTTCTCGGGTGGAGAGCAGACCAAGATCGCGATGATCCGGCTGCTGCTTGCCAAACCGGATATTCTGCTGCTGGATGAACCGACCAGCCATCTCGACATAAAGACGACGGGGTGGCTGGAGCAATACTTAAAGCGATATGAAAAATCAGTGGTGATGGTTTCCCATGACCGCTTCTTTCTGAATCAGACGGCAGATGTCGTGTATGAACTTGAGCATGGTCGTCTGAATCGTTATCCTGGTGATTATAATAATTATAAAAAAGAAAAAGAGAAACGGCTGAAGGCTCTGCGCAAAGCATACGACCATCAGCAGGAGGAAAAAATGCGTCTGGAAGAGCTGATTACCAGGTTTAAACATAAACCGACCAAGTCAGCATTTGCCAGAGCCAAGAAGAAACAGATTGAGCGGATGCCAGCCCTGGAACTGCCGCAGCAGGGTTTGGCGAATCTGTTTTTTGAGGAGATTTTCCCTGAGATACCCGGCAGCAAATGGGTCTGGGAGGCGGAACATTTAAAGGTTGGTTACGACAGAAATCTCTTTGAGCTGTCGCTGCGTATCCGGCGAGGCCAGAAAATCGGACTGCTCGGCGATAACGGGACAGGTAAGACGACTCTGCTTAAAACCGTGGCGGGATTGGTTCCGGCTATATCCGGAAAGGCGGCGCTGGGAGTCAATATTACGATCGGATATTTTGATCAGCATTCGGCCGATATTCAGTCCGATAAAACAGTCGCGGAGCATTTTCATGACCTTTTTCCCGGACTGATCCAGAAAGATGTAAGGAGCATCCTGGGGCACTATCTGTTTGCCGGAAATGATGCGAACAAACGGGTCAGCAGTCTGTCAGGGGGCGAGAAGGCCCGGCTGGTGCTGGCTGAACTACTTCAGAGCCGTCCGAATTTTTTGATTCTGGATGAGCCGACCAACCATATGGATATTCAGGCGAAGGAGACACTGGAAGCAGCTTTCCGGGCATTTAAGGGGACTATTTTATTTGTTTCGCATGACCGGTATTTTATCGATCAGGTAGCAGAGTCGGTGCTGATTCTGGAAGATAATGAGGTGATGTATTACCCGTTTGGTTACAGTCACTATATGGAACGTAAGGACCGGCAGGGAGATACCATTGCGGCTCAGGTGAAGGCGGAAGATCAGGCATTGATTGAAGGGATGCGTGCAGTTCCCAGAGTGGAGCGTCACCGGCTGCGGGAGATTCCTGAAACAGAAGCATATCTGGACTGGAAGCTGCGCCTTGTGATGGATAAACTGGAACCAGCAGAGGAGCGATACAAAATGGTGTCAGAGCAGCTGCAACAGATGCAGCAGGAATGGCTGCAGACGGAAGAGTACTGGAATGGAGGAGGCTGGCTGCAGCAGGAACTCTGTCAGGAACTTTATCAGAAAAGCCAGGAAGCATGGGAAGTCTGGCATGAACAGTGCCTCGAATGGCTGGAGATCTGGCAGCAGGAATTATGAGAAAATAGTTGAAAAACTGTATATATTGTGTTATTATTTAAGCATTAAGCGGAAAAAGCTTGATAGGTGTAAAGGGGCATTCCATAGGAAGTGCACCCTTTTCCTTATTTTATGTGAGGAAATTGCTCTGTTACATAAAAGCGTTCCGCTGTGGATGTGCACTGCGCGTTGAGGAAGTTGGTTGCTGAAGCAACCGCGCTTCGGAGCGAGAATGTACCTCGGCACATTCTTTATAATAAAAAGGGAGGAACAGTATTATGAGAAAGACAAGAAATCTGATGTTTGCGGCAGCTCTGGCGGCAAGCCTTATGATGACCGGATGCGGCGGCAGCGGCAGCAGTGATCCGGCAGCTGACAGCAGTGCAGCAGTAGGCAGTGAAGCAGCAGCCGATGTATCCCAAGGGGAAACCGTTGATACTTCCAGCTATCTGGTCAGTGTACTGGTAGCGGATATCCAGACTGCCGATGTCCAGAAGACATCAAAAGATTACCAGATTCCAATGAACATTTTTGACCGGCTGGTTGATATTGAAGTGGATGCAGACGGGACTTCCCGGATTGCACCAAGTCTGGCTCAGAACTGGGATATTTCTGATGACGGACTGGAATATACCTTCCATTTACGTGAAGATGTAACATTCCACAATGGCAATGCATTTACCGCGGAGGATGTTGAATATACCTTTCACCGCATGCTGACCGAGCCGGGGGCAATCAACGCAGAGTTTATTGACCAGGTGAAAGGTGCGGACGAACTGCTGGCCGGCAGTGCCGATACGCTGGAGGGCCTGGAGGTGATTGATGAATATACCGTGAAGATGACATTAAAGGAGCCATATGCGGCTTTCCTGGCATGTATTTCTTCTCCGGGTGTTTCGATCTACGACAGTGAGGCAACGGCGGCAGCAGGCGATCAGTTTGGTCTGGATCCTTCGGTAACAGTAGGGACAGGTCCGTTTCGCTTTACTTCCTGGACGCTGAATAACCAACTGGTGCTTAGCCGGAATGAGGAGTACTGGAAAGGTGCATCCGAACTTCCGGGTGTGATAATTAAGATTATTCCTGATACCGAGACCCAGACGATGATGTTTGAAAACGGCGAACTGGATATCCTCGATCTGGATTATGTGGCAGATGCCATGGATCGTTTTACTGAGACTTATCCCGATCAGATTGTCAGTACCCCACGTGTAGGTATTACCTATCTGACGATGAATCATAATAATGAGCCGTTTGGTGATGTTAATGTGCGTAAAGCAGTACAGATGGCAATAGACAAGCAGGTGATCCTGGATGCGCTGTACGGCGGCCGGGGTCAGGTCGAGTATGGGATCTTTCCACATGGGCTGATTGGTTTTAATCCGAACCAGACTGAGATCTCTTATGATCCGGAAGCGGCCCGGGCATTGCTGGCAGAGGCCGGATACGCCGATGGCTTTACGATGGAACTGGCAGCGGATTCCTCGGCTTCTGATACGGTGACTATGGCACTGGAGATTATCAAGGATCAGCTGGCGGAAGTCGGTATCAACGCTGAGATCAAGAACTACGATGAATCAACCTGGCTTGAGACCAGAAAATCCGGACAGCTCGGTTCGTTCCTGGCGACCTGGACCGCTGATTTCAATGATCCGGACAACTTTATCTATACCTTCTTCGGCAATGAAGAAAAATCAAAGCTGCGTTCAATCAACTATGCAGATACTGCAGTTATGGAACGTGTAGCCGCTGCCCGCGGAATTGTCAATGTTGCGGATAGAATTGCAGAGTATAATGCACTGGAAGAAAAGCTGATTCATGAAGATGCGGCATGGGCCCCGATGTATTCCAGAACTCATTTATTTGCAGTCAGTAAACGGGTACAGAATTATCAGCCGGTATGGAGCGGTGTCAGTGATCAGCTCTACTATGGTGTCTCGCTGACCGAATAACCATTACAGCAACTAAGAAGAAAATGCCGCAGAATAATTCAGATGCGGCATTTTTGCATTGAGTACTTAGCGATCAGGCACATATGGGAAACGAGCACGTCTTTTGTGCGACATTGAGCATGGTGTTACCATCTAATAATAAAGGGGGGCTTTTCCGTGTTAAGAAAAGTGCTGAAACGAATTTTGATTTCTATTCCGGTTCTGGTCGGTGTGGTATTAATAATTTTCGTCATGCTCCGTATTGTACCGGGTGATCCGGTTACTACCATGATGGGGGAGCATGTCAATATGGCAGTGATCGAGAAGGTGAGCAAGGAGATGGGACTTGACCAGCCGATGTATGTCCAGTTTTTTAAATATATCTGGAATGCACTGCATGGGGATTTCGGGACTTCTTACCGCCTGAACCGGAATGTCACAGGTATTATTATGGATGCCTTCCCCAACACGGTTAAGCTGTCTGTATGTGCGGCTGTGGTAGCCTGGATTATTGGTATTACCGCGGGCATTATTGCTGCGATCCGCCAGAATAAACTGCTGGACCGGCTGTTTATGGCAGGAGCCCTGATGGGAGTTTCGATGCCGGTATTTATGACCGCGCTGGTGCTTCAGTATATATTTGCATTTAAATTTAAATGGTTTCCTGTATCCGGCTTTGATTCGATGAAGGCGATGGTGCTTCCGGCCATTGTTCTGGGCTGGAATTCTGCCGGGAGTATTGCCCGGATGACCCGTTCCAATCTGGTTGAAATTATGCAAAATGATTTTATCCGTACGGCCAGGGCCAAAGGGCTACGGGAATATCAGGTGATTATCAGTCATGCCTTAAAGAATGCTATGCTGCCGGTCGTAACCATGATGGCGCTGCAGATTTCCAGCATGTTATCGGGGGCTGTATTAACTGAAAGTGTTTTTGGAATCCCAGGGATCGGGCGGCTGGCTGTTAATGCAATCGAGACTCGTGATATGCCGCTGCTGCAGGGGACGGTGCTGTTTACGACGGTTCTGATTATTCTCGGCAATCTGGTTGCTGACTTACTTTACAATGTATTAGATCCAAGGATCAGAGAGGGGGAATAAGCAATGGCTGAATTAAATCAACAGGCGGATATTTCCCAGATTGGCGAGTCTGATACCTGGGTGGACAAGATCAGGATCCTGATGCGTCAGAATAAGCTGGCGGCATTTTCCGCGGTTTTGATTGTCGTGATTATCCTGGCGGCAGTTTTTGCGCCGCTGGTAGCACCGTATGACCATCTGAAGCAGAATCTGGCCGACCGGCTGCAGGTTCCGAGTATGGCTCACTGGCTGGGGACGGATGAGTTGGGGCGTGATGTGCTGAGCCGCATTATTTATGGGGCCAGGATTTCCCTGACAATCGGACTGGTTCCGACGCTGATCTCGATGACGATAGGAACGGTTCTGGGGCTGTGTGCCGGTTATTATGGCGGTCGGGTGGATTTTGTTATTATGCGGCTGGCGGATATTATGCTGGCATTTCCGTCCCTGCTGCTGGCGATGGTCGTAATGTATACCATGGGCGGCGGACTGATCAATATATTTATTGCACTGAGTCTGGTTAACTGGGCGAGTACGGCCCGGGTGGTGCGTTCCCAGACGTTATCTCTGAAAGAGAAAGAATATGTAGAGGCGGCAAAGTCCATCGGTGTAAAGAGCCGGATGATCTTGTTCCGGCATATCCTGCCGAACTGTCTGCCGTCACTGATTGTATTATTCACTTTAAATATTCCGGCTGCAATATTATCAGAATCCTCCCTGAGCTTTTTAGGAGTCGGTGCCCAGCCGCCGTCAGCAAGCTGGGGTCTGATGGTAGTACGCGGCAAAAAATATCTGTTCAGCGAACCGTGGCTGTCGATTGCTCCGAGTGTGGCGATTATGATTATTGTAATGGCCTTTAATTTCTTGGGTGATGGCTTGCGTGATGTGCTGGATCCATATTTAAAAGAGCAGTAAGGAGGATGGACTTATGGGTGAATCAATCGTATTGGATATTCAGGATCTGAAGTCCCATTTCTTTACGGCTAAAGGAGAGGTTCCGGCTGTAGATGGGGTCAGCATTCAGGTTCCGGCCGGGAAAATCATTGGGATTGTCGGAGAGTCAGGGTGCGGCAAAAGCATGACTGCGATGTCGGTCATGGGGCTGCTTCGCCATCCGGGAAAGATCGTCGGCGGAACCATTTTACTCAATGGCAGGGATATCACCGGTTTAAAACCCAAAGAACTGGCTAAAGTCAGGGGGAATGAGATCTCGATGATCTTTCAGGAACCGATGACCTCCTTAAATCCTGTGTATCCGGTCGGAAAGCAGGTCGGAGAGGCGATCCTGCTGCACCAGAAGATGAGCCGGGAAGAAGCGAAGCAGCGGGTAATCGAAATCTTTCGCGAGGTTGGGATCTCAGAGCCGGAAAAACGCTACAACTCTTACCCTCACCAGTTGTCCGGCGGCCTGCGCCAGCGGGTGATGATCGGCATGGCGATGGTATGCAATCCTAAAGTTATGATTGCTGATGAACCAACTACGGCACTGGATGTCACAATCGAAGCCCAGATTCTCCATCTGATGAAAAAGCTGTGCCGTGAGCAGGGGACTTCTATTATTCTGATTACCCATAATATGGGCGTGGTGGCGGAAGTCTGTGATTATGTCTATGTTATGTATGCCGGAAAGGTGATGGAGCAGGCTGATACGTTTACTCTATTTGAGAAAACCGGCCACCCTTACACCCAGGGACTGCTGAAATCGATCCCCAAACTGGATGAGCAGGCAAAGCGCCTGTATACCATTGAGGGTGTGGTACCGAATCTGCTGCATCTGCCGGATGGCTGCAATTTCTGTACCCGCTGTGAGCAGGCTAAAGAACGCTGCCGTCATGAAAAGCCCGGTCTGTATCAGACCGAGCCTGGTCATGGTGTCCGGTGCTTCCAGTATGAAAGTGAGGTACGGACAGATGAAAAATAAAAACATATTATTGCAGGCAAGACATCTGGTTAAGGAGTTTCCGGTTGGCGGGACAAAGAAAAAACCGCAGGTTGTACATGCCGTATCGGATGTGGATCTGACCATCTATGAAGGCGAAACGCTGGCACTGGTAGGAGAATCAGGATGCGGCAAAAGTACATTGGGCCGTGTGCTGATCCGTCTGATCGAAGCAACATCCGGTGAAGTGCTTTTTGAAGGTAATAATATTGTCGGTATGAATGAACAGGAATTTGCCAAACGCCGCCGGCAGATGCAGATCATCTTTCAGGATCCTTACGCATCCTTAAATCCGCGGATGAGTGTCAGACAGATCATCGCAGAGCCGCTGACAACCTATGGCATGAAGGACAAGAACAAAATTGAAAAAGCTGTAAAAGAGCTAATGAAGAAGGTTGGTATTCCCGAGGAATTTTACAACCGTTATCCTCATCAATTTTCAGGCGGACAGCGGCAGCGAATCGGAATAGCCCGTGCCATCGCCCTGAATCCCAAACTGATTATCTGTGATGAGCCGGTATCGGCACTGGATGTATCAATTCAGTCTCAGGTATTGAACCTGCTGAAGGATTTGCAGGAGGAATATCAGCTGACATATTTATTTATATCCCATGACCTGAGCGTTGTGAAGTTTATCGCCGACCGCGTTTGTGTGATGTTCCTGGGCGCCATCTGTGAGATCGGGGACACCGGTCAGTTATATGAAAAGCCATTCCACCCTTATACCAGACTGCTGCTGGATGCCATTCCCAAAGCTGATCCAAGGCTGCGATTCCAGGATAAAGGATTCCTGGCAGGAGAACTCCCCAGTCCGGTCAATCCTCCGTCCGGGTGCCGCTTCCATACCAGGTGTCCACATGCCAGGGAAATCTGCAGTCAGGTCAGACCAGCCGCAGAAATGATCGGAGACCGGCAGGTATTCTGCCATTTTCCACTGAACCAGGAGCAGAACTTATGACAATAACAAATAACAAAAAACAACTACGTCAGGAGCTAATCAAACAGCGCGGTCTGTTGCCCGATGCATATTGTAAGGCGGCGGATCAGGCAATTGCTGCTCATATACTGGAACTGGAGGCTTACCAGCGAGCAAATACGATATTTTGTTTTGTCAGCACCGCCGAAGAAATCACCACCCTCCCGGTTTTTGAACATGCCTGGGCAAACAAAAAGCGCACCGGAGTACCATTATGCACCGGAAAAGGAGTAATGGAAGTACGTGAGATCAAGAGCATGAATGATTTACTGCCAGGTCATTACGGCATTCAGGAACCCTCCCCGGAGGCGCCTATAATAAGACCAGAAGAAATTGATTTTGTCCTGGTGCCATGCCTGTCCTGCAGCCCCGATGGCAGGCGCTTAGGATATGGCGGCGGCTTTTACGACCGTTATCTGAGTCAGGTCAACGCAGTAAAAGCAGTTATCTGCCGGGCAAAACTTATCAGAATAGATATACCGATCCAGCCGCATGATATCTATATGGATCTGGTTATCACAGAGAAAGGGACACACAATGACACCAAACATCATTCTGGCATCAGCATCACCACGCCGTAAAGAACTATTATATCAGATTGGCCTGGAGCCGAAGATCATTCCCAGTCATGTAGAAGAAGTCATCACCAGCACCCATCCCGAAGCAGTAGTAAAAGAACTATCCGAGCAGAAAGCGGCAGATATCGCAGCACAATATCACAACCATGATGCCGTGATAATCGGTGCCGATACCGTGGTAGCTATTGATGACCAGATTCTCGGAAAACCTGCCGATCATGAACAAGCTGTCTTTATGCTGAACATGCTGCAGGGAAGAAACCATCAGGTATATACCGGAGTAACCATAATCAACTGCCAAACAGGAAACCACATCACATTCGCAGAAAAGACAGAGGTAGAAGTATATCCAATGACCAAGGCTCAGATTAAGAACTACGTGGAAACCGGAGACCCAATGGACAAAGCCGGAGCCTACGGAATCCAGGGTCAGTTTGCCGCCCATATCAAAGGAATAAAAGGAGATTACAATAACGTAGTAGGACTGCCAGTCGGGCGATTATACCAAGAACTCCAGCATCTATAAAGTCGGTCAGTATTCGATTGCGACGGCTCCGCTGCGGACAATTTCGATATTATCATATTCATTCAAAGATGCTATCAAGGTATCAATGATATCACATGAGGCCGACAGTTCCAGCAAGATATCCTGTTGATTACAGTGCCGCAATCGGGCCCCCGATTTATCGGCAATGACGGTTATCTCGCTGATCTCTTCGGCGGTGCATCCAGAAATTCTGATAAAAAGGAGTTCTTTTATTTCGATATCAGAAGTGGTAAGGTCGATTACTTTGATGATTCCGACACATCGGTTTAATTGTTTTTTGATCTGCTCAAACAAGGCATCACTGCCGGTGAGGCTGATTGTCATCCGGGATACGGTGGTATCCCTGGTGGTACCGACCGTCAGACTATCCAGATTGTAGTTTTTTCCGGCAAACAGGCCAGAGATACGGGCCAGGATACCAACATCATTATCTACGTATAAACTAAGCCATCTTTTTTTCATTGTTCATCACCTATAATCATTTCGTTAAGGGAACATCCTGCTTTTACCATGGGTAATACGAGCGCTTCACTGTCGATGATGCATTCGATCACAGTGGGGCGGTGCTTTTCTGCCAGGGCGGATTGAAGTGCGCAGTGAAGCTGCTCCGGAGTGGACACCCGGAATCCGGGTGCATTGTAACTGGCGGCAAGGCGGATAAAATCAGGGACGTACTGATCCGGTTTGTGCTGCCCGCGGTTTCCTGACTTCAGGTCAGTTCCGGCATAGTGTCTGTCGTACATCAGTTGCTGCCACTGGCGGACCATCCCCAGATAGCTGTTGTTCATGATTATGATAATAACGGGGAGTTCTTCCAGTACTGCGGTGGCCAGCTCCTGGATATTCATCTGGATACCGCCGTCACCGCTGATGCAGATGACATTGCGGCCAGGGTTGGCCAGTTGGGCGCCGAGGGCCGCGGGCAGGCCGTATCCCATGGTGCCGAGGCCGCCGGAAGTCAGCAGTTTTCTGTGTTCATCCAGTTCGATATATTGGGCGGTCCACATCTGATGCTGGCCAACGTCAGTGACGAAAATGCTGTCTGTGCAGGTACGGTTAAGATGCCGGATCACAGCGGCGGGGGTAAGGCTGGTCCCGGGAGCTGCGGTGTGGGAGGCTTGAGCCTGCCACGCACGGATCTCATCCAGCCAGGGGCCGGTATGACTGGGGCCGGTATAGCGGATTAATTCAGCAACAGCACGGCGGGCATCAGCAACAATGGGAATATCAACTTTGATATTACGTGAGATAGATGCCGTATCAATATCAATATGGATAATCTGGGCATTGGGAGCGAATTCATCGGTTTTACCGGTAATCCGGTCATTGAAACGTGAACCGATGGAGCATAGCACATCGCATTCCATGACGGCCCGGTTGGCGGCAAAACATCCATGCATGCCAAGATTGCCGATGTACAGCGGGTGAGTTGTTGCGATTGCTCCCCGGCCCATAATCGATGAGATAACCGGAATACCGGTCTGTTCTGCCAGTTTGGTAAACGCTTGCTGGCATTGGGAGATATGTATGCCGCCGCCGGCCAGAAACAGTGGCTTTTCTGCTTTTACAAGCAGTGCGGCAGCTCGTTTGACCTGGCCGATATGCGGTTCGGCCGATGGCCGGTAGCTCCGGATGAAAACATCTTCCGGATAATCATCGCTGCCGGATTCATTCAGCATATCAACCGGGAGATCAACTACCACCGGCCCGGGCCGGCCGGAACCGGCAATGAAAAAGGCTTCCCGGATAGCCCGGCCGAGCTGGCGTCGGTCGGTCACCATAAAGCTGTGCTTGGTGATTCCTCTGGTAATTCCGACAATATCTACTTCCTGAAAGGCATCGTTGCCGATCAGATCCCGGCGGACCTGTCCACAGAAGCAGACGAGCGGGACACTGTCATAATTAGCAGTTGCAATTCCTGTTACAATGTTAGTGGCACCGGGTCCGCTGGTAACCAGGCATACACCGGTTTTTCCGGTCGAACGTGCATACCCATCGGCAGCATGTACCAGAGCCTGCTCATGGCGGCCAAGAATCATCCGGATATCTTTTTCTTTGTAAAGTGCATCAAATAGTGTAATAACTGCTGATCCGGGATAGGCAAAGAGTGTATCTGTTTTTTCTTTTATCAATGCTTTTATAAATAATTCAGTTCCTTTCATGGCCGTCACCTCCTTGTTCTGTGTATTTTGGTTTTAATGGAATATAGATTGATTTACTAAGCCGGTTCAGCGCCGGATCATATTCATTGAATTCACAGCTGCCGGAATGCTCATAAGATGAGCCGGGAAGCCAGAAGTAGTCAATATAGCGCCAGGTATCAATCAGATTCTGGATCAGATTGTAATCATCGGCCGGTTTGTGGTGAAATACGGCATAAAGGCCTGAGGGAATTGTAATGATATCCATATCTGAATCAGCGGCGCCTGAGTCAATTATTTTAGTTCCGGTCAGATAATCAAAGTCCAGTCCTTTGCGCTGGTTGTTTTCTTCAAACAGGTTCGTATTAAAGTCTTCGAGGATCGTTACTCCATAGTCGATCCGTGGCCGGGTTCGGTCATATCCTGATTTTTCATAAATATGTTCTGCATAAAAACGGTTCCAGAAAAGCGGAACATCCTGAAAGTGCTGTTCTCTTTCAAAGGTCGTGGTGTTGCGTTTTCCGGCAACTTGAAAAGATGGCAGGGTCACAATATCAGGTTCTTTAAAACCTGAATAATCCAGCTCGCGAAAGTTTTTTACAGATAGTGTCTCAGGTTCCAGCAAATGCAGGGAATAACGGGTACTGCGGTATTTATTTGGAGTAATCCCGAACACCGACCGAAATACCCGGATGAAATTTTCCTGAGAATTAAAACCGCAGTGATACGCGATTTCTTTTAATGAAAGAGAGGTTTCATTAATCATTTTGGCTGCCTCGGATACCCGCCGTCTGCGAATATATTCTTTCACAGTCATGCCCACCGCCGCATTGAATACCCGACAGTAATGATAGGGGGAATAGCCGGCGGCTTTGGCGCATTCTTCCAGTGACAGTTCGAGAAACAAGTGTTGCTCAATATAACTGATATACGGTTCAAAAAATGGTTGTTTCATGATAATCACCGTCCTTATAAGTTGTGATTATAACACGTTGGCAGCAGGAATTGTTGACTTTAATTGCGGTATTAGGAACAGCGGATAATTCATGACAGAGCCGTCTGAAGGGGTATGTATCCGGATAAACAGGCAATAATTAATGGTAACAGTTCAGGACGGCGGGAAATTGCATACAAAAACAGCTGTCAAGCTTGCTTGTAAAGCTGTTTTTGTATGCAATTTCACATCGGATGAATATCCGATGCTTCTTGAATGGCGTTAGACATTCAAGGAGATAGCCGTCCTGAACAGTTATAATTAATGATAGAAGACCTGTTATGAACAGAAAGGATAGCTCATGAACTACATTGCTCAATACTTAAAGAACATTACCCCGGTAGCATTTGAACTGGAAACCGCAGAAGAATTTCATGCCGTTGGAATCGGCCCGGCTCAATTCAAAGTGACGGTAAAGAAAAATATTCCGAAATCAGACTTGTTAAAAAGCACCTCTCTGGCGCTGGGGGAAGCCTATATGCGCGGAGATATTGAATTAGACCGTGATCTGTATGAAGTGCTGGACTGCTTTCTGGCTGGGATGGACAATTTTAAGACTAACCGGCTTGCGTTGCGCAGTCTTTTGTATACACCAAAAACAAAAGGGAACCAGAAGAAGGAAGTAACCGCTCATTATGATATGGGCAATGAATTTTACCGTCTCTGGCTGGATGAAACGATGAGTTATTCCTGTGGCTATTTCAAGCATGATTATGATTCATTGTTTGAGGCACAAGTTCAAAAGGTGGATCATATTTTGAACAAATTGCAGCTGAAGCCAGGCATGACGCTGCTGGATATTGGCTGCGGCTGGGGGTTTTTGCTGAAACGGGCAGTCCAGCATTATGGTGTTAAAGGCATAGGGATCACTCTGAGTGAAGAGCAGTACAGCCAGTTTTCCCAGGATATTAAAGACGAAAATCTTGGCGGCAGGCTGAAAGTGAAAAAGATGGATTACCGGGATCTGCCAAAAAGCAGTATGGAATTTGACCGTGTTGTCAGTGTCGGGATGATGGAGCATGTCGGCAGAGGTAATTACGCCGCTTTTTTATCCAGTATTGATGCGGTTCTTAAGCCGGGCGGTGTGGGGCTGCTTCACTATATCAGTGCGCTGGAAGAATATCCTGGTGACCCATGGATGAAAAAATACATTTTTCCGGGCGGAACGATTCCCAGTCTGCGGGAAATTATCGGGCTGCTGTCTGATTATCGTTTTTATACGCTTGATGTGGAGAGTCTGCGGCGGCATTATACAAAAACCCTGTTATGCTGGCGGCAGAATTTTCTGAGCCGGAAGGATATTATTGAGGAACACTACGGAGCAGATTTCACCAGAATGTGGGAGCTGTATCTGGCCTCCTGCGCAGCCACATTTCATAATGGAATTATTGATTTGCACCAGATCGTCTTTTCCAAAGGTGTCAATAATGAGTTGAATATGGTAAGAAAAGTGTGATAGAATTTGGCAAAGCAATAAAATTTTAAAATTATCTCTTGACTCTCACAGTGTGTGATGGTTTATGGTAATAGTGAGCTCAGGAATACACATATGTGGAAGGTGGTTTACATGTTAAAAATTGGGAATTTTTCCAAGTTGTCAAGAATCAGTATCAGGATGCTGCGTCATTATGATGAGATTGGACTGCTCAAACCGGTTAAGATCGATACATTAACAGGATACCGGTATTATGGCGAGGACCAGCTGCTTCCGGCAGGACGGATTCAGGTTCTGCGGAATATGGGTTTTGGACTTACTGTGATCAAAGAAATCGTGGATAAGTTCACCGATGCAGATGAGCTGGAACAGTTCCTGGTCATCAAAATGCGTGAACTTCAGGAGCAGGAACAGGAGATCAAAGAGCGGCTTCACCTTCTTGACAGTACAATTCAATGGTTAAGAAAGGATGGTAATATTATGGGATACGACGTACGATTAAAAACTTTGCCGACGCGTTATGTAGCGAGTGTAAGACAGATCATACCAGGTTATGAAATGGAAGGGATGCTGTGGCAGATTCTTATGGAAGAAACTGCGCATATGAATCTGCAGGGAAGCAGCCCCTGCTATGCGATGGCTGTCTTTCACGACGGTGAATTCAAAGAAAAAGATGTGGATGTGGAGATACAGCAATCGGTAGCCGGTGAATACCCGGATACAGAACATGTACAGTTTAAGACGGTTCCTCCGGTACAGATTGCCAGTGCCACCTTTAAGGGCAGCTACCATCAGATCAGCCCGGTGAATGAAGCCGTAGCAAACTGGATTCATGACAATGGTTATGAATTTGACGGTTTGTCATTTAATATCTATCATGTTAGTCCTGGTGAGACACAGAACCCGGATGAATATGTAACAGAAGTATGTTATCCGGTCAGGAAAAAATAGAAAAGGCGATATGCGTCCCGCAGAAGGATTGCATATCGCCTTTTCTTGCCGAAAGATCGGAGTCGCCGCGACTATTCACGACAAGCAAAATATTCCTCAATAATCTCACAAGTCCTCTGAAATAATTCTGATACATCATGTGCCCGTGAACGGCTGCAGACAAATACTTCCTGATCACAGATCAGGCATCGCCGTCCGGGAGCATCAGAGTCCCAACGGGAGAGCTTCTCACCATTTAACTGAATGACATCCATATCAAACAACCTTCCCAGGTTGGAAGCAGTCTCCAGCGAAATTGTCATCTGCTTGATTTTAAGCGGATCAGCATCAACAGAAAACAATGCCTCATATCCGGTCTTTTCTTTTACTTCCTCCAGGTGAACGATGGAGAGCTTCCAATCAGCACAGCCCCTGCGAATCAGGCGTATACCTTCTTCATAAGCGTTCACTGACAACGGAAAGACCTTCACAGGGCCGGCAATATTCAGGGTAAATGAAATCAACGGCAGTTGGTAATCGGCAATCATCTTCTGCTGAAGCATCTGACGCTGTTCTCTGGCATTCATCATTTCCGGCAGAGTGACCGGATTACCCTGATCAGGCTGCAGATCTGTTTCATTTCCCAGACGATAATGCAGGAATTTACACATCCCATTTGTATCAGCCATCTCCATATATTTTTTTGTCATCTCTTCCAGTTCGTCATAGCGTTCGATATCAGCAAAGTAGGGAGCGCGCTGAAGCAGTTTGATCTGATCCGACCATTCTTCGAGTTTGCTTTCCTCATCGACTGAAAAGATCAAAGTAGCATTCTGGCCGGATGCTTTCATGCTTTGATTGGAATATTCACTTCCCAGAGTAGAATTAATATCAAAAAATAATTCTGTTCCGGGGAAACGGGTGGATACCTGAATCAGCAATTCCTTTATCTGATCTTCCGGCAGAAAGTGAAAAACACCGGCAGCAATCAGCATCAGTCCCTTACCTGGGTCATATGAGATATCATCAAACCAGCTGTAATCAAAGACTGATTTGGCAATACAGTGGGTGCGCTCCGGCCGGTCAACCAAAGCATTTCTAAACTGCATCGAATCAGGTAAGTCAAGGTCATACCAAGTGATCCGACCATTATCTATCTTGGAAAAGGTTGTATCAAGCCCGGCTCCGATATTGACAAGTGCAGCCTCGGGGTGCGTTTCAATGAAGTTACTGACTGCTTTTTCTACGGCGAGCGCTCTCGCGATATAACAAAGGTTTCCATATTCACCTAAAGCACTGTCCATAAGTGTAAAATCAAAATTCAATTTATTAACAATATTAATGTCATTTTCGTTATGATACAGGTCAGGGAAACGACCGGACATGATGGCGCGCCCGCGCAGTGGAATTAACATGGTTGCCTGTATCCCTTTAATTGCTACATTGATTTTTTCCTGCATACCAGATCCTCCTTGTAAACTTTGGTTAGTTAAAACTAACAACAGTATATCATAAAGGCAGGGGTATTTAAATAGAGAACACCGGAAATTACAAATCGATGGTAACATTTGACACTGGAATGGGAACTGCTGGGGCTTTTTGGGTTGATACTTATAAAAATCTATGATACAATTTCGTAATCTGGGTACAATTAATCGAGAGAATATACTGATCAGCAGAAGAAGCAGATCAAATAGAAAATAGAAGAGAGAAACCTCGTGAAAGACAAACTGTTCAAAATAGTGCTGCCGTATTTTTTCCTGATTGCCACTCCGGCATTTTGTTATGTTATTTTTGAGTGGATTACCGGGAATCTATCGGAAATCCGCGGTGAGTATATTGTCTGGAATATCTTGTTTTACTATACGGCCTATGTGCTGTTTCTGGTGATTACGAATCATATGAGAACAGCATATTTATCACTGAACGTCATATTTACGATATGGGCAGCAGCTGAATATTTTGTGTCAGATTTCAGGGCTCGTCCGATTATGCCGTCCGATATTCTGGCCTGGCAGACCGCCGCGACAGTAGCAGATAATTACAGTTATGTGATGCCGCAGAAAATGATTCAGGCTGTACTGCTGATGCTGGCCTGGAGTATTGGAGTCTGGATGTTCCGGGTAAAACTGCCCAGAGGCAAAAAACGGCTCCCTGTCCTGGCGGCAGGACTGGCCTGGACAATTGGCTGGATCAGCTGCTTTTTTACCGTGGTAGTTCCTGCCCGATCGATCGGTGTCAGCATGTGGGATCCGATCGAAAGCTATGAACAGAACGGATATCTTCTTAGCACAGTAAGAATGCTAGGTTATTTGCATGCAAAACTACCCGAAGGCTATCATTCCGATACAGTCAGACAAATGTATCAGGAGCTGGAAGGGCAGGAGGCAGCCGGAGAGAGTCCCGTTAATATTATCTGCATTATGAACGAAAGCTGGTCAGACCTGAATATCATCTCAGAGTTCCAAACCGATCAGCCCAGCTTTGCGTATTACAACTCGCTTGATGAAAACTGCATCAAAGGATATGTCTATGTACCGGTATTCGGGTCAATGACCAGCAATTCTGAATACGAATTCCTGACCGGCAATTCCATGGCATTTGTCCCCATCGGAAGTGTTCCGTTCCAGCTGTATATGAAAGACCACACCTGGTCGATTGTTGATTCCGTCAAAGATGAAGGATATGAGACGATTGCTATGCACCCTTATCCCGCAGGCAACTGGAATCGGATTGAAGCATTTAACAGCCTGGGCTTTGACCAGTTCCTCGATGAAGAGTATTTTCTGGATTCCCCCAGGATTCGGGGATATGTCAGCGATCAGGGCTGCTATGAAAAAATCATTCAGATGACCGAAGAAGATGACGGCCAGACCCGGCAGTTCTTCTTTCTTGTCACCATGCAGAATCATGGCGGCTACACTCTCGATTACGAGTCACAAGTCCATCTGACCGAATACGAAAACTACCCCGAGGCCGAACAATATCTTTCTCTAATCCGTGAAAGTGACAACGCTCTTGAATATTTGATTGAATACTATAAAGATTCTGATCAGCCAACCCTGATCATGATGTTTGGTGATCACCAGCCGGGGATCGAGACTCAGTTCTACGAAGGTTTGTACAAAAATAATACATCAGCTACACCAGTAGAATCCTATCTGCAGCAATACGCCACCCCTTACCTGATCTGGACAAACTATGACAATAGTCTCGGGCAGCAAGGGGATTACAGTGTACTCTATTTAGCCAACCAGGTTTTGAAAGCTGCCAATCTTCCTCTTAACGGTTATCAGAGTTTCCTGGAAGAACTGAAAGAACAGGTACCGATTATCCACCTGATTGGTTATTGCGATAAAAATGGATTGTGGAGTGACTGGACTGACTGGCGGGAAAGTGAAAGCTATGGCTGGTTTCATTTGCTGGATCTTTATCAGTATTATCGGGTGTTTGATCCGAAGCGATTGAAGTAGTGGGGGGGAGCATAAGATGGCGCAAAAGGGCTGTCGCGCTGGAAAAAGCCTGTGGGCTCTGGCGGTGGTGATACCAGTCCGTATTTCCATCGGTTTCGGACTGTAAACGTATCTAAGAGCAGATCAATGACGCTAAATGCAATGCCAGAAACGCCAAAACTCGTTACACTCAGACATTGGCCGTTTCTGGCATTAACGCGTCATTGCTCTGCTCTAAGATACGTTAACAGTCCTGCAAAGGCTGGAAATACGGACTGGTACCACCACCGCCAGAGCCCACAGGCTTTTTCCAGCGCGACAGCCCGGCAACTTTTATGGCTCCCTTTGGATGAAAAACTAAAAACAAAACACAAAAAATAGGATAGACTTTTGACCCCGTCGAATTTGATGGGGTTTTTGTTTTGAATTTTTTGTGGAATTTAAAAAATTTCCATTGACTTCCAGAAAGGAAAGTGATATCATTATGTTCAAATATTTGGAAAAATAGCAAAAATTGAACATGATAAAAATGGAGGTATTGGATGCAGGCAATAATTTTAGCAGCGGGGATGGGACGGCGTTTGAAGAATTTGACGTCTACACAGGCTAAATGTATGGTCAAAGTGAATAATGTTCCGATGATTGAACGGATGCTGAAGCAGATTGAAGTGTGTCGGCTTGAACGGATTGTTCTTGTTGTTGGACATCAGAGTGCGGGCCTGAAGGAGTTTATTGGTACTTTGGGAATTGAAACACCGATTGAATTTGTTGAGAATCCGGTTTATGAAACGACCAATAATATTTACTCGCTGTATCTTGCCAAGGAGCATCTGATGCGGGATGATACGATTCTTCTGGAATCTGATTTGATTTTTGAGCAGGAGCTGCTGCAGCAGCTGATGTCTGATCCTTATCCAAATCTGGCATTGGTTGCGCGGTTTGAAAGCTGGATGGATGGCACGGTAGTAGTAATGGATGAACAACGTAATATCACTAATTTTCTTACGCGTAAGGATTTTCGGTTTGAGGATATTAAGAAATATCATAAGACGATTAATATTTATAAGTTCAGCAAAGAATTTTTGACCACTCATTATGTGCCGTTTTTAGAGGCTTACAGCAAGGCGCTGGGCAATAATGAGTATTATGAACAGGTGCTGAAGGTAATCTCACTGCTGGATGATCATGGGCTCAAGGCCCTGGAACTGAACGAGGGATTCTGGTATGAGATTGATGATGAGCAGGATCTGGACATTGCAGAATCTATCTTTACGGATTCGCAAAGCCGCCTGGAAAAACTGTCCCGGCGATATGGGGGGTATTGGAGATACCCGAGCCTGCTGGATTTCTGTTATCTGGTTAATCCATATTTTCCGAATGAACGCCTGATGGGAGAGATAAAGGCGAATTTCGAACAGCTGCTGATCAGTTATCCTTCGGGACTGGAGGTGAATAATCTGCTGGCGGCGAAATCTCTGGGACTCAGACCGGAACAGGTGCTGGTCGGAAACGGTGCATCGGAACTGATCAGTGTGCTGATGGCCGGGGTGGATGGGAAGGTCGGAGTGCTGTCTCCTTCTTTTGAGGAGTATCGGAACCGGGCGGCACAGGTGGAGTTGTTTGAAGTGGCAAACCGGGATTTCACTTATCAGGCTGCGGATTTGATGAACTATTATCAGGATCGGGACATTCAGGCGCTGGTGCTGGTGAATCCGGATAATCCGTCGGGGAATTATATCCCTAAAAGTGATGTGGAGCTGCTTACCGGTTTCTGTCGGGATAAGAATGCATTATTCATTCTGGATGAATCGTTTGTTGATTTTGCCGATGAGCCTGGGGCAACCATGCTGGAACCGGAGCTGCTTGAAACATATCAGAATCTGGTTGTGATTAAGAGCATTTCCAAATCATATGGTGTGCCTGGTCTCCGGCTGGGACTGCTGGCAAGCGGGAACCGCAAGCTGTTGATACGGCTGCGTTCACAGATGCCAATCTGGAACATCAATTCTTTCGGTGAATATTTTCTGCAGATATTTGAGAAGTATGAAAAGGATTACCGGCAGGCTCTGGTTCGCTTCCGGGAGGAGCGGAGATACATGTACGAAGAACTGAAACTGATCCGCCAGCTGCGGGTGATTCCTTCTCAGGCAAACTTTATGGTATGCGAAATTCTGGATGGCGCAAGCGCACAGCAAATCGCTGAATTGCTGCTGAACCGGTATAATATTCTGGTCAAGGATCTGTCAAAGAAAGATGGGATGATGCATGGCAATTACATACGTATTGCAGTTAAAACACGAACTGAAAATAACCGGTTAATAGAAGCACTAAAACATATTTTAAGATAAATAGAGGAGGATCATCATGATAACATCAAAGAATAATGTAAAGGAAACCTGGAAAGAAATCTGGACCAGAAAAGGGTATGCAGACAGCACTGTAACCGATTTGCTGGCCTATGACGGGTATGAAGCGACTCACGTTAATATGGAAGAGGTAGCAAGAGAGATTACCAGACGGCTGGATATCAGAAAAGAAGATAAAGTGCTTGAGGTGGGCTGCGGAGCCGGGGCATTGGCCCAGTATCTGGACTGTAATTATGTGGGGGTTGATTATTCCCCGACACTGGTGCAGAAACATATTGAGTTCCTGAATAATTCTGTCATGGAAGGAGAAGCCGCTGATCTGGCATTTAAAGATAACAGCTTTGATAAGGTGATCTGTTATGGAGTATTTCTGTATTTTGAGAATAAGGAATATGCCTGGAAGGCACTTGAGGAATTAAAACGGGTTGCCCGGACCTCTGTATTGATCGGTGAGTTACCGATCCGTTCCCATCGGGAGGAGCACCTGCTGTTTGTGCCGGAGGAATTTGACGGATGTGATATCAGTGACGGTTATTATGATCCTTACCGGAAGGATCGTTTTAATGCGGTTATGAAGTTTTAAGAGAGCATGCAAAAGATTAAGGTGAATAACGGATTGATCAACAGGCAGCGGGCATATCGCATTTTGTGATAGGTCCGCTGCCTGTTTGTTATATTTTATAATCCGAACCGGGCCAGAGGATCTGAAGGGTTAAATATATTCATAATCGCTGAATTTATTTTCGCCCTGTTTAATATCTTTCGTTTCCCCTGTCAGGTCTCCCGGGATATGGCAGGCCGGACATTCAGAAAACTTAGCATCATTCATATCATCCAGAGACCAGCGGTACTTCTTCTGGCATTGTGGACAAATGTAAAACATATAATACGTTCCCCATGACATAGTAATTTCCTCCATTTTGCATGATAATATTTACAATACTACAATTATTCCGGTTAAACAAGTGAAACTTTGATCGTTACCCGGTGGGAGCTGATTCCTGTACGAACACTCGAATTCCCTCGCAATCTAAAAATGCATAGAGCTTACCAAATCAGGAGACATTAAACAATAACTGCAAAATAAAATTGACTGACTATTGACAAATAGTCAGTCGGGGAATATTATAGTGTGTATAGAAACAAAAGGAGGATACAGATATGGCAAAAACGAGAGTATCAAAGGATCCCGAAGAACGAAGGGCTGAGATTATAACTGCAGCCCGTTATTTATTTGATAAAAACGGAATTGAGAAGACGAGAGTGTCAGATATTGTTAAACATATCGGGGTCGCGCAGGGTGTATTTTATTATTATTTCCGCTCGAAGGATGAGATTGTTGAAGTCGTGACCGAGGAAGTCATCAAAGAACTTAAGACAGAGATACATGCGGTGACAGAACGCAAAGAGGCGGATTTTTTTCGGAAGCTGTCGGATATGATCGAACTGTATTTCAGTCTGATCGATCAGTTCACCGGAGACGGTGAGATGGTTCTGCCGGACTTTGATCGTACCGATATCGAGAGTGCGGCGCCACTGCAGAAGACCAGAGATATCCTGATGGAGCAGATGATCCGGCTGGTTGAAGAAGGCACTGCCCAGGGAGTGGTCGAAGCCCGGTATTGCGACTACGCGGTATGGACATTAGAAGCAGGCCTGCGCAGAATTGCTCAGCATAAACTTCCAACCAGGGAAATTGTTTATGTCCTTACCGAGCAGATTCTTTGTCTGCCGCAGGGAGAGCTCCTGAAACATTGCAGACCATAACATTACTTAAACATATAAGGAGGATTTCAAATATGAGCCTGTTCTATAATGAAAAAGCAGAAGATGTTGCGGCCGGTCTGGAGACAGATGCGGTCCGGGGACTAACATCTGCAGAGGCAGCCAGACGACTCGAACAGCATGGCTCCAACAGACTGGAAGGAGCTAAAGAAAAGGGTCTTGCGGCGATGATCTTTGAGCAGTTAAAGGATTTTCTGGTTATCATCCTGATTGTTGCTGCGGTTATATCGATCATGCTTGGAGAGACGCTGGATGGGATTATCATCTTAACAATTGTAATATTAAACACCTTCCTGGGTGTATATCAGGAAAATAAGGCCAGCAACGCGCTGAAAGCGCTGAAGGAGATGGCCAGCCCCCATGCCAAAGTGGTCAGAGACGGCAATATTGAGGAGATCGCATCGAGTGACCTTGTTGTCGGTGATCTTGTCGTTATGGATGCCGGTGATTATGTTCCGGCAGATGTACGTCTGATCGAGTCCAACAATATGAAAGTCGATGAAGCTGCCCTGACCGGTGAATCGGTTCCTGTTGAAAAGGACTCTTTAGCTATCCTTCCTGAGGATGCCAGTCTGGGAGACCGTGTCAACTGTGGTTTTATGGGAACGGTAATCACTTATGGCCGGGGCCGCGGAATCGTCACTCAAACCGGTATGAGTACCCAGATGGGGAATATTGCCGGGATGCTGAATGCCAGTCCCGAAGAGATCACTCCGCTGCAGCAGAAGCTGAACAGTCTGGGCAAGCAGCTGGGAATGATCTGTCTCGGTGTCTGCGTCGCCATCTTTGCGATCGGACTGCTGCGGGGAATGGATTTCTTTGAGATTTTCATGACGGCAGTAGCTCTGGCGGTAGCGGCAATTCCGGAAGGCCTGACGGTAGTAGTAACGGTAGTACTGGCAATGGGTATGCAGCGAATGGTAAAGGTTCATGCAATTATCAAAAAGCTGAGTGCAGTGGAAACCCTCGGCAGTACCACAGTAATCTGTTCTGATAAGACCGGAACACTGACCCAGAACAAGATGACCATTGAAAAATTATATTTTGACGGCAAGCTGTATGATGTGAGCGGCAGTGGCTACAGTCCCTCCGGCAGTATTACCGCCGCAGACAAAAACACGGCCGGAGCGGAATTGAACCATTTAGTCGAAGGTGCCCTGCTCTGTAATGATGCGACCTATGACCCGCAGACAGAAAGTGTAATTGGCGATCCGACGGAAGGTGCGATGGTAGTCATGGCCTATAAAGTCGGAATGGAAAAGTCCTCCTGGGAGCAAAAGTATCCGCGCGTTCAGGAGATCCCATTTGATTCCGACCGTAAGTTAATGAGTACCTTCCACCAAATACAGGACGGTATTATCATGTATACCAAAGGCGCCCCTGACGAACTGCTGATGCGTTGTACCCGGATCGAAACCGCTGAAGGCATTCAGACACTGACAGATGAACATCGTCAGGCTATTCTGTCCACCAACAGCGATTTTGCCAGAAGTGCATTGCGTGTCATTGGTGTCGCTTACAAATCAGTGCAGGAAGTACATGCCGAGTTTGAGGAAGAAAATGAATTGATTTTTACCGGTTTACTGGGAATGATTGACCCGCCAAGAGAAGAAGCAAAGGCAGCAATCGATGTCTGCAAGCAGGCCGGTATCCGGGTGAAGATGATCACCGGTGACCACAAGATCACTGCCAGTGCGATTGGTGAAAAGCTGGGTATCTTATCTGATGCAGGTGCTCTGGAAGGCCGTGAGATCTCTGAAATGACTGATGCCCAGCTGCAGGAAGCAGTAAAAACAATCAATGTGTTTGCCCGGGTATCACCGGAACATAAAGTCCGTCTGGTAGATGCGGTACGCAGCAACGGTGACATTGCCGCAATGACCGGTGACGGTGTCAATGATGCCCCATCCCTGAAACATGCCAATATCGGTATTGCGATGGGCATCACCGGTACAGCTGTATCGAAGGAAGCGGCTGACATGATTCTGACTGATGACAACTTTACCAGTATTGTCAGTGCGGTATCAGAAGGACGTACCATATATGCCAATATCCGTAAAGTCGTGGCATTTCTGCTTTCCTGTAATATTGGCGAGATCCTGGTTATTCTGTTGGCAATGATCTTTCATATGCCGGTACCGCTGGCAGCTACCCAGCTGCTTGCGATCAACCTGATCACCGATGCATTCCCCGCTTTCGCGCTCGGACTTGAGAAAGCGGAGCATGGTGTGATGAACCGCCCGCCGCGCGACCCCTCGGAATCAATTGTCAACAGAAGTATGGGAATCTCCGTGGCAATCCAGAGTGTCTGTCTGGCGGCCGGTGCTCTGGCATCATTCCTGTTTGGCTATCATGCTCAGGCTTCGTTGGCAACCATGTTCTCAGGCGCTGTTAATGCAGAAGCACTGGCGGAGGGAATGACATGCTGTTTCTTTACGCTGGTATTAGGTGAACTGCTGCGTTCCTATTCCGCACGTTCCGAAAAAACAGCACTGCTGCGGATGAAGATTTTTGAAAACAGCTATCTGAACAAATGTGTGCTGTTTTCCCTGATATTTATGCTGCTGGCGGTATATGTGCCGTTTCTAAACCCGGTATTTAATACGGTGCCGTTAAGACCGGAGGAACTCATTCTGGCCGTTGTGTTTGCTTTCCTTCCGCTGCTTGGTGGTGAGGTAGCCAAACTGTGGAAATAGCCGGCAGTCAATGCTGAAATTATATAAATCATAGATCAGAAGAAGTGAGGGGAGCTGTCGCACTAAAGTAATTAGTGCAGCTCCTTTTCGGCGCAAAGAAATATGAACCAGACTTTGGATAGTCTGGTTCATTTATAGGTGCGCCCGGCGGGCGCACGTTCTAACGAGTGAAAGTCTCGAATCCGCCCGGTAGTGGGAAGGATATAGCCAATGACAAGGGTGTCCATTGCGAAGTGGAATCTGAAGGAAGTCGGAGGGCAAATCCCTGACCTGAC
>JBOFYZ010000163.1:0-3341 GCA_051654925.1 Lachnospiraceae bacterium | reverse complement strand
TGTTATTCGGCACTCTATCCGTTCCCAAATCCCCGTTTTTGAATCAAATTAAAAGAAGGTGCACAATAAATTAATCTGATGAGTTATGCAGCAGATTGTTTTATCATGTACCTTCTGTTATCATAGCAGTGTCACTATTAAACACGGCAGGAACCACCCCGATCAAAGTTTGGTTTCCTGCCATAAGCCCGTACTCATGACCGAGGCCATCGTACATACACACTTATGATAACTCTATTCGTCGATAATTACAACCCGCCTTCGCAAGATTTTTATGATAACACCATTTCTTCTCTTCAATTCCACCAGCTTACCTGCACCTGTCAGCTTTCTGGTGGACTTACTATACATGCCTACTATATCCGTGGGATCAAATCTGGCGATAAGACGGAGCACATCCGTATCTGCCGGGTCAAGTGCAGCCACTGCGGTAAAACTCACGCCCTCCTTCTCTCTTCCTTTGTTCCCTATTCCCAGATATCTCTAAACGATCAGATTGAGATACTTGTCAACTTTGAACAGAGGCGCCCCTCCACTGCAATCATGGAACGCTCTCCCTCCATTGATGAGAATATCCTTCGCTTCATCATTCGTCGGTACCTTGCCGTTTGGCAGCAGCGGCTTTTCTCAATTCCTGTCTCTCTGCTTTCTCCCACTCTGGTCATTCACTGCTTTTCTCATTTCAAAAGGCAGTTTATGCAGATAAAAACGACACCAAATATCTTATTTCTCTCACCCACATAGCCTTACACGACACCTCTCTCTTTTTCTTATATAATGAGGAAAAATACAAAGGAGGATCCTATTTTGAATCAAGAAAAAATGCAAAGCATTGCTTTAATGCGCTATTCTGCCATCTCACCACTTATTAACGGACTTCCGGAAGAGTTTTCTTCTACAAGTGCTTTTTGTCGTGCCGTTTCTGCAAAGGGCATTGTGGCTCCCGACGGTTCTATCAAACACTATGCACCTGCTACCATCTCCATTTGGTATCATCGCTATCGAAAGGGGGGCTTTGATTCCCTTCTTCCTTCTGGCAGAGCGGATCTTGGCAAGACTCGCAAACTTGATGTTGACCTGCAAGAGCAGATACGACATCTTAAAATCTCATACCCCCGTATGTCGGCCTCCGCTATCTTTCGCCAGCTCCATGATAATGGCAGTATCTTAAAGGGAGAGGTCTCCGAATCCACCGTAAACCGCTTTATCAATCAGCTCTTTTTGGAAATCAAGTCTTCTGCCAATCCGGACATGCGCCGCTATGAACGGCCTCATATCAATGAAGTCTGGTGTGGGGATAGCAGTGTCGGCCCTTATCTGAAAACCGCTGACGGCAAGAAGCGACGCGTCTATGTCATCGCACTCATCGATGATGCCAGTCGCATGATTACCGGTATCGATCTATTCTTTCAGGATAACTTTATCAACCTGATGTCTGTCATTCGTTCAGCTGTTGCAAGGTGTGGGCGCCCACAGATGTTCAATTTTGACAATGGCAGTGCCTACAAGAATAAGCAGATGGAACTGCTTGCTGCCCGCATCGGTTCGGTTATCCATTATAATCAGCCCTACACGCCAACCGGGAAAGCAAAAATAGAACGCTGGTTCCGTACCATGAAGAGTCAGTGGCTCGCTTCCCTTGATATTCGGGATTTCCACTCCCTTGATGAACTTAGAGGAAATCTTTTGGCTTATGTAAACACTTATAACCTCACCTCCCATTCTGCTCTGAAGGGTATGTCACCCACTGACCGCTTCTTCTCAGAACCTGAGCGGATCCGGCGTTTACCGGAGGATGCCATCGAAAAGGACTTTCTTTTAGAGATTGAACGGCGTGTTTCCACTGACAGCGTAATTGTCATCGACCACGTTGAGTATGAGGTGGATTACCGGTTTGCAAAGCAACGGATCCGCCTGCGTTATTCACCGGATATGAAAACCATCTTTATTGTAGAAGCGGATGGTTGCCTTACCCCTATCAGACTTCTTAACAAGCAGGAAAACGCATTTGTGAAACGCGAAAAAGTACATTTATGCAGAGGAGAAGACTAATGGATCATTACGTACGCTACGGTCTGGAATTCAATCCGTTTGTAAAAAATTCCAAAGAGATTATTGTGGATACGCTTTCCCATCGGGAGGGGATTTACCGGCTTAATTATCTTTCAGATACCAAGGGCTTCGGACTCTTGACCGGTAGTCCCGGAAAAGGGAAAACAACTATGCTCAGAGCCTGGGCTTCTACCTTGAATCCATCCCTGTTCAAGGTGGTTTACTCAAGCCTCTCCACTCTGACCGTTCAGGATTTTTACCGTCATCTCGCACAGGAACTGGGAGCGGATCCGATGTTTCGAAAGCCTGACAACTTTCGGCTGATTCAAGGTGAGATATCACGACTGGCTCTTGAAAAAAGGAAAACTCCGGTTATCATCATTGATGAAGCCAACTATATCAGCAATGCCATCTTAAATGACCTAAAACTTCTCTTTAACTTTGAGATGGATTCCAGAGATCGAGCCGTTGTTCTTCTTGCCGGTCTGCCTCAGCTCAATGCCACACTGCGGCTTAGCATCCATGAACCCTTCCGCCAGCGAATCGTCATGAATTACAACCTGGAAGGGCTTTCTAAGGAGGAGGGACGGGACTACATCTCAGAGAAACTGGCTGGAGCCGGATGCCGACAGACCGTTTTTGAAGATTCTGCTACGGAAGCAATCCTCAATGCTGCTGACGGAACCCCTCGTCTTATCAATAAGCTTTGTAATTCCAGTATGCTGATTGCAAACAGTGACAAGGTGAATCTGATCACCTCTGAAATCGTGATGAAAGCAGTTAATGACTGCGAACTCGGATAGGAGGTGCCACACCCTATGGAGACATTTGAATGTACCCATACCTATCCCAGCGGGAATAAGCGATGCTGGACTGGTATGTGGAAAATCCTTTCTATTTGCACCGATTTCCACGAACTGCGTATCAAGGGAAGGGGCTCTTCCTTTGATGTGGTAGCCGGCTATTGCTCCACTGGTAATTATCTGTGTATCCCGTCGATTAACGTTGGATGTGCCCTCACTGATTGGTCGGATGTTTTTTGGAACATTGAGCGGCTGTCGCAGGTTCTGACAGAGACAGATGCTGTCACAATCGCAATTGCGTTGAACCACTATGGTCAGTATTGATGAATCCTTAACACCTTTCTGTATTAATCTGCGGAAAGGTGTTTCTGCATAAAATAAACCGACAAATCACTCGGAAATAATCTGACGCCTTTGTTAGTGGATAGCTAAATCAGGCTGGAATAATGTGCAGATTGGAGTAGTATTTAATTTGCAGAACAACAC
>JBOFYZ010000162.1:0-1530 GCA_051654925.1 Lachnospiraceae bacterium | reverse complement strand
CATAAGCTGATTCAAGGCAAGCCTGGGCAAGTATTACACTTGCAAGGATGCCGGATGCTGCCATGTCTGATCGGGCGGCTGGGGCAATTGATTCAATAAATTCTTGGTTTGTCATTTATCCTCCTTAAACAAAAAGAGGGCAGTCTCCCGCCCTCCTGATTTGTTGCACCGGTGCAACTTACTCTACAATTACCCAATCTTCCGCCAGGCAATCCCCGATAGACGGCACCCACATGGAATGTGATCCATCAACGTTCTTGATCTGTAAGTAAGGGTTGCAAACAAACAAATCGCCCTCATTCAGACCCCAAGCTTCTGCCGTCTGCTTGTTGCATGGAATCCCATCCGGATACCCCTTCTGATAGACGACAAACATCCCACGGCCATTCCAACCTTTACGTGCAACACGCTGTCCTCTCTTTAACCGTGAAACAGCTTCACCAAATGTAAAAGTAGTAATGTTTAGCCCTGTAACTTCGTTGCCGTCTACCAATTCCCAATCATCAGCAACGACATTATCCAGATCAACAAAAATGCATTCCGTCTCCAAGAACGGCACTTTAGAGCCATCCTTGCAGTACATTATAATCGTTCCATCTTCTTTTCTCCAAAAGCCCTTCCAAGACGGTCTTTTTATATCTCTTCCCTGTTTTAAAGCTTCATACGCTTCTTTAAAAATCATGATTTATTCCTCACTTTCCGTGTTTACTTCCGGCAGCCCAGTGATGACTGAAGTCATAATAGATGCAACTGCCGCTACTGCCGAGATTGACACCATTCCAATCCAATCGACATCGGATACTGCCTGGCCAACTGTAATCATCGTCAATCCGGTCTGACAAAACGTTTTGACTGCTCTCATTCCTGCTGCTTTTAACCATTCTTTACTCATTTATTTTTCCTCCAGGTCTTTGATTCGGTGGTTCGCCACCTTCATTTGCTCCTCTAAAATAAACGTTCGCTCAATGACCGTGTTATGCTTATCAACTTTCTTCTCCAGCTGCTCCAGCCGGTATGTAGTTAATTTGGCACTAACCAGTATGCCGGCAAACGATCCAGTCACGCTGCCGGCGAGTCCGATTAGTGCTATGATGATTTCTGGTCTCATTTGATGTCTCCTTAAATTATTCTATAATGCGGTTGCTCTTCTCCGTACCACCAATACCGTAACCAGTCATCGAGAATGATCGCTATCATGACTAGCGGGATCCACAACGCTATGTACTGCGGGCAGATCTGTCCCAGAATGTTCCCGGGCATATTACTGTAATCCCAGACGTTCCACCCCAGCCACAGATTAACGATGCAACCGGCCACAAACTCCAAAGCGGTAACTATCGCAACACCGACTAATACTTGTTTCCAGAGCGGCATTGACCAGGGCAATATCTCGTTGATAAGTCCACAAAAAATGAAGCACGCTCCCCCTAAGAAGAACATGCTCCAATGTGAATACCCTCGCCATAGTAACTCGATCAGGATGTACAGCAGCCCACCGGTCGTCAGTAGCGTTGCATATTTAAGTTTCTG
>JBOFYZ010000161.1:0-84746 GCA_051654925.1 Lachnospiraceae bacterium | reverse complement strand
ACCAGATATCGCATGTGGCAGATGGGGCGGCGGACTATGAGGCGCCGATGGGTGAAACCGAGGAAGCGGTCGCACGGATCTGGCAGGGCGTCCTCGGCAGGAAGCGGATTGGCAGAAACGACAATTTCTTTGTCTCGGGCGGCGACTCACTCCTAATCTCCCAGGTAATCGCCAGAATGTGGAAGGAGATTCCCGGAGCGGCCCGGCTGGAGTGGGGTGAGATGATGAAAGCGATTCTAAAAACACCGACGATCTCAGCGATCAGCCAGACGCTTACCACCCAGGCGGAAGAACCGCAGAGCAGTCATACGCTGCAATGGCTGGTTGGCAATGGGAACGAGGACGCGAACAATGATGCGATCGGTGAACTGACGGTTCTGATCCATGCCGGTTCCGGGAGCATGTCACCGTACAAAGAATTGCTGAAATATCTGTTGCATCAGAATAAAGGAAACCATAAAGTTTTGGGTATTACTGTCTGGGATCGGGCGGTATACATAGATAAGCCGGCGGAGACGCTGTTTCGGCAGCTGGGCAGGGAATATGCCTCATCACTCCTTGCACTAAACGCCAACTCCTATAAGATCATCGGGCATTGTGTCGGCGGGTTGATTTCTTTGGAGATTGCTGCAATCCTCGAACAAAGGGGGAAACATGTCGAACTGGTCATGATCAGCAGCAATTTGATCGCAGATCAGTCGAAAGATAAATCACAGTACCTGAATCTGTGTGAGGACGTATTTCTGGAGCGGGTATACGGGCAGCTGATTGGTGCTGATATCAAAAAAGCCGGATACACTGCTGATGATGGCGAGCTGAAGGCCGCGATCTGCAGTGTGAGAGAAAATAATGGTGGTGTATTTTCACTGGACAAATTCGACTGTGCCGCCCCACAGTTTGCATTGGTGAAGGATGAGATTCGCCGTCATCAGCAAAATACTCATGACGACAGGTTGAAAAGGCTGTATAATGAGGTGGTTAGGAAAGAGGGTGGCACATTTTCCGCATCTCCGGAACAGGCTCTGGATGCGGTATACCGTATCTTCAGGCATAACTTCCTTGCGGCGGTTCACTATTCACCGGTGGAGTTCCGGGGGAAGGCGGTTGTTCTGAAGTGCGAGAACGAGACTAATAACTTTTTTGTGAATATCATGGATGCCTTTTCTGACGATTATAATGTCTGGAAACCCTTCCTGGCGGATATGCAGTTCGCAACGATCCATGGGGATCACTTAAGCTGCCTTGAGAAGCCGGAGATCCTCCGCAATATCGGCCGCATCTTGGGCAGATGAAGGCATCCGGTGAATGGATCGGGATTCTGGGCGCATCGGGAAAGGTTGGGAAACATCTGGTTGGGCAGCTGCGGGCAGATTACTGCCTGCGGTGCGGCGGACGCTCGGCCAGGGCGGACGGCTTTAAGAATTATGGCGATACGATGGGAGACGGGCAAAACATAGAGGCAGTCCGGGTGGACATTGGACAAGATGTGGAACTCGAACAATTCTGCTCTGGCTGCCAGGTGGTGATAAACTGTGCAGGTCCTTCCCTACGTTTCGGTGCCAGAGTTGCGGGATATGCGGCTCGGGCCGGGGCGGTGTATATCGATGCTTTTGGCAGTGACACTGTCAGACGTCAGCTCATGGAGAGCGGGATGGCCGGGCAAGGGGTTTATGTATTGTCCGCAGGAGCATTTCCCGGCTTCGCGGAGATCCTGCCGCTGTATGTGGCATCCCGCGTGGAGCGTGTGTCAGGGCTGGAGATTATCGCCGGCAATAAAGAAGCGATCGGGTTTGCCGGGGGAATGGATTTTATATTGAGTGTCAGGAATGCCTGTGGGATTCCCATGGGGGAAATCGGAGACGGCAGGCTTCGGATCGGGACGGAAGAGGAAAGCCGGGAATTGGTGGTACCGGGAATTAGGGAGCGGCTTCGTATCCACAAATATATGTACCCGGAACTGTTGTCGCTGTCGGCACGATACCCGGAACTAAGGAATACAGTCTTTTACAACATCGAGATAGAAGACCGGATACACCAGTTGCTGTATGATGCCTGCCGGGACGTATTTGTTTCCGGATCTGATGAGGGTGCGGACAGGCTGCTGACCGAGGTGAGCAGGCTTCGGGTTGATTCCCCCTGGTTTGCTATAATCGTAAATGTAGAGGGTGAATCAGCAGGAAGGCCACTGCGGATCGTTTACACATTTCGAAACAATAATAGCTATGAGGTAACGGCACTGATGATTGGAGAAGTCCTGAAACACTGCCTGGATGAAAGACCGGCTCCCGGTGTATACTGGGCCAGCGAGTGTGTGGAACCGGTAGTGGCGGTACAGCGGATTATAGAGTCGTGCAGTCAGGTTCAGATATCTGAGGATATTAGTGAACTTGTAGTGGATGAGGGTATCCTCTAAAAAAGGAGGAACAGGCAATGAGCGATGAGGTCAGAAGTATTATTGAATTTGCATTACCTGCGCTGGGTGCTTCCCGGCGGAAGAATCCGGTCAGCCTCGATGTGTATGGCAGACCGTCAAAGGTGGAGCAGATTGACAGGGATATCGAACAGGTGCAGTTAAAGAACGAGAGCGGAACCGGTGAAATCACGGTTTACCGTGTGTTCAGTGGAGTGGATGTGATCTACAACGATATGCACCTGGAATATTGCAATAAGAATCAGCAGGTGTTCGAAAACGTGATCGAGATTAATCACTGCCGCCAGGGAAGATATGAATGCAGTTATGACAATTTCAAATACTGTTACATGGAACCTGGTGACATGTCCATTGCCTCCCAGCTGTTTAAAAAAAAGGATCATTGTTTTCCTGGCAGCCACTATCATGGCGTCACTATCCTAATCAAACCGGATGAAATAGAATCGGTGATGCAGCAGGTGTTTGATTTGCTGCTGATTGATCTGGGTGCTCTGTGCCGGAAAGCTGCCTCCTCCCAGACCTGCTTCATCATGCGGGCGAATGAGAAGATTGAGCATATCTTTTCGGAGCTATATACAGTGCGGGAAGAGATTAAAGCAGGATACCTGAAGATCAAGATACTGGAGATCATGCTGGTACTGGGCGACCTGGAGTTTGACCACGGAGAGGCTCTGCGGCTGTGTTTGACCAAGAAGCAGGCGGATGCGGTAAAAGGGATCCACGATTTTATGCTTGCAAATATCAGCGAACACTATACATTGGCACAGCTTTCGGAGCGTTTCGACCTTTCCATCTCACAGATGAAGCGATCCTTTCCGGCGGTGTATGGGGACTCTGTCTATGCCTATCTGCGCAAGTACCGGCTGCAGCTGGCGGAACGGCTGCTGCTGGAGGAGGATCTGAACATCTCCCAGGTTGCGGAGAGGATCGGCTATGGGAACCCGGCGAAGTTCTCGTCGGCGTTCAAACAAGAAATTGGAATTTCGCCGAAAACTTACCAGAAAAGATTGCGGACCGATCGGATAGAAAAAAGTCCGACGGGAGTGGAATGCAGTGAATCGTTGAACTATAATAAATAGGGTATGTTTTGAGGTTGTGCATCAAAGCACAGCCTCAATTTTTTTTAGCTGGTTAGAAATGGCTAACTGATAAAAGGAGGAATTATGTCGGGAAAGGAAAAGCTCAGATTTATTCTGAATAAGGCGTTATCTGCCCTGGTTACATTGCTGCTGGTTACTTTGTTTTCATTTTTGCTGATGCGTTTGTCACCTATCGATCCCGCGGAAGCATATGTAAAACGCAACTCTGCGCTGGTTACAGAAGAGCGGATAGAGGCAGCACGGGTGGAGCTTGGGCTGGACAAGCCACTGTATGTCCAGTATGTCAATTGGATGAGGAATGCGCTGCGACTCGATTTTGGTATATCCCTGGGGAGTGGGCATACGGTGCTTCACGAAGTGCAGAAGGCTCTGCCAACGACGATCAGCATCGTTGTCTGGGCGGCGTTGTTCACGATCGCCGGTGTCCTCGGATTGGGATTTTTGGAATACATATTGAATGACCGTTTGGGTGGAAAAGTGCTTTGCAGCCTGGGTATTCTGGGGATATCGATCCCGGCATTTTACTTTTCGACCGCATTCCTGAATCTGTTCGCGCTCAAATGGAAGATGATATCGGTGGCAGGCAATACCGGAGCAGCAAGATACGTACCGGCAGCACTCTGCCTTTCGATTTCGGGGATTTGTTTCTATGCCCAGATGCTGTCGAATGCGCTAATACGGGAGATGGAGCAGGATTATTGTGTATTTGCCAAGTGTAGGGGTCTGGCGGAAGGGCGCATCCTGGTCTTTCACGCATTGCCCCATGTATTGGTTGATCTGCTGCCCAACTTTGCCCAGATGCTGGGGCTGTGTTTTGCCGGGGCAGCTATCGTTGAGCGTGTGTTTTCCCAGTTCGGTATCGGTTACCTGATTATCGACAGCGTTATCGCCAGAGATGCGCCTGTCACTCATGCTGCGGTGCTGATTCTGGCGAGTGTGCTAGTGATGATGGATTTCCTGGCTGAGGTATTTCAAAAAGTACTAAAGAGAGAATTGTGAGGTGAGATGGCATGAACAAGTTAAAACAAATCTTGTATACAGGGGTACCGACCTTGGTACTTTTGTATTTCTCCTTTGGTTACCGGATGGCGCCGAATGATCCGAATCATGTGGAATTGACGAACCGCTTTGCGGTGCGCTCTGGGCAATATCCGCTGGGGACGGACAATCTGGGGCGGTGTATCCTCTCGCGGATCTTGTATGGCGGTAAGAATACATTGAGCATTATTCTCCTGGGAGCAGTCATCGTCGTGACTCTTGGGCTGGTTCTGGGTTTGCTGCTGGGCGGCAGCCATGGGCGGAAGAAAGCCTTCCTGGAAAGTCTTTTAAATGCCATCACGGCGATTCCCCCCATCGCGTATCTGATCATCTTCATCGCAGTCCTGGGCAATGGCACGGCGACCATGCTGATCGCTGTTGTGCTGACGCTCATGCTCCGCATGGTTAAGCTGGTCAAGACGCGGACAGAGGTTGAGATGGATAAGGCCTATGTTCTTTGTGCTATCACCTGCGGAGCAGGGCGGCTGCATATCCTTTTCGCTGAGATATTGCCAAACCTGTTGTGGGATGTTCTTCATTATATCCTGTTGTCCGGTGCAGACATGGTCATCGCCATCGTCAGCTTCTCGTTTATCGGGCTGGGAATGGGGGACAATATCATCGACTGGGGTGTCATGATAGCTGAGACTCACCATTATATCATCGCACATCCGGATTTGACACTCTATCCGGTCGTTGCCATCGTAGCTTGTACGTTGTCATTTAATGTGCTGGGGAGGCAGATTGAGAGGGAGAAGGTACAGACATGATTAGACTGGAACATTTGACGGTTGCGGCAAAGGACAAGATCCTGCTCCATGATGTTTCGTTGGAAATAAGGAAAAGCGAAGCTATCGGGCTCACCGGGCAGAGTGGTTCGGGCAAGTCAACCATTCTAAAAAGTATTATGGGTATTTTGAGCGGTGGATGCAAGATTCGGCAGGGGAGTATCTGGCTGGGCGATCAGGCAATCGACAAATTGTCCGGTGGGAAGCGGCGGCAACTGGCGGGAACGACGATCGGTTTTATCCCGCAAAACCCGATGACGGCTTTTGATAACCGGATAAAGATTGGCAGACAGCTGGAAGAGACGCTTTGTCTGCGGCTGGGACTATCGAAGCAGGAGGCGGACCGACTGGCGGATGAGATGATGCTGAGCCTGAACCTGGAGGATACGGAGCGGATCAAGCATTGTTTCCCTTCTGAGCTCTCAGGCGGGATGCTTCAGCGGATCGCTGTCAGCATATTGCTGGCATTGAAACCGGAGTACATATTGGCGGATGAGCCAACGTCGGCTCTGGATGAGGAGAACACTGGAATACTGCTTCGGGAGCTGAAGAAGCAGAAAAGAAACACCGGCATCTTACTGGTCTCACACGATATGGAGGCGCTCCGGCAGCTGTGCAGTTATCTATACGTGATCGAGGGCGGCAGGATTGTAGAGCAGGATGCGACGGACAAGGTGCTGGGTTCCCCGGAACAGACGTGGACAAAGATGTTTGTATCGGCTTATCAGAAACCGGATGACGGAGGTTGGTTATGGAAGGAATTGTGATACGGGAACTGTGCAAGTGTTATTCCGGGGAGAAAGGCCATATACTGACTGCATTGCAAGATGTCAGCCTGGAGTGGCAGGCAGGCGAGTTTGTGGCGCTCGTAGGAGAAAGCGGTTCGGGCAAGAGCACACTGGGCAAGATTCTGCTGGGGCTGGAACAGCCGGATTCCGGTACTATCCATATGGATGGGCAGGAATTGACCAACCTGCATTTTTCAGAATGGAAGGGGCGGCGGAAACAGATACAAGGCGTGTTTCAGGATGCATCAGGGACGTTGAATCCCAGGCGTTCGGTGTATGCCAATATGGAGGCCGCCATGATCAACCTGACAGAACTCGACCGGCGGCAGCGGCGGGAAAAGATCCGGACTCTGATGGAGATGACCGGCCTGTCAGAGGATTTGCTTAAAGTTCCGGTGCGGCAGCTGTCCGGCGGAGAGCAGAGACGGTTTTCTCTGCTCCGGGCGATGACGATCAATCCCAGATATCTGGTTTTGGATGAGGCGACGAGCGGGCTGGATCTGGTGTCGTCCGCAACCGTGCTGAAGGTGCTGGAAACTTATAAGAAGGAAATGGGTTGTGGTTTTTTATTTATCACACACGATATGCAGAGCGCATACCGGCTTGCGGATCGTATGGTTAAGATGCAGCATGGGCGTTTCGTCCGTGAAGGCATAAATAAGAATAAGGAAGAGGAGAGAATTGATTATGAAAGTAAAGTTATTTAAAAATCTGTTATGTACATCAATGGGTTTGATGTTATCCTGCAGCCTGTTGGCAGGCTGTGGCACAGAAGGTGCCGATGAGAGCAAGAGCGCCGATGTTGTGAATCAGAGCGTCGGTGCGGAGGCAGCAGACAGCACCGGTGGAGCAGAAGAAGGCAATGGGGCAAAGATCTTGTCTATGGCTGTCGGCGCAGAGCTGAATACGTTGTATCCGCTAAATATGGATATACAGAACAATGTGGCGACAAAGCTCTGCTATGAAGGCCTCGTCAACTATGTGGACGGAGAAATTGTACCGTGTCTCGCCGAGCGCTGGGAGTTTTCAGGCGATGGCAAGGATCTGACTTTTTATTTGAAGGAGGGGGTTGTATATCATGACGGCACTGTTTTTAATGGGGAGGCAGTAAAACGGGTTTTTGAGTTCGGTAAAGAAAACCAGAATTTCAGTGCGATCAAGGCGGTGGCGAACCTGGACAGTGTGGAGGTGGTTGATGATTATACCGTCATCTTCCATTATCCTGCCCCATATTTTGCTTACCTGAATGACTTCTGTTACCCAGAGGTTATGATCCTGGTATCGCCGGAGGTCATCGAGGACGGAAACTTCCAGAACATGAAGGATGTTGTCGGTACCGGCCCCTATGTATATGATGAGATCGTGGACGGCAGTCATGTGAAATTCGTTAAGAATAATAATTACTGGGGTGAGAAGCCTTATTATGATGAGATTATTGTTAAATACATACCGGAATCATCCGCCCGGCTGCAGGCGCTGCAGAATGGGGAGATCGACCTTATCTACGGAAGTGCGCTGCTGACCTGGGATGATTACGATCAGGCAATCACTCTGCCAGACATAAAGGGTGTGGTATCGGAGTTCGATTCCAATACTAGGAACCTGATTCTGAATGCATCAAGTGAGAATCTGTCCGACCTCAAGGTGCGTGAGGCGATCGCTTATGCGATAGACAAAGAGGCATTGTCGGCGGGGTTGACCTGGGGACATGAAACGGCAGCTATAAAATTATTTCCGAAGGGAACTCCTTACACTGACACGAATTTAAATATAGAGAGGACATTTGATCAGGCGAAGGCCGGCAGCCTGCTGGATGAAGCCGGATGGGTTCTCAATGGCAGCACCGGAATTCGTGAGAAGAATGGAAAAACTCTTTCCGTCGTGTTTACTTATGATGCCGGCAATTCCATCAATCAGAGCCTGGCAACCGTTATCAAGAGTCAGCTCGCTGAAGTTGGGATCGATGTCACCACCACAGGACAGGATATGATGACCTGGTGGAAAGAAGGCTTCGGCGGCAATTATGGCATCACAATCTGGAATACTGAGCAGCCATATACTTCTCCGCACAACTACTTTACACCGATGCTGAACCGCTCCGCTCATGTACCAAGTCTTGCTGGAATCGCCGATACCAAGAAGTTTAATGCCTGTATCGAGGAGTTCCAGCAGACAGATGACAGTGAGCGGGTGGCGGAGATATTTGACTATCTGCTGAATTTTGACAATGACAATGTGATTGATCTTCCGCTGTTGTATGTGAAGGATATGATTGTGTTTAATTCGGAGAAAATCGCAGGTTATGAATTTACCAGTACGCCGATGTTCTTCGACATCACGAAGCTGACACCGGCACAATAAAAGATAAAGGGGGTAGTGTCATGAAGCATCTGTTTGCATTTGCAGGGAAATATCACCGTATGACGATTCTGGCCTGTGTTCTCACGGGGATCAGTACCGTGTTGTCCATGATCCCGTTTGTTTGTATCTGGTTCGTTGTCCGGGATATGCTTTCAGCGCTGAAACAGGGCAATATCGCTCTGGCGGTAAATACCGGCACTTATGCATGGATGGCCTTCGGCTTTTCAGCCGCGAGTATCGTGGTTTATTTTGCAGCACTGAATTTCTCCCATCTGGCGGCTTTCCGGACGGCGAAGAACATGAAGAAGGAAGTCATGCATCATATCGTTACGCTGCCCCTGGGGTATTTTAGCCGAAATGCCAGCGGCAGGCTTCGGAAAATCATTGATGACAATGCCGGACTGACCGAAGGTTTTCTGGCCCACCAGCTCCCGGATTTGACGGGAGCGGTGGTAATGCCGGTTGCGACCCTGGTGCTGTTGTTTTCCTTTGACTGGAGGATGGGGCTGTGTTGTATGATACCGCTGGGACTCAGTGTTGTTTATCTTCGGCAGATGATGGGTGGGAAGAATGCCGATTTTATGTCCGGATATATGATGGCACTGGAAACGATGAATAAGGAGGCGGTGGAATATATCAGAGGTATTCCGGTTGTTAAGGTGTTTCAGCAGACGGTTTATTCGTTTAAGAACTTCCATGAGGCGATCGAAGAATACCGACGGTTTGCATCCGGATATGCGCTTTCCTGCCGTATTCCCCTGACTGCGTTCCAGGTGACACTGAATGGAACGTATTTGTTGCTGATACCTGTTGCGCTGCTGATTATCGGTGGTGTATCTGATGAAGCGACCTATACGGAGGCTGTGCTGAACTTTCTGTTCTACAGCCTTTTTACGCCGGTTTGTGCAACGATGATGAACCGGGTCATGTTTGCCAGCGAGCAGCTGATGGCGGCGAAGGCGGCGGTCAGCCGGATCATGGAGATTTTGCAGGAGAAGCCGCTGGAAGAACCATCTTCGCCTCAGAAGCCGCTGGATTATTCGATTACCTTTGACCAGGTATCGTTCCTATATCCGGGCAATCCGTCGCCGGCATTGGAAAATGTAAGTTTTCGGATTGGGGAAGGACAGACGGTTGCACTAGTCGGGGCCTCAGGAAGCGGGAAGAGTACGGCAGCCGGCCTGATGGCAAGGTTTTTTGATGTGCAAAAGGGCAGTGTGCAGATCGGCGGAACGGATGTCCGCGATATCGCCGGGCAGGATCTGATGGAGTTGATCGGTTTTGTTTTCCAGGGCACGAGGCTGTTTCAGGCGAGTCTGCTGGACAATGTCAGGATGGCGAAGACGGACGCCTCTGTGGAGGCAGTCAAGTCGGCACTGGCGGCTGTTCAGTGTGAGGAGATCGTCGAGCGGCTGCCGGAAGGCCTGGATACGATGGTGGGTACGGGCGGGACTTATCTCTCGGGTGGGGAGGCACAGAGGATCGCACTGGCCAGGACTGTCCTGAAGGACGCTCCGATCGTGATACTGGATGAGGCTACGGCATTCGCAGATGCCGAAAATGAGCATAAGATCCAGCTGGCATTTGAGGCCCTGGCCAGGGACAAAACAGTCCTGATGATTGCTCACCGGTTGTCTACAGTAAAAAATGCTGATCAGATCCTGGTTTTTGCCGGGGGGCGGATCGCAGAGCAGGGAACTCATGAGGAGCTGTTGGCTCTTCGTGGAATTTACTCCGAAATGTGGAGCGACTATCAGACTTCCCTATCCTGGAAGGTGGGAGAGGAGGATACCCATGGTTAACTATTTAAAGAGAAAATATGCATTGAGCGATGCAGGAGCGGCTGATTTGTTGGCGGGGATTGGATACAGTGTACTGAAAAATATCAGCCTGATGTTGCCGGCAGCGCTCCTTTCTCTGATTTTGCGTGCAGTGCTGCCCGATGGTGCAGATGGAGGCGGTTCTTCTGTCAGCATTATGAGCTGTACCATACCAGGCATCATATGCCTGGCGGCGATGTTTATTCTGCATTATTTACAATATACCCGTACGTATATTGGAACCTACAAGGAGAGTGCAAGGCGCCGTATCACGATTGCAGAGCATTTGCGGAACCTGCCGCTTTCTTTCTTTGGAGAGCGGGACATGACTGAACTGACCGGAACGATCATGGGGGATTGTGCAAGCTTTGAGCATGCTTTCTCACATACGGTGCCCCAGTTCTTCGGTGCCGTGATCTCGACCGTCATTGTCTGCGGCGCACTGCTGCTGATGGATGTTCGGCTGGGTCTGGCGCTTCTGTGGGTAGCACCCGTGGCATTCTGTATTGTCATGTTGTCACGCCGATTGCAGGAACGGCTGGGGACAAAGCATATCGAGGCGCGGCACGAGCTGGCGGCAGGGATCCAGGAATGCCTGGAAACGGTGCAGGACATCAAGTCTTGCGGCGCGGAAGCTGACTATCTCCGGAAGCTGGACGCGAAGATGGATCGGGCGGAGAAGGCGCAGATCTCGTCGGAGATGACCAGCGCCAGTCTGATCACCAGTGCGCAGATGTTCCTGCGCCTGGGACTGGCTTCGGTGATTGTTGTAGGCAGCAATATGGTGCTGGCGGGTGAGACCGACCTATTTTCCTACACTCTTTTTCTGATTGCATCATCACGGATCTACGATCCACTTTCCGGAGCGCTGTCCAACATGGCCGAATTGTTCAGTGTGCAGCTTCAGGTGAAGCGGCTCGGTAGTATTGTTGATTATCCCCTGCAGAAGGGGGCGCAGGCGTTCGCCGGCAGGGATTATTCGATCACGTTTGAGCGAGTCGGGTTTGCTTATGATGATCGTAAGGCGGTGTTGAAGGACGTGTCGTTTACCGCAGAACAAGGGAAGGTGACCGCTCTGGTGGGGCCATCCGGTGGCGGGAAAAGCACGGCGGCAAAGCTGGCGGCCAGGTTTTACGACATTGACAGCGGAACGATATTTCTGGGTGGCCAGGATATCTCTGAGGTAGCTCCGGCTGAGCTGATGAAGAACTTCGCAATCGTTTTCCAGGATGTTGTGCTATTTAACAATACGATTATGGAAAACATCCGTACCGGCAAGCAGAATGCGACCGATGACGAGGTAATCCGGGCAGCTAAGATGGCTTGTTGTGATGAGTTTATCAGAAAGATGTCTGATGGCTATCATACGATCATTGGTGAAAATGGTTCGACACTTTCCGGCGGTGAATGCCAGCGAATATCAATCGCACGTGCGCTGCTGAAGGATGCGCCGGTCATCGTTCTTGATGAGGCGACGGCATCGCTGGATGTGGACAGTGAGACCCAGGTTCAGGAGGCGATCTCGCAGCTGATAAGAGGGAAAACGGTGCTGGTGATCGCACACCGGATGAGAACCATTCAGTCGGCTAGCCGGATCGTTGTGCTGAAAGACGGCCTGGTGGCAGAGTGTGGGACGCATAAGGAACTGATGGAGCGGCAAGGGGTTTATCACCGGATGGTGAGCCTGCAGAAGATGGTGAACTAGTACACTGTATCGTAAGTTCATGTGTAAATAGTGCCTGAAATCCTCATCAGAATCGTATCTGCGAAGACGGCGTAGTGGACCCTACGACTACAGTGGACTAGCTAATAGAACCGATTGACAAGACGCTTTTGATACGATGAGCGGAGAGCAGGAGGAATACAATGGAACATAAGATAATAAGTGGCATGGCACAGGGATTTTCGAATACGTTTTTGCTCTATACCGCATGTAAGTTGAACTTGTTTGATGTATTGGTGGATAGCGATACGACCGTTGGGAGTGAAGTGGGTGTTGCGGTTGGTGTGGCTATTGAGGCTGGTGCGACTATTGAGACTGGTGTAACGATTGAGTCAATTGGTGTGACGCTGAAGGTTGAGCGGGGGATTATCGAGAGGCTCATTCGTCCGCTAGTGGTATATGGGTATATCAGCGAGGATTCAGGTCGGTATTCCCTGACTGAGCTGGGGCGGCTGTTGGCGGGTGATACGCCAGGTTCGCTGAAAGGGTATGTTCTCTTCTGTGGCGGGATCTGTGCAAAATGTTGGTCAGTGATGCCAGAGTCGGCGTTAACTGACGAAGTGCCTTATCATCTGGCTACCAAGAATAGCCTGTTTGCTGATAATGAAAAAGACGAATATAGCTTCGCTGCTTTCGATGCGATGATGAATTATACGAGCATGAATGTTGCATTAGGCAAATACCTGAAAGGCCGGAGTGACAAAGAGCAGGTGTCGGCCATCGTGGACGTAGGCGGTGGGACAGGTGCTGTGTTGATACAGTTTCTTCAATATTATGACTCGGCACAGGGCATGGTCTATGACCTGGATTTTGTAAAAGACAGGGCTTTGGCGAATATAACCAAACATGGGCTGCAGGAGCGAGCCGGGTTTGTGTCGGGTGACTTCTTTCGCAAGGAAGTGATTAGCGGCGACAGGTTTATCCTGTCACGGATCCTGCATGACTGGAGTGACGAGGACTCGGTTCGGATTCTGACCAATATCCGAAATGCAATGCATGAAGACAGCATTTTGTATGTGCTCGAGCAGATTATCCCGGAGCAGATAGAAAAGAGCGGCTTGGATATCTACATGAACGACCTGCAGATGTGGGCGATCTGTGGAGGGAAGGAGCGGAAATTGAGAGAGTTCCAGGTGTTGTTTCGTCTGGCGGGGCTTGTTTGTGTTCGGAATCAGCGTTTGGAGTCTGGCGAAGTTATCATGGAAGTTGTTGTTTGGGGGGATTGGTTGGAGGAGGGGGTGTTGTGAAGCCGCTGAGGCACCGGAAATTTACGGCGCCCCGTATCATTTAATGAACTCCCTTCCCATACTTTTCACGATATTCATTTGGAGTCATATTATAGTGTTTTTTAAATACCTTATGAAAATAGGAACGCTCAAAGTATCCTGTTTTTGCAAGGATTTCATCAATTGGAAGAGCCGTGCTTTTTAGATAATAACAGGCCTCCTGAAGCCGCATATTCAGCAGGATTTTTGTAAAGTTCTGTTGGGTATGCTTTTTTAATAAAGCTGATAGGTAATTAGGGTGGTAGTGAAATTTTTCTGCCACAGTGCTGAGTGTCACGGACGCTTTATTATCATTGATATAGGTCAGAATATCAGTCAACTGTGAAGTGCCTTCACTGATTTCATTTTCACGGTCAATATTCTGCTGATGGATGCGCACCAGCCCGGCAAAGAAGATAGCCAGATAGCATTCCATGTTCTTGGACCAGCAGATCTTCCGCTCGAAAAATTCCAGGATAAGATGGTGAAGCATATCGGCACAAGCCGTATCTTCGATGTCTGGGAAATAAAGATAGGCTTTGCCGGCATTCAGGGTGAAAAGTGAGGTCAGAAAAAAGTTGCTGATAAAGTCCTTGTCTGAAATAAGATTTAGAAAAGCCCCATTAAAAAGTTCCCGTTTTATAAAGATATTCAGTAGAATATCATCCCGGGATGAGGTTGCGATGGCATGTGTATCGCGAGGAGACAGAATTAGGATATCTCCTTCCTTTAAATCTCTTTCACAGCCGTTAATCGTCTGTTTACAAAATCCCCGGACCATATAGATCAGTTCAAAATAATCATGCCGGTGTTCAGTTTTCAGTTCATTTGCATCATACAGGTGAGGAAAGATGACAATCTGCTGAGCCGTCGGAAAAATATCCTCCGCTTTGATCTGCTCAATATCAGCATAGTGGGAGCGATAGGACTGGTAATCCCGATATATACGCAACCTGTCTTTTTTAATATATATGTCAATCATATCTGTAAAATCTTTTTTTCTCATCCCTGAACCTCCCGGATTTCTTCATGTCCCATCTTGATGCTCTGATTATATCATGGTATCCACTGAAATGAAAAGAGCTTAAAATATGACACACCGATTCTTCGGATAGTTCTTAAGAATTGACAAACCTTTGTGCTACACTGAATTCAAGGAAAAGAAGGAGGGTTTTTATATGGGGACTAAAGAAACGAATCAGACTGTTCATATGACGAACGGCAGAATCATCGGTTATGGATTAGGTGCACTGGGAAAGGACCTGGCACTGGGGGTTATCAGTTCGTATCTGCTGCTGTTCTATACCAATGTTCTGGGAATCACAGCCGCTGCGGCTGGTATGATTCTGGTTCTTACTAAGATATGGGATGCTATCAATGATCCGATTATGGGGACAATTGTCGACCGGACCAATACCAAATGGGGACGCTTTCGTCCATATCTGCTGTTTGTACCGCTGCCACTGGCAATATTTTCAGTTCTGACTTTCACGGCAGTGAATTTTAGTCCGACCGGAAAGATTATCTGGGCGGCGGTGACTTATACCATAACCGGTATGCTCTTTACTGCCTACGATGTTCCGCTGTTGGGGATGGTTCCGTCGATAACCGGTTCTCAGGAGGAGAGCAATAAATGCATATCAACAACGAGATTTTTCACATCTCTGGCAACACTTCTGGCGACCAGTATTGCCTACAATGCAATCGAAGCGATAGGCGGCGGGCCAGAGGTTGAGCATCTGAAGGTTGGTTATCCGGTATTTATGGTCATCGTCGGAGTAATCAGTACAGCCTTTGGGTTTGTTGCTTTTAAATGTACGAAGGAAAAGCCTTTGCCCAGGACTTCTCAGGATGGACAGAGTAATATTAGGGTGGCAGATATTTTTAAAGATTTTTATGATATCCTGAAAAATAAACCAGTTATCGTGTTGTTTACAGCGATGATTCTGCAGGCCATTGCATTGATACTGCCAAATACAGCAGGTGCGTATTATATGATTTACTGTGTCGGCAGGCCGGATTTAATCGGTATTTATTTTCTGGTGACCGGCGGCATCGGTTTAATGGGAGCACCAGCAGCTTCTCTGTTGTTAAAGAAGATGTCGGCTAAAAAAGTGACGATGCTGGCAATGGGAATCTCCGTTTTCGTATCAGTGGTTGCTCTGTTTATACCAATTACAAATCTGGCAGTATTGTTTGGTTTATATGCAATATATGGATTTACTGTGGTAATTCCAATGGTTACGATTTCAGTTATGTATGTGGAAGCATTGCAGTATCTGGAGGCAAAGAGAGGAAAGCGCAGTGACGGTACTGTATTCTCACTTAATTCTTTTGCAATCAAGATGGGAACCGCACTTTCCAGCGGGATTGTTAGTCTGGTTCTGACTGTCACGCATTTTAACCAGGAGGCCTTTGAACAGGGAGCGGAGGTTATCACCGGTATCAACCTGTGCCGTACAGCGTTCCTCATAGTAGTATACCTGCTGGCAATTCTGATCGTCAGACAATTTGACACAACGATTACGAATCATGGAGGCGAATGATGAATCAGACAAAATGGATTTCAGCCGGAACCAACAAGCCGTTTTATACGCGCAAACAGTTTGAAGTGAGTGGGGCAATCAGCCGGGCTGTGGCTTATGTATGCGGACTGGGGCAGTTTAATTTTTACCTGAATGGTGAAAAAGTAAGCAACCATTTGTTAGATCCGGGATGGACGGATTACAATAAAATCATTCAATATGTGGAGTTTCCAGTGACAGAGCTGCTTCAATCCGGTCTCAATGTGGCCGGTATTGAAGTAGGAAATGGTTGGTATATCCGTGAAAAGGAGCATTATACCTTTGCCTTTCCGGAATTTATGCCACCCAATCCTAATCCGTACAGACCATTCGGGAAATATCTGACGGCAGTACTGAGAATTGAAATAGAGTATGCGGATGGGAGTCAGTCTGTTATCGAGACAGATGAAACCTGGAAAACAGCTTTCCATCCGGTTGTTATGACAAATGTATTCGGTTCCGAGACAATTGATGGCCGATTAAGGCTGGAGGGCTGGAGCCGGAATGATTTTGTCGATGATGCCTGGGCGAGTGCATATGTGCTGAAGGCAGAGGAATGTCCGAACGGGGAACTGACAAAGCAGTATCAGCCGCCGGTGATTGCCAAAGCCGTGTACGAGGGCAGATACCTGCATGATTATCAGGACAGTCTGATTTATGACTTCTCGCAGAATATGGCCGGTATGCTGCAATTTGAAGTAAAGGGAAAACGCGGCGATATCATTCATCTTTATCCCGCGGAAAAGCTGGATGCGGCCGGGAATGTGGACCAGATGGCGAAAAACTGGAAGCTGATTGATAGTGTTGAGACTTATATTGTTGGTGAAGATGATGTATGGGAGTCGGTTTCCATGACGTTTACCTATTTTGCCGGACGTTATCTGGCGGTAAAAGGAGCCGGCCGCATTCCGGACGTCAAAGACACCAACGAGGGAGATAACGTAAACGGGCCTTATATACGCAATATAAAGAGCCTGTTCATCAGCAATGCCAGCCGGGATACCGGCAGCGTCACTTTCGATGACCAACGGTTTGAGCAAGTTTATGATCTGGTACTGAAGGCGGTGGAATGCAATCTGCTGAGCGTTCATACGGACTGCCCCCAGATTGAGCGTTTTGCCTGGCAGGAGACGAACCATCTTATGGCACCGTCAATCATGTATATGAAAGATGTGTCATTGCTGTGGCGGAAGATTCTGGCTGATGTGAGAGCAGCACAATGTACCGATGAGGACCGGTACCTGGATCATAAAGGGGGAAACTATTGTCCTGGTGTCGGTCTGGTGCCGTCACAGGCGCCCTGTTATGAACCGAATGTGCTTCCGGTACCGAGGATGGGCAGCTTTTATGATACGATTGCCTGGGGCAGTACCTGTATTCTGGCTCCTTACTGGCACTACCGGTATTATGGCGATGTGTCGGTGATAGAGGAGAATTATGAAACCGGCAAGCGTTATTTTGCGCACCTGCAGAGCCGGGCAAATGGAGACGGATTTATCAATCACGGTCTGGGTGACTGGGGCAATCCCCGGGAAGGCTGTCTGGCCCGGGATAATATTGAGACTGTGTTTTACTATGCGAATGCAAAGGTACTGGCTGAGTTTGCCGGATATATGGGACTGCCGGAGGAAGCTAAGCTATACCACCATGCGGCTGCGCAAATCTGTGCCAATTACAATCAAAAGCTGCTGCAGCAGCATCCGGAAAAGGGATATTACTGCTATCGTAATTTTGAATACAAAGACCAGTTTCATATGACTCAGGCCTGCCAGGCACTACCGCTTTTTTGGGGGATGGTACCACCGGAGCATAAGCAGGATGTAGTGAAGGCACTGCGCGATCTGCTGACTACAGATAGCTCCTTTGTCAGTGGCGAGATTGCCCTGCCGTATATTATCCAGACCATGAATGAATATGGCATGAATGATATGATTTGTTCCTTTATTATGAAAGAGACACATCCCAGCTACTATGCATTTATTCTGGACGGCGAGACGACACTGGGAGAATACTGGGAAAAGAATCCCAGAAGTCATTGTCATGATATGATGGGGCATATTGCAGAATGGTATTACAATGGCATTGCCGGTATTAAAATCGAGGAGGCAGGATTTAGGCGGATCACGATCAGACCATATCTGCCGGAAAGTGTCCATACGTTTACTATTACTTATGAATCGGTCAGGGGAATCATCCAGGTTTCGGTTCAGGAAGATGAAAGTATGATAAAGGTGTCAGTAAAAGTGCCGGAATCAGTGCAGTGGAATCTGGATGTGAGCTTGCTGGAAAAAGATGAAAAAGAGATAGTTGTAATATAATGTACGAATAGTTTGTATTCTAAGTGAAGTATCAGATACAGCAACCCGTTCAGACCATCGAACTACCGAGGAACTACGGGAGAATAGCTCAAAGTTGAGTAAAAGCTGATTCGGCGCTTCACCGCCTTAGGTGGGAGGCTATTACCACATACCTCATTGTATAGATATTACCAAAATGGGAATAGATGGGCTTCCTTCACGATCTTAATGCTGATGGCATACCAGAATTGGTAATATCGGTACATCGAGGTGTTTTACCTTTGCAGTTCTGAATTGGCACAGGGACGATAATATGAAGTGTCAGGGCAAAAGAAAAGCCCCTGCCATATGAGCAGAGACTTAATGATTATGAGTTGATGGCCTGCATCACGGCCCCAAAGTCAATAAAAAGAGATTCAAAGATATTGACTTTTACATTATCGGCAAAGCTGTATTGATAGGGACTCTTTTCGTCCTCAAAGCAATGTACAGTGAGCAGTTCTTTTTCTGGATCGACAATCCAGTATTCACGAACACCAGCAGAACGATACTTGAAGAGTTTTACATAATAGTCCATTCGCCGACTGCCAGGGGATACAATTTCTATGATCCAATCCGGAGCACCGGAGCAGCCTTTGTCATTTAACTTCTCAGGCTTACAGATTACGCTTATATCCGGCTCAACATAGGTTGAATCATCATCATTAAGGAAAACGGCAAAGGGGGAGATATACGGCTTACAAGAGCCACCATTGGCTTTAATTTGATTCTTTATTGTGGTGAACAGTTCGCCAGCTATATCCTGATGCATTCGCCCTGGCGGTGCCATCATATACATTTGACCGTCAATCAGTTCTGCCCGGGTACCGTCCGGAAGATTGTAAATATCATCAATTGTGTAAAGCTGTTCTCTTGGTAATGGCATGGTAATACTTCCTTTCGTTTAGAGTATGGGATACTGGTTCCAAATTATTCCTAAAGAACACACATTGTCCCTGCTGCCGGATAAAACACGACCAAGTATTTGCAGCTGAGCTGATTATAGCATGAATCAACCGCCTGCTGCAAGCGAGAAAGGAAATGTATTATGAATTATGAATGTATCAGAGAGTGTGTTGCTGTTAACTCCCTCCATCTAGCAATTATGAAAAGTGACGAAATTAAAAATTTATTTTTGTTGATAACAAATTTTAAGCAGAGCAACTATGTTAATGGATGCTTTGCTTATTTTTTTATATGAGACTTTTCCACATATAGATGGGTTTTATGACTGAAATTGTTCTGTTTTGCCTGTTTTTGGCATCTGATTCCAGAAGTTATCCACCGTTGGCTTTTTTTAGAAATAATGCTATTCTTTTAGTGGAAAGCGAGGTTGCATATGAAACAAACGATAGAAAAACAAATCGCTATACGAAATGAAATCATTGCCAGTCTTGAGAGGGAAAATAAAATACAGGCTGAACTTATCAGGGTACGGTTGAGAACAGATGCAAACATAAAATTCGCGTTTTTATATAATGTGCAGGGAGTCGAATAATGGATTTAAGGAAATACACGGCGGAAGTTGAAAGTAAAGACTTGACAGAATTTAAATATAATACATATAACAATCCAGAAAACATTAGCCAGGCACTTCTGGCTTTGGCGTTTGTTGATAAAGAAGAACCCGATAATAAAGGCGTGGTACTTGCCCCATCAATCTACAACAATGTGTTATCTGCAATCGGAAATAACCATTCAGGAACATATTATCCGGTTGTACTTGAGGCTTTAAATTTCATTATAGCAGTTTCCTTACATGGAAATAATGAAATTTCAAGAAACTGTGCCATTAATATTTTAATAGAGTTATTTTTCTTTTCACCTGAAAACGTGTCTAAGGAACTTGCGAAAGTTGTAAAAATGGAAATTACGAAAAACAAAGAGAATTTTATTTATCTCTCGTGTACTGACGAAAAGAATAGAAATCTTCTAAATGAACTTGTTGAGTGCATTTCTGAGGATAACGTGCTTTGATTACTCATCGGCATTGGTAAGTTTATGATCATAATACTGATGTTTCTTTGCTTTTAACAAATTAACGATGCAATAGATATTTCAGATTGTATATGTCTTACCGAGAGGATTTGTATAACAAATACTGATTATATGGAAGCGAGGAGAAAATGATGAATCGTAAGTCGGGAGTATTCAGTATGATTCTGATTGTCATAGTGATACATCTTTGGGGGTGTACAAAATTGCAGGAAAACATGGTTCGTGTACCTGAACCGGCTTTGAGTTCAATTGCCGAATCTGATCCGGGAATACCAGCGCCGTCTGAAGCGGAACGACCGAAGGTGGACAATTTGAATCTGGAAACGAATCACTCTGATATCGATATCTACGATATCGCCCCGGAGCAGATATCGGATTATCACCCGGTTGTGGTGAATAATTATCTGATTGGAGGCAGTAACAGCCGAGAGTGGTTTGCAGCAAACGAGTTTGTCGGTGAATTAACAGGGGAAGAGGTATATAATACTTACAATATAAGCGGGTACACAGGCATTCGGAAATGTTTGGCAGTAGAATTAGAGGAGGGGAATGAGCCGTTTTGTGAGATGGTGATGATTGGTTATGAGTATGGCGAAGAGGATGTCATCGCTCTGAACGCCAGTTGGGATGGGATGCCCAGAAAGCCGGTAGCCCAGACTGGGAACAACAGCATGTACGAGGATGTGATTCGGGAATTGCTGGCGGGGTATGGCTTGGAGGATCCGGATATTGAGATTCAGCAAAATTACCGGATTGATTTTGAAGGGGACGGGGTAGATGAGGTTATCTTATATGCGGAGAATAAAAGAAAATCCGATGCAGAATGGGATTATGATGTATCAAAAGGTTGCTTCTCCCTCCTTGTTCTACGGAAAATTGTCGGTGGTGAGGTTGAAAATCATGTAATCTACTACGATGTTCATGCCAATGATTATGATCCTGACAGTACGGACTTCCAGTACCGGTTACATTTTTCTGCGGTGGGATTTGTAGATGTAAACGGTGACGGAAAGCTGGAACTGGTTGGGTCCTTGCGGTATTACGAAGGTTTGCTTTATGATGTGTTCGTGATTTCTGACGAAGACGCCAAGCAGGTTATTGTGAATGGAATTATCGTGTAAACGGTGTACTTATGGTTTGCGTATGAACCGAAATTCTGGTACAATTCTTTAGGAACGTATCAGATTCAGGGCATTAAAAAGAACAGTCCTATAAAGAGGATATGGGACAGGCACTGGCGAATTATGAAGAGGTTTTTATCTTATCTGAAATTAAATTTAGATGCCGAAGCGAAAGGAATAATAAAAAATGAGCCAATTTAGTACGAGCTATCATCTATTAACATCAAATCAGCAAGATGCAGTAAAATTATTAAAAAGCGCAAATTTACATGGTTATGTTTTTCCAGAGAAAAATGGTATTGTTACATTTGTGATTAAACAAGAGCAAATGTCAGAGTTCAGTTGTTGTGAACAATTGCTCATGCATAATACAAAACCATTGGTTTTCTTTATAAATGCTGAAGATCATGGATGGTCCTATGAAATCTATGATAAGAATGAATATATTGCCGGTTATTCAAGCAGTTTTAATGAGGCAGAAATAATGGAAGGATTTGACTATAATAATCCAGAATTATTTGTGCCTCGTGAAGATATAAACTACTATATTTACGAAGGCTCTTTTCAATTGGAACGGGCAAAAGAGCTTTTGAAAGATAGCATAGGATTTGAGAAGAAAGCAGCCATTATTCAGAAATCAAAAGTTATCGTAGATTCACAAAAGGGAATGTCGAAAGAATTGACGCTTAGTTTAAAAGAGGAAGCTTTAGATGTGTATGAATTTGTCAAAGAATTCGGCATATTCTTTTATGAATGGGTTTCTTATCATTATTTAGAAATGGGTCTGGAAAAAGATTATATTTTTGATTATGGCAGCTTTGGAAAATTTCCATTGTTTGTAGTATAAGTACAGTAGGAGTATGGATATTTATTTTTTATGAAATGTGTTGTTGAAACCCAGCGGATTTCTTGCTGCCGCTCTTGCTTATGAATCAACTTTTATGTTTACTTACAACCCAGAAGAATTTTATTGGCTAACTGGGGAAGAGCTGGAATAGATTCAGTTCCAGCTTATAAAATATCCGTTTGAACTGCAAAGTTAGCTCAGCAATATGAATATCACGTTTTATAGCAACGCACCCAATAATCGCATATTCCGGATACCGTTGCACCGTATCCGTTTGTACCATCAAAGGAAATGAGACAGACACGCTGTCAAGAAATCATTCGGTTGCAGGAAAACGGTCTACTGGAACGATTAAGAAAGTCTGTAATCAAAAAAAGTGTGATCGGAGTATCTGGTGACTGGATTCTATGCTGGCCTTGCTGGTCACCGCACGAGTCTATCAGCGGTTGCAATGGCCGTTAACTGATATCATTGGGATTACCATGCCGGGATTTGGAACTACTAGAACAACAAAAGACAATTCCGATATTCTGATGACGCAGCTGGGAATTACCAGTAAAACAATTGACATCAGAGAGGCCTGTTGGCAGCATTTTGCTGATATCGGTCATGATCCGCAGCAGTATGATATCACATACGAGAACGTCCAGGCTCGTGAACGGACACAGATCCTCATGGATATAGCCAATCAGGAAGGGGGATTGGTTATTGGTACTGGTGATATGTCAGAACTGGCTCTTGGCTGGTGTACCTATAATGGTGATCATATGGCGATGTATAGTGTTAATGCTTCTGTACCAAACGAAAGATTCTATAGTCAGCAGTTCAAACGGTCTTGTCTTCCTGATGGCACGAAGGTTGGTACGGTATCTCTATCACCAAGGGGAGATTGGAGAATGCCATCTGATGTGAAATATCCTTTTTAAATTTGGAATCGGCCTCTTTGACAGGTTTCTTTTTGGTTAAGTGACCGGTGAACAAAATATAAAACAAAGAAAAATACCAGCAAAATTGTTGGTTATTGACAAAAAAATAACCAAGATAAAAGGGAGAAAGTAAAAATAGACAAAAACTATTGACAAATGCTAACGGAAGGTGTAATATGAATTCAGAAATATGTAACCGGTTACATAGGTGGGAGAGCTAAATGATTACAATCAAGGAAGTGGCTGAACTGGTAGGTGTGTCGACAGCGACTGTGTCACGAGTTATTAACAACAGTGGTTATGTTAATGTAGAGACAAGGAAAAAAGTAGAAGAAGTTGTCAAACGGTATAATTATGTTCCTTCGGCAAATGCGGTTAACTTATCAAGGCAAGAGACGAATATGATTGGCGTGGTGGTTCCAGAGATTGATAATATGTTTTATGGAGAAATTGTTCATGGGATTACAGAAGTAGCAGATGAGAATGGACTTTCGCTGATTTTTTTTGATACCCAGAATAATGAGAAGAAAGAGATTCAGGCATTATGGGCATTAAGCCAACAACGGGTCAAAGGACTTTTGTTGGCGCCTGCAGTGGATTACACAAAGCGCGGCGCTGGTAATACGATTCGTAAGCAACTGGAAGCGCTGAATATTCCTGTTGTAATTCTGGATCGTGATTCGGAGAATGTGGATTGGGACGGTATCTTTTATCAAAATTATGAGAGTTCCTATCAGGTTGCGAAGACATTTTATGAAGCTGGCCATTATCGTGTGGGAATTATCACAGGAGATTTGAATCTTAAGATTGGCAGGGACCGATTCGCGGGGTTTGTAGATGGAGCAAGAGATTTTGGATTGCAGTTGGATGAGAGAGATATCTTAAAAGGCGATTTCCATATGGATAAGGCATTTCAGTTGGCTAAAAAGATGTTTTTGTCAGGCGATTTTCCTGATGCGGTATATACCTGTAACAACCGAACCAGTACAGGATTTATGAAAGCGGCTTTTGAATGCGGAATTAAAATAGGAAAAGATATAGGTTTTATGGGAAATGATAAAATTGGAATCCTTGATTCAATAGGAATGGGATTTAGCTGTGTCTATCGAGACACGTTTGAAATGGGACGGAGTGGTCTGAGGCTGTTGCTGGATCGGTTGGAACATCCGGATCACCCGCCGAAGGTATCAAGAATTCCTTATCAGGTATTACTGGTGGGAACCGAAAAAAAACAATAGTATATGTGTGTTGTTTTTTTTAAACAGTATGTAACCGGTTACATATAATTGGAAAGGAGAAAATATGATTTACAAACAGGTATTAAAAATCGAGGAGAAAATCTCGGCAATTGGAATCGGATGTTGGAATATGGGAGGAGATTGGGATTGCTCCGAAGATGATAATTCCATTGATATTATCCATTCGGCTATTGACTTAGGGATTAATTTTTTTGATGTTGCGCCAGTGTATGGATGGGGCAATTCAGAGATGGTTCTTGGAAGGGCGTTGAAGGAGAATGGACTTCGTAATAAAGTGTTGGTGGCATCCAAAGGCGGGTTACTTTGGAATGAAAAACATGAGACGGAAAACAACTTGTCAAAAGATAGCCTCTTAAGGGAATGTGATAATAGTTTAAGAAGATTGCAGACAGACCATATTGATATTTATCAGATGCACTGGCCTGATGCGAATGTTCCGATAGAAGAAACGGCAGAAGCATTGTCTATCTTAAAGAAAGCAGGAAAGATCCGTTACGTTGGACTCAGTAATTTCGCTCAGCGCGATGTGGAGCAGATGATGACTATGATAAGCGTAGATTGCCAGCAGAGTCTGTATAACATGCTGGAACGAAATCCTGCAAGTTACCACGGAATTTCGCTGGAATATAGGACGGAGACGGAAGTTCTGCCTGTGGTCAAGAAGTATGGGCAGGCATTTCTTCCATATAGTCCTTTATTCCAAGGATTACTCGCAGGAAAATTCCTAAATGGAATTGATTTTTCAAAGCGTGATATCCGTAATGAAAATCCTAAGTTGGTTGGAGAAACCTTTGAGATATACCGGATGGCTGCAATTAGACTGAAAGCGGTGTCAGATGATATGGGACGTCCAATGAACGAAATGGCACTCAATTGGCTTAGACAGAAAAAGGAAGTAACAAGTATTATCGGTGGAGCATCTTCGATTAGCCAATTAGAAAAGAATGTGGAATGTTGCTGCTGGGACATATCAGATAGTGAAATGAAGATAATTGATGAAATTTTGAAACAATTTGCGGATATGGATTAAGGAGGGCATATGGCAGATTATTTAATCGCTCATGATTTGGGAACTTCTGGTGACAAGGCGACACTGTTTAAAGCTGATGGGCAATTGGTGAAAAGCGTTACCTATGTCTATGATACTAACTTTTTCAATAGCACATGGGCGGAACAAGACCCTGAGGATTGGTGGAAAGCGGTTTGTGAAAATAACAAGAGATTATTGGTAGGAATTGACAAGAAAAAGGTCGTCGGTATGGCTTTTTCGGGTCAGATGATGGGATGTGTGGTGGTGGACCGTAATGGCAAGCCATTGCGCCCCGCAATTATCTGGGCGGATCAGAGAAGTAAAGTGCAAGAAGCGTTGCTGAAAAGTAAGATAGCTGAAGATGATTTTTATCGCATTACCGGTCATAAGATCAGCGCATCCTATAGTATTGAAAAACTAATGTGGATTCGAGATCAAGAGCCGGAAATATTCCGACATACCTATAAGATGCTTCAGCCTAAGGATTATATTATCTACCGTCTGACTGGTGAATTTGTTACGGACTATTCAGATGCATCAGGAACGAATTGTCTGGATTTAAATCATCTGGTTTGGTCGGATCGCATCCTTGATATGGTGCAGATTGATCGAGAGTTACTTACAAAGGTGTGCCCGTCGACTTATGTGGCAGGTGAAATTACAGCAGGAATTGCAGAAGAATGTGGTCTGGCAGTTGGAACTGCAATTGTAATTGGTGGTGGAGATGGTGTCTGTGCGGCAGTGGGGGCAGGCAGTGTTAGAAATGGAGACACCTTTAACTACTTAGGTTCCTCTTCCTGGGTGGCGCTCACCAGTGATAAGCCTATCTATGACTCACAGATGAGGACTTATAATTGGGCTCATATGGTACCTGGGAAATACTCTCCCAACGGCACCATGCAGGCAGCTGGAAATTCTTATCAATTCATAAAAAAGACGATGTGCAAGGATTTGGAGATTCAGGCAAAAGCGCAAGAAATAAGTCCATATGAGCTGATGAATCTGGAGGTTTCGGCATCAACACTTGGTGCTAATGGGTTAATCTATTTGCCGTATCCGTTGGGAGAGCGAAGTCCCCGATGGAATTCCGAGGCCCGGGGGGCATTTATTGGTCTTAAGATGGAACACGCAAGAGGTGATATGCTACGGGCAACGGTAGAAGGAATTATGATGAATTTGTCAATTATCCTGGATGTGTTTCAAGGTGAGATGGAAATCAGCAGTTTAAATGTGATTGGTGGTCTTGCAAAAGGTGATCCAGTTAGACGGATTCTGGCGGATGTGTATGGGGTGAAAGCCAATCGGCTTAATTATCTGGATGAAGCTACCTCAATGGGAGCGGCGGTGGCAGCCGGCGTCGGAACGGGAGTGTTGAAAGGTTTTGAAGCCATTGACCAGTTTATTGAAGTAGACGATATCATCATCCCAGATTTAGACAATCATAAAAAATATCAGAGACTAAAACAAATATTCAATGAAAGTTATGAAGCATTGCTTGATACTTATAAAGACTTAGCAGCGTGGAATTAAATAAATGGAGGAAAAAAATGAATATCAAAATGTTAACCCCGGAAATGTTAGCCGGTATGATTGATCAAACTCTTTTAAAGCAATATGTGACCTTAGAAGAATTGAGAGTACTCTGCGAGAAAGCCAGAGAGTACCAGTTTAAAACGATAGCAATCAATAATGCACCCGTACCGTTCTGTAAGAAGGAGTTGGAAGGTTCCGGAGTTTTATGTGACGCAGCAGTAAGCTTTCCACTGGGCCAGTGTACTATCGAAACGAAAGTTTTTGAAACCCAGGATGTGATTCAAAAAGGTGCTGGTGAAGTTGATTATGTAATCAACCTGGTTGAATTAAAAAGTGGTAATTGGGATTACGTGGAAGAGGAGATGCGGCGCATTGTTGCTGTGTGTCAGGAACATAACATTACCAGCAAAGTCATTTTTGAAAATTGTTATCTGACGGACGATGAAAAGAGACACTTGTGTGAAATTGCACTGCGGGTGGGACCGACATTTATTAAAACCTCAACAGGATTTGGTTCCGGTGGTGCGACGATTGAAGATGTTCAGTTGATGAAATCCTGTGTGGGAGACCGGATTAAAATTAAGGCTGCTGGCGGTGTGAGAACAGCAGAGCAGGCACTCACCATGATTGAGGCAGGGGCAGACCGGATTGGAACAAGCTGTGGCGTGGAGATTGTCGAAGGATTCCAGGCGATGGTGGGGTGAAGAAATGAAGATTGATGGGTTAGCTCATATTGGGTTGTTTATCAAAGATGCCGAGGTATCAGAACGATTTTATATAGACATTTTAGGATTTCAACGAATTTGGCGTACAGAAAATCTGGGGGCAGGTGGTACTGAAATTATAACATTTATTCGTAATGGTAATTTGGTATTGGAGCTGGTTCAGAGTCCTTTTTGGCAGGAACGGGCAGATGGATGGTTTGATCACATTGCAATCAATGTGGAAGAGCTTGATAATGTGATAGAAAGTCTGAAAGAGAAAAATATATCGTTTGAGGAAGGCAGTTATACAATAGCACCTCATATCTTTGAACATGGTTCCAAGTGGGTTTTATTTCGGGGACCAGATGGTGAACATCTGGAGCTGAATGAAGCGTTGATAAAAAAGAGTTAGAAAAGGAGAAGAAAGTTATGAAGAAAAGGGTATTAGCAGTAATGACAGCAGTGGCTATGGCAGGATCACTTGCAGCATGTGGCGGATCAAAGACAGGGGGAACAGCAGCGGACACAACCGCGGCAACAACAGAAGTCAAGGCAGAAAATGGAGAAAACAATACGGAAAACAGTACTCAAACGGCGGCCGGTCAATCATTCGACGTAATCTGGGTATCCTGTTCTACCCAGTCTGAATTTTGGCAATACCAGGAAATCGGTATTCGTAATGCAGCTTTGGATATGCAGGATAAATATGGAATCACCGTCAATGTCACAACCGTTGGACCCGCTACAGAGGCGGAGACGGAAGGCTATATCCGTGCCTTTGAGAACGCGATTGCGGCTAAACCAAACGCAATTATTAGTGCAACTCAGGTGCCTGATTCTACCAGAACTGTTTCTAAAGAGGCAATGGATCAGGGGATTGTAGTAAACTTCACGAACTGTGGATTGGAGACTATGGATTCTACGGAATATGCGGATTGCTATAATCAATTCTACACCACCGTAAGTTCTGACGTCGGTGATATGGCTGGTTGGATTATGATTGAAAAAATGGAAGAAGCAGGAATACCGCTAGAGGGAATTGTTGCGATGGAATTTTCAAATGTTAATCCAGCATTACAGCCACGTATGGATAATTTTAAGGCTTACATAGAAAGTGTTGCACCAGGTATCCAAGTATTAGACACTCTTTACAATAATAATGATTTGGAACAGGCACAAGCAGATATCGAGAACCAGATTTCAGCATATGGTGATAAACTAATTGGTATTTATGGTGCGAATAACATTTCTGGTGATGGAATTGCACTGGCTGTTGAAAATGCAGGGATTAAAGATAAGGTAATTACAATTGGCGTGGATTCTGATCCGACTGAAATTGCAGCATTAGAAGCAGGTACCATCGATGCAATTATTGTGCAAGATGCTTATGGTCAGGGGTATGCGGCAATGGAAAATGCAATTGAAACACTACTTCAAGGAAAAAATCCAGAGGCTGATCAGAAGATTGCGATGGCACCAATTGCAGTGACAACAGAAAATATGAAAGAAGACACCTATGCGGCATTATTAGATCCGACAATGTTGAAGCGATAAGAGAGTCTTGTTTTAGAAGAGGGGAGTGATATGCTGATGACGGAAGAAATCCTGTTAAAAATCGATGGTGTTGTTAAAACTTATCCAGGTGTTCAAGCACTAAAAGGAATTACAACAACAATTAAAAAGGGTGAAGTACGAGCCTTAGTTGGTGAAAATGGTGCTGGAAAATCCACATTGATAAAATGTATTATGGGGGTTGAGACACCAACAGAGGGAAAAGTAGAAATTAACTGCAATCGGGAATGGAAGACACCTAAGAATGCGATTGAGGCTAAGAATTTGGGTATGCATGCGAATTATCAACATGTCAATATCGCTAAAGATTTAAGCATTGCAGAAAATTATTTTCTTGGCCGGCTTCCGAAGAATAAATTTGGTGCGGTGGATTGGCACAGGATTAACAACGAAAGTCGAGATGTAATCGACAAGTTCCACTTGAATGTGAACCCGACTGATGTCATCAGCAAATTGCCCATTGCGATGCAGGCTATGGTTACGATTAGCAAAATATCGGTCAATGAAAATATAAGACTGGTTATCTTTGATGAGCCAACAGCGTTGTTGGAAAATGAAAAAGTAGCAACTCTTTTTAATTATATTAAGGAATTGAAGGAGAATGGTGTCAGCGTCATTTATATTTCCCATCGTTTGGAAGAGATTATGGAGATCTGTGATACTGTTACCATTATGCGCGATGGGACTTACGTAGAGACAAAGGATATTAAGGATGTAGATAAGGATTATTTGATATCCAGGATGGTTGGACGAACAATGGTTGATATCTATAATATAGAACGTCAGAAACCAGGTAAGGAACTACTGCGTGTGGAGCATCTTACTGGGAAGCAGTTTCAAGATGTCAGCTTCAACCTTCGTGCCGGTGAGATCCTTGGGTTCTTTGGGTTAGTGGGAGCTGGGCGAAGTGAAGTGATGCGAGCGATATTCGGAGTTGATAAGATTAAATCCGGTGAGGTGTATTTACGTGGTAAGCGAGTCACCATTCAGTCTTCTAAGGATGCAATGCTTCAGGGGATTGGTTTTTTGACAGAGGACCGGCGTCACGATGGTCTGGCTTTGCAGCAGAACGTGGAACTGAATACGAATATGTATTCCTATGATATGATTAGCAAAGGGCCAATTATTAGTCTGAAAAAGGAACGGCAAAGGGCTGAGGAGTATAAGGTAAAGATTGGAATCAAGACACCAAGTATCAAACAATGTGTAAGTAATTTATCGGGTGGAAATCAGCAGAAAGTTGTTATTGCAAAGCTGCTCTGCCGCGATCCTGAAGTTTTGATTTTTGATGAACCTACTGTGGGTGTAGATGTGGGTGCCAAGGACGAAATTTTTAAAATCATTGAAGGGTTGACAAAACAAGGTAAGGGTGTAATTATTGTATCCTCTTATCTGCCAGAAGCTATGGGGCTTGCAGACCGCCTGGTGGTGATGTCAGAAGGATATGTAACAGGTATCATTGAAACGGAGGAATTGAAACAGATCCAGGAAGAGGATGTCTTAAGGATGGCTTCAGATATTCAACATAAAAAAACGTTGGCGTGGGGGTGATGTGATGGAAAATAATAAAGTATTGAGTAATTCTACAAAAAGCGGGGTAACAGCGTTGCTTATGCGAACGGAAATTTCTATGATTCTTATTATTGGTATCTTGTTCGTAGCTGCTTCAATAGGAACGGAAAATTTTCTATCGGCCTATAACTTAACTAATATTTTGAAGCAGTGTGCCATCATTGGCGTTATTTCCATCGCACAGACATATGTAATTATTACAGCGGGAATCGATATCAGCTGCGGTGCCATCGTTGGTATGAGTACATTAATGGTAGCAATGGGACAGGCGAGATGGGGAGTTGGTGTGAGTGGTTCCATGATCCTGGGCATTGTGGTAGCTGTTATTTGTGGATTGTTTAATGCTATGTTGGTTCATGAATTTAATGTCCCGGCTTTTGTGGCAACGCTAGGGAGTCAGACCATCCTTCGAGGTTTAATCAAAGTGTTTTCTAATGGCGGAACAATTTCAGGGCTGAGTAAGAACTTTTCGGCATTTGCCAGTTCATCGACATTCTTCATTCCTAATTTGGCGATTGTATGGCTACTGATTGCGGTTATTGGGTTTCTGGTCTTAAAATATACAATTTTTGGTCGTAATCTGTTTGTACTTGGCAGTGGAAGCGAAGTGGCTGAGTTAAACGGTATTTCAATCAGGAAGACAACCTATGCCACGTATGCGTTTGCTGGTTTATTATATGGTATTGCTGGTGTGATGCTTGCCGCGCGGATTAACTCCGCAATCCCTACCGCAGGGGAAGGCTATGAGACGAATGCGATAGCAGCGAGTGTGCTTGGTGGTGCATCACTGACAGGTGGAAGCGGTTCTATCATTGGAACGGTGCTTGGTTCAGTCTTGATTATTTTGATTGATAATGTAGGAACGCAATTTGGAATTGGTTCGTTTGTGATGCAGGTAATTACTGGATGTGTGATTGTTATTGCAATTATTGTGGATCAGTTGAAGAAACGTTCTTCTAGATAAAAAGAGTTATATGAAGGTTAAGTAGAAAAATTCTGTGCACTTTAATCAAGGTTATAAAAATAATCATAATACCCAAGAGCGAGGATTATTCCCCGCTCTTTTGCTATGTCATTTTTTATTGAGTGTGACATTATGCGAAAAACTTATTCACCGGATTTTAAATCCAAGCTTGTTCTGGAGATGCTACGTGGCGAGCGCATGTTAAATGAGATTACCTCCGATTATGAGGTTCATCCCAGCAATTTCACCAGTCCGAAATACACCGGATTAGTATTTGCTATTGGGAAACGGGTGAAACAAAGTGAAGCAGATAAACATCGAATAGACGATATATGTTTCAAAACGTTACAGAACTTCAGGTGAAGAAATCAACCAACTGTAACATATAGAAAAATAAAAAATTATAATAGCAGATAAACTGATTGTAAAATAAGCATTTAATCCTTCATAACAAAAAATAACCCCTTAATTGTAAAAATAATTCGTTATTGGCGCGGGATTTGCTTTATAGGTATTATATAAAAAATAATGAAAAGGAGTATGGGTAAATGATACAAAAACCGATCATTGGAATTTTTTTAGGAGATGGAGCTGGAGTTGGTCCGGAGATTATTGCCAAGCAGATTATATCCGGGATTTATGAAAAGTATTGTCGACCATTGATTATCGGCGATATGCGGATTCTCAAACGGGCTGCTGAAGTTCTGGCAGTGGAACTACCGGTTAAGCCGGTTGACAGTGTGGATGCAGTCACCTGGAAAGATGGAGTGCCGATGCTGGATATGAAGAATCTGGATCCGGCTGTTGTACCATTTGGCACATTGAGCGTGGAGAGCGGGAAGGCAATGCTTAATATGCTGGAACTGGGAGTTACGCTGTTTAAGGAAGGCAAGATTGACGGGTTTTGTTTTGGACCACTGAATAAGGCGGCGATGATTCAGGCTGGCTGTACGCTGGAAAGTGAGCATCACTATCTGGCAAAACTGTTTGAGCATACTGCCCCCTTTGGCGAGATTAATGTGCTTGACGATCTGTCGACAACCAGAACAACCAGTCATATCCCGATTGCCAAGGTCAGTGAGAATCTGACAGTTAAATCGATTATGAGAGCAGTCACACTGGCTGACACTACCTTGAAAAACTCCGGGATTGAGCGGCCTCGGCTGGCACTGGCAGCTCTGAATCCTCATTGTGGAGAAGGCGGAAAATGTGGCCGGGAGGAGATTGATGTGATTGCACCAGCGGTTGAAGAGGCAAAATCCCAGGGGATTGAGGTTAGTGGGCCTTATCCTTCCGACATCTTGTTTATCAAGGCGTTTAACGGTGATTTTGACGGAGTAGTGACGATGTACCATGATCAGGGGCAAATTGCTCTAAAATTGAAAGGCTTTGATCAGGGGATCACGATTGCCGGCGGACTTCCGGCACCGATCGTAACTTGTGCCCATGGAACGGCTTACGATATCGCAGGAACCGGAGTGGTAAAAACTTCAGCATTTGAGAACGCAGTTAAGATGGCATCAAAGATGGCATTACATATCAAAGGGGCTAAATATCAGGTAAAGTAGGGGGGAAGGTATGAAACGTATAGGCACAAAACAATTAGTACCGATTATAACAACATTAATCGGTGTTATATTTTTGACAATGGGGATTACGCAATTAGGATTCTGGGATGGGGTAAACGGACCGCGGCCGGGATTTTTCCCATCAATTATGGCGGTTGTTATTGTGTTATCCAGCCTGCTGGCATTAAAACAATCATTTGCAGAGGGAGAGAGAGCAGAATATAAACGGGATGAGGGAATGTTCATTCTGGCTGCGATAGGTATCTTTGCCGCAGTCTTCGTCATTGGTTTGATTCCGGCATGTCTCGTCTTTGTCATACTATGGCTGAAGATATTCGAAAAGGCTGACTGGAAGGGCACGATTATTGTTACCTTAGTAGTGGCAGCGATTGCTGTAGGAGTGTTTGATATCTGGCTGGGAATTCAGTTTCCAATAGGGGTTTTTGGCTATATTCTGTAAGAAAATATAGAAAAAGGAGGGCAGTATCACAGGATGTTTTGTGAGCTGCGTAGGAGTAAGTATGGGGAATTTTCAATTACTGTTAAATGGTTTTGAAACTGCATTGACGTTCAATAATATCACTGCCGCCCTGATGGGGGCAGTCCTTGGACTGATTGTTGGGGCAATGCCAGGAATTGGTAGTCTGGCAGGAGTAGCATTGCTGTTGCCTCTGACGTATAAGTTTAATCCGACTACCGCGATTATCATGTTAGGTGCCTTATATTATTCAAATATGTACGGCGGTGCATTCAGTGCCATTTTATTAAATATCCCCGGTGATTCGCCGGCGGTTGTTACTGCACTTGATGGTTATCCAATGGCGAAAAAGAAGAAGCGACCGGGGCAGGCGCTGTTCACTGCCAATATGGCGTCATTTATTGGGGGATCTATAGGGATCTGTATTCTTACCTTTATGGGACCGCTGTTGGCGAATATTGGATTGAAATTCGGACCCTCTGAAATGACGGCATTGCTCTTGATCGCCATGACATCAATCAGTTGGCTGGTTGGTGAAAATCCGGTCAAGGGTGTTGTTATCACCATATTGGGGATTCTTCTGGCCAGCATGGGTATGGATACTCTGTCAGGTGCACCGCGATATGAATTCGGAAGTATGTATTTACTGGGGGGTATCCCTTTCACTCCGTTTGTTATCGGTACGGTAGGATTTTCCCAGGTAATCAGTCTGGTCAATGAGCGGATCAAAAACGGGAAAGAGACAAGCGAAGCGATAAACGATAAGTTAACTATCAGGGGCAGTCTCCTGACAAAACATGATTTTAAACGACTGTTACCGCCGGCTCTTCGTTCCGGTTTGGTGGGAACCTTTGTCGGTGTTCTGCCGGGGGCTGGTGCCACTACTGGTTCATTTCTTGGCTATGCGGTGCAGAAAAAGATGAAGAGTGAAGAGGAGTTAGGAACCGGAGCGATTGAGGGAATTGCCTCCTGTGAAGCAGCAAATAATGCTGCGGCAGCTGGAGCATTTGCACCACTACTTGCGTTGGGTATTCCTGGTTCAGGAACCGGAGCGGTATTGTTGGGAGGTCTGATGATGTGGGGGCTGAATCCCGGACCATTGTTATTTACCAATGAACCGGACTTTGCCTGGGGGTTGATTGCATCCCTGTTTTTATCCAACATTCTGACACTCTGTATCGCAATACTGATTATTCCGTTTTTATTGAAGATCCTGTCAGTACCGGTTATGTATATGATTCCGATTATTACTGTTGTCTGCATCGTCGGATCTTATAGTTCCAGCTATTCCATGTATGGTGTTTTCGTAATGTTAGTCTCAGGAATTGTCAGCTACTTCCTGGTGAAAAATAATTACCCGACGGCGCCGATGCTTTTGTCTTTCGTGCTTGCTCCGCTTTTGGAGTCTAATATGCGTAAAGCATTTATTATCTCTGGCGGAAGTTTGGATATTTTCTTTACCAGACCAATCACGTGTGTATTGATGTTAGTATTTCTTGCCTTTATCATTACCCCGGTGATTAAGCTGATTATGAAGAGAAAAATTGGAAAAGCCACAAATTAACGTGAAATATTTAAACAGTAAATTAAGTAACCCTACACCTTTTCGTTCACTGCGGCGTCGAAAAGACGTGGGGATTAGGAGGAAAGTTATGATGATGAAAAGAAGTATGTTATTAGTGGGTCTGGCGGCAATAATGCTACTTTCAGGGTGCGGCAATGAGACAGGTACGGGGGCATATACACCTGCATCCAATGTGAACTGGACCGTTACCAGCGGACCTGGTGGCGGCAGCGATATTTATACCCGGATGATCACCGATATTATCACCAAAGAAGGAATGTCCGGTAAGACAACATTTGTTGTGACAAATAAGACTGACGGCAGCGGAGAAGTGGGCAGAAACGAAGTGGCAAATACGAAAGGCAAGAATGCGGATAACCTGCTGTTGACCTTTAACAGCGGCGACTTGATGCCGATGCTTGAGAACACAAAGAATCGCGCATCAAATTTTAAAATGGTTGCTATTATGGCGGTGGATAAACAGTTAATTTTTAAAGGGAAGGATACTAAATATGCGGATTTCGTAGAGTCTATCGAGGCTGCACAGAATGGTACTAAGGTAGTAATAGGCGGATCCAAGGGCGATGATATAGCGACTTATGAGGCTCTGCTGGATGAAATCGGCGTATCCAAAGACAATATGGCATATATCATATACGATTCAACCGGCGATGCTATCACTGCAATTCTGGGTGGTCATGTAGACTTTGTTATCTCCAAGCCTGCGGCATCCACTGAATATGTAGAAGCTGGTTCGATGATTCCGGTTCTGGCACTTGCCAGTGAGCGGTTCACCGGCAAGCTGGCAGATGCACCGACGTTAAGTGAGATCGGAGATTATAGTGATGTGGAAGTCCCGGTCTGGCGTGGTGTTGCTGCTCCAGCAGCAATGAGCGATGAGGCGGTTGTCTATTGGTCAGAGATATTGAAGCAGGTGTCTGAGACAACAGATTGGAATGAGAATTATATTGAAAAAAATAAGCTGATCCCAAACTATATGAATAGTACAGATGCAACTGCTTTTGTTCTGGAATATGAAAAAGAGTACTTAGAAAAACTAGAGAAATAAAGGAGCGAGTTTATATATGAAACTATGCTATCAAGTAGCGACTCCGGATGTTGTGGTTGCCGATTCCGTAACAGCCTATCAGGGTCCAATAGCCACCAGCTTTCGCGAGTTGGCGGAACTGGGCTATGATGGTGTGGAACTGATGACCCTGAATCCTCAAGAGCTGGACTGGGATTATATTAAGGAAACGGCAGAAAAGTACAATCTGATTGTCTGCATTATCTGTACTGGTGAGATCTTCGGACAATTGGGACTGAGTTATACGAATCCGGACGAGAAGAACCGCCGGGAGGCGATTGTACGGACGAAGGAAATCATCGACTTTGCCAGTTATCTGGGGGCTGATATTAACATTGGTAGAATCAGAGGAGCTTTTTGTAAAGAGTTACCTCAGGAGGAGACGATCCGGCTTGCGGTTGAGGCGTTTCAAGAGTTGTCTGATTATGCTGCTCCTAAATCTGTGAATATTGCCTTGGAGACTGTAACTATTATGCAGACCAATTTTATCAATACAATGGATGAGGCAGTAGATATGATCAAACGGGTGGGGCGCAAGAACTTTGGTTTGATGATGGATATCTTCCATATGAACATTGAGGAGAAAAACCTGTATGAAGCGATTCATCAATACAGAGACTATAATCTGCATGTACATCTGGCGGACAATAACCGGCGCTATCCCGGACACTGCGGGTTGGATTTTAAAAAAATTTTAGAAACTTTCCAAAGCTGCGGCTATGATGGGAATTTCTGCACTGAGATTTTTCAGCTGCCGTCAATGAAGGAAGCCGCGAAAGGGGCAATTGAGCATTTGAATACGATCCTTCAGGATGTATATGGAAGGCAGAAATCATGAAGAAGAGTATTGTGTTAGTACATACGGTGCTTAGCCTGGCGACAAGTTTTAAAGACCAGCTCCTTAATTATCTGGGTGAGGATGTGCAGATCTATAATATCTGGGATGACTTCCTGGCGATTAATCCCAATGAGGTCGGTGAGTTTACGCTGGAAAACCACAATCGTCTGTTCTGTGATCTTCGTTCCGCCGAACTGACAGGAGCCGATTTGATTGTTGTCACCTGTTCAACTTTAACACCGGCAGTAGCGAAAATTCGATCCTTTATTTCAATTCCGGTCATCGCCATTGACGATGCGATGGGTCGGGAAGCAGTGTGCGGCAGCAGCAGGCTCCTGGTTCTGGCAACAGCCGGCAGTGCCGCCAGTTCAACAATGGAGAAGCTGATGGCAGAGGCAAAACGTGCCGGAAAGCAGGTGGTAATTGATTCACTTGTATTTCCGGAAGCCTTCACTGCATTAAAGCAGATGGAGATGGAACATCATGATGAACTGGTGTTATCCGGAGTCGGCAGGATATCAGGCTACGACTGCGTCGTCCTGGCCCAGGCGTCGATGGCACATCTTCAGGAGCGGATCGCCGCTCAGTGTCAGATGAAAGTATTAGCCAGTCCACAGTTATGTATGGAAGAAGTCAAACAAGAATTAAAACGGTTGAATAATGAGAAATACGAATAACGAGAAAGGAAGAAACAATGATAACCGAAGAAAGAGTAAATGAGTTAGAACAGCGCTGCCATGGTTACAGAGAGCAATTGATTGATCTGCTATATCGTATCCAGACCGGACATCCAGGTGGCTCCCTTTCGAGCTGCGAGATTATCACAACGCTGTACCATGAAGTGATGACGGTTGACGGCAGCAATCCCCAGAGCGAGGATCGGGATCGTTTTATCCTGTCGAAGGGGCATGCGGCTCCGATGTTATATATGAATCTGGCTGATAAAGGGTTCTTCCCGAAAGAAGAGTTATCCACCCTGCGTCAAATCGGCAGCCGGCTGCAGGGGCATCCCTGTGTCCATAAAACCAGCGGTGTGGAACTCTCGACCGGACCGCTGGGATTGGGGCTTTCCGCTGGGCTAGGGATGGCGCTGGCGATCCGTAGCAAAGGAAGAACAGAATATGTCTATGTGGTTCTGGGTGACGGCGAAATCCAGGAAGGAGCAATCTGGGAGGCAGCCATGTCCGCAGCGAAATATAAAGAAGATCATCTGATTGCTATTCTGGATCATAACGGTGTCCAGTTAGACGGCACTTTAGAAGAGATTATGCCGATGGGCGATCTGGCAGCAAAGTGGCGGGCATTCGGCTGGCATGTTTTGACCTGTGACGGTCACAATGTCCGGGAACTGGTTGAAACGATTACCATGGCAAAGGAACATGAAGGCTCGCCAACCATCATTATTGCCTCAACAGTGAAAGGAAAAGGGATAGATTTTATGGAAGGTAAGAATATCTGGCATGGAAAACCAATCAGCGCTGAAGAATATCAGGCAGCAAAGAACTATCTGGGAGGTGAACGGTGATAGCGGCACAAATAGCAATTAGAGACGCATTTGGAGAGGCACTTTTAAAGCTTGGCGATGTCAACGACAGCGTCATTGCCCTGGAAGCGGATGTAGGAAGTTCCACCAAGAGCCTGGTATTTGGTAAAGCATACCCGGAACGGTACTATAATGTGGGTATCAGCGAACTGAATATGGTGGCAATGTCAGCAGGATTTGCAAGAGAGGGGAAGATCCCATTTGTCAATACGTTCGGCGTATTTCTGGCAGCCAGAGGCGGCGATCCGATTCAGAGTCTGATCGCTTATGATAAGTTGAATGTAAAGCTGTGCGGGACTTATGTGGGGTTGTCGGATTCTTATGACGGGGCAAGTCATCATTCCATCACAGATATGTCTTATATCCGTGCGATTCCCAATATGACGGTAATTAACTTCGCTGATGCTGTTGCTACTGAGAAACTGGTTTTTGCTGCGGCAGAATATGAAGGACCGGTTTATATGCGGATCAGCCGGGCGCCGGCGCCGGTTGTACATAATACCGATACGGAATTTACGATCGGAAAAGGCATTGTGGTAAAAGAAGGAACGGACATTACCCTGATTTCCACAGGTACAATCTTGGGCAATACCCTGGAAGCAGCAAGGCTTCTTGAAGCGCAGGGAATCCATGCAGCCGTCATCGATATGCATACGGTACAGCCGATAGACAAAGAGTTGGTAATCAAAATGGCGGAGCAAACCGGGGCGATTGTAACAGTTGAGGAACACAGCATCTATGGCGGTCTTTACAGTGCGGTGGCAGAGGTGACAGCAAAGAACTGCCCGGTTCCAATGGGCGGTATCGGTGCCGTTGACTTTGCCGAATCCGGCGATTACCAGGCATTATTAAAAAAATACGGATATGACCATATAGCAATCGCAGATACATGCAGGCGTTTGTTGGAAAGAATAAGGTGACAGTTATGACAGGATCCTTTCGCGAATATATGAAAGTCGGAATTATCCTTCATATGGCTTATCACGGTCTGGCGACAGGGGAAGGTCCGATTTTGGAGAGCTTATATCAGATCGCCTGTGATGATTATTTTGATGCGGTTGAGATCACTCAGATGAAGGATCCGGTTGTCAGGAAAAAGGCTAGGGAAATCATCGAAGTGTCGCATATGCAGGTAGTTTATGGTGGTCAACCAAGACTACTGACAGCCGGTTTGAATATAAATCACTTGGATGAAGGGGAGCGAAGAAAGGCAATTGACTCACTCAAAGCTGGGATTGATGAAGCCTATGAACTTGGCGCAATCAGTTTTTCATTTCTGGCCGGACAATATGAAGAAGAAACAAAGGAAGAGTCCTTTGCTGCCCTGCTTGATTCTACCAGGATACTTTGTGCCTATGCAAAACAGAAAGGAGATATATCGGTATTATGCGAGGTGTTTGACTATGATATTGAGAAACGATCTCTAATCGGACCGGTTGATATCACCAGACGCTATGCACAGCAGATGACATCGGAGTATGATAACTTTGGGTTGATGGTTGACTTAAGCCATATTCCGATGCTTAATGAGACGAACGAGGAGAGTATTCTGCCAGTCAGGGACTATATCAGGCATGCCCATATGGGGAATACGGTTATCAAAGATCCTTCTTTCCCGGGGTATGGGGATCAGCACCCACGGTTCGGTTTTCCGGGCAGTGAAAATGATGTGGAGGAATTGGCAAAGTATCTGCGGGTTCTCATGAATATCGGATACTTAAAAAAATATAAGAGACCGATTGTCAGTTTTGAGGTCAAGCCATTTGGCAATGAGGACAGTGCACTCGTCATCGCTAATGCCAAACGCACCTTGAACCTTGCTTGGCAGATGGTATAAAAACAGAGTAAGGCTAACAGTACAAGGAGGTTAACAATATGAAAGATCCAATACAGAAATATTTTCAGATCGGAACCATCCAGTGGATGTCATTTCCGCCGTCTGAATATGCCCTTTTAGACACTATCAAAAAAATTTCAGCAGATGAGTATTTTACGGCAATTGAAATTACCAGAATACCTGATGATGCAGAGCGTAAAGCGGTGAAAGAGATGCTGGAGGAAGCCCATATAAAGGTCTGTTACGGGGCACAGCCAAGATTGCTTGGTCCGGGACTGAATCCGAATGACATAAACGAAGACGGTCGAAAGGCAGCGGAGGCTACTCTGATGGAAGCTATTGATGAGGCAGAATATCTGGGTGCCAAAGGCATCGCTTTTCTAGCCGGCAAATGGGAACCTGAGACAAGAGAATTAGCCTATGCCCAGCTGTTAAAAACAACCAGAAGATTATGTAATTATGCGGCGGCAAAGGGGATGATGGTGGAGCTGGAGGTCTTCGATTTTGACATGGATAAGGCTGCTCTGATTGGTCCGGCACCTTATGCGGCTCAGTTTGCGGCGGATATGCGGATGACTCATAACAACTTTGGTCTGTTAGTTGATTTGTCCCATTTTCCAACCACTTATGAGACCTCACAATTTGTGATTCAGACTCTGCGACCATATATCACTCATCTGCATATCGGCAATGCGGTGGTTACAGAAGGCTGTGAAGCATACGGCGATCAACATCCTCGATTTGGTTTTCCGGACAGCGCCAATGATGTGGAACAACTGACCGATTTCTTCACTGTACTGAAGGAAGAGGGATTCTTCAGAAAAGATAATCCACTGGTGCTCTCTCTGGAGGTTAAGCCATGGGGGAAAGAAGATGGTGATGTAATTCTGGCAAATACAAAGAGAGTGATTAACAGAGCCTGGGCGATGGTCGAGGATTAGAGAGAGGAGTTAGAGAAAATGAAAATTGTAGTATTAGATGGATATACGGAGAATCCCGGAGATCTCTCATGGGAAGGATTGGAAAGATTTGGTGAACTGACTGTATATGACCGGACTCCGGCTGACCAAATAGTCAGAAGAATGCAGGGAGCAGAGGTGGTTTACACGAATAAAACACCGATTTCAGAAGAAACAATCGAGGCATGTCCGGATCTTAAGTTCATCGGTGTGCTGGCAACCGGTTACAATGTGGTGAATGTAAATGCCGCAAAAGAAAAGGGGATTCCGGTGACCAACATCCCTACTTATGGGACAGATGCAGTAGCTCAGTATGCAATTGCTCTGTTGCTGGAGCTGTGTCACCATGTGGGCGAGCATTCCCAATGTGTAAAGCAGGGTGACTGGACGAACAATCAGGACTGGTGTTTTTGGAATTACCCATTGATCGAACTGGCGGGAAAGACAATCGGAATCATCGGCTATGGCAGGATCGGTCAGAAAACCGGACAAATTGCCCAGGCATTGGGAATGAAGGTGCTTGCTCATGATGCCTGTCAGAATCCGGTGCTTGTCTCCGACACCATGCGTTATGCAGAACTGGATGAGGTATTTGCGGAGGCAGATGCGATCTCCCTTCATTGTCCCTTATTCCCATCAACAGAGGGAATCATCAACAAGGCTTCGATTGAGAAGATGAAAGATGGAGTTATGATTGTCAACACCTCAAGAGGTCCGCTGATTGTTGAGGAAGATTTGCGCGATGCCTTAAACAGTGGCAAAGTAGGCGGCGCTGCCTGTGATGTGGTTTCTACCGAGCCAATTAAGATGGATAATCCGCTGCTGCAGGCGAAAAATATGATCATTACTCCGCATATCGCCTGGGCACCTAAGGAGTCCAGACAGCGGCTGATGGACATAGCAGCAGATAACTTAAAGGCTTATTCAGATGGCAATCCGATCAACGTTGTAAATAAATAATTCACCAACATACTCAACTATGGTATACTAATCCTGTATTATTCACGGCGGCATTTGGCCGCTTCACCACTCTGTGGTGAATAATACAGGCTAATGCATTTAGAAAAATCGTAGTTGAGTATCTTTATACGATTTTGGGGAAGAGTGATATGGTAAAAATACTTATATATGTGCCAAGAAGAAACATGTTGGATGAATATCAAGAGATTGTAAAACAAATGGAGCAGCAGGCTGATATTCAGATCGAGCTAATCCATATCTTTGGAACGCCGGAATCACTGGCGGAGGATTATAATGCGGAAATCCTGATTGCCAGGGGAATGACCTATGAACAGCTGAAGGTATTCTTTCCGAAAAAGCATCTGATCGAACTGCAGATGACCAGTTTTGATATTCTGAATGCCTTGATTTCGTGCAAGGAGAGATTCCATCCGAAACGCGTTGCTCTGTGCCTTCATAATATTGAGCTCTATGATCTGAATCAGCTGGAGGAATTGTGCGAGTTTCAGATCGATGTATATGATGTGTGGGATGAAATAAGCGCTAAGAAAGCAATTGCTGTCGCTGAAAAGAACGGAACAGAGGTCTACGTTGGAGCGGGTACTGTCTGCGGTATCTGCGACTCACAGGGACTTAACCGGATCCATATTATGACGAAGCGGGAGTCGATTGAATCGGCGCTGAAAGAGGCTGTTGATACTGCCCGTACGATCAATCGGGAACGGGCGAATTATCATGTTCTCAGTACAATTATTAATGGAAATGAGGATGCTATTATCACCATTGATAATAAGGGACAGATTCAACTGATCAACAATCAGGCATATCAGACTTTTTCACTGCCCACCACCATGAGGATGGAAGGAAAGGGGATTGGTTTTTTAATTGAGAGTTTGAAGTGGCAGTATGCAATAAAGAAAAATTTGGTCACGGATGAAATCTTAAAGCTTAATGGCATTGATCACTATGTTCAATACAAGCCAATCACGGTGGATTCCATGAATGCCGGTCTGATGATTCTGGTAAAGAGCAGCGATAATATTACCAAAGAAGAAAGTAAGCTGAGGCGCAGTCTGGGCGAGAAGGGTCTGGTTGCCAAGTATACTTTCGCCAATATCATCGGCAAGAGCAGATCGACCCAGGGAAACAAGCAGACGGCAAGCCGTTACAGTAAGGTCGATTCCAATGTTCTGATTATCGGTGAGACAGGAACTGGCAAGGAGTTGTTTGCCCATAGTATCCATAATGCCAGCAGACGGTGCAACGAGCCGTTCGTGGCACTGAACTGTGCGGCGTTGCCGGAGAATCTGCTGGAAAGTGAGTTGTTCGGCTATGTATCCGGTTCTTTCTCCGGAGCGGCGAAAGGCGGCAAAATCGGCTTATTCGAGCTGGCACATAAAGGGACGATCTTTTTAGATGAGATTGGCGAGATCCCCATCTCCCTGCAGGCGAAGCTGCTAAGAGTTCTGCAGGAGAAGGAGATCCGTCGGATCGGTGCCGATCACGTCCAGCCCATTGATGTCCGGGTGATTTCGGCGACTAATATTGAAATTGAAAAACAGGTTGAGCAGGGAAAGTTCCGAGCAGATCTGTACTATCGATTGAATCTGCTTGATCTGGTAATCTCTCCACTACGAGAGCGAGAGGATGATCTGCTGGATATCATAGATTTCTATCTGACCAAGTTTTCTTGTGAGATGGGACATGCGATTCCCCGAATGACGGAAGGCGCAGTTGCGATGATAAAATCCTATTCTTGGCCGGGGAATGTTCGGGAAGTACGTAATTTTTGTGAAAAGCTGATTGTAATGAATGACACAGAGCAAATTACTGGAACTGATTTAAAACAGTTTAAGGCATTTAAGCAAATCGATATGGCGCAGTTCCAGCCACAGAATGAGGATCTGGATACCCTGCTGCGGGAATTAAGACCAAAAACTAAAAAAAGCGATTTGGCTAAAGAACTGGGGATAAGCAGAACTACCTTGTGGCGAAAGACGAAAAAGATGAAATAAAAACCTCACATAATTTCTTACGGATATGGATTTCATTATTTGCAATGGATTTCCTGAATTTGATATATTTATTGACGAAGTTGTACCCGCACCAAATAAAAACGCTATAATAGAAGCAGCGATAGACTTTAACTTTATTGAATCGGTTATCCAGCATAGCTAAATGTATTGAAAAACAACTAAAAATACCGTATAATTATGCGTGATGATTTATAGTGTTATCTAATACCAAGGAGTTATGACTTGGATTGGTAATGTTTTTACAGAGAAATAAATCGGTATTCATTGTATAATACAAACACAAAGAAAAGGATCATAATGAAAAAACTAGCATTAAGTGACGAAATATTGCTGTCAATCCAGCAGCCAGCCCGCTATATCGGCAATGAGATAAATATGGCAAATAAGGACCCCAAAAAGGTGGATATACGGTTCTGCATGTGTTTCCCGGATGTATATGATATTGGTATGTCCCACACAGGAATTCAAATTCTATATGATATGTTTAACCGGCGGGAAGATGTATATTGTGAGCGGGTATTTTCTCCATGGACCGATCTGGACAAGATAATGAGAGAGAATCATATTCCACTCTTTGCTCTGGAATCCCAGGATCCGGTAAAAGAATTTGATTTTCTGGGAATTACAATCCAATATGAAATGTGTTACACCAATATCCTGCAGATCCTGGATTTGAGCGGGATTCCATTACGGGCCTGTGACCGTACAGAAGCGGATCCGATTGTGATCGGGGGCGGTCCCTGTGCTTATAATCCGGAACCGCTGGCGCCATTTTTTGACCTTTTTTACATTGGTGAGGGAGAGGGTGTCTATGATGAATTGATGGACATTTATAAAAAAGCGAAAGAAGAAGGCAAAAGCCGGGAAGAATTTTTGATGCTTGCTGCCAGTGTCCATGGTATTTATGCGCCTGCTTTTTATGATGTTTTCTATAAAGAAGATGGTACGATTGACAGTTTTCGGCCAAATTGTGAAGGGATTCCGGAAACAGTTCAGAAAGTTGTTATTTCCGATGTTGATTCAGTCAGATATATTGAGAAGCCACTGGTGCCATTTACCAAGGTGACCCAGGACCGGGTCGTGCTGGAGATTCAGCGTGGCTGTATCCGGGGGTGCCGGTTCTGTCAGGCCGGCAATGTCTATCGTCCGCTTAGGGAACACAGTCTGGAATATCTGAAAGATTATGCATATAAGATGTTGAAGGTGTCCGGCCATGAGGAGATTTCTCTCAGCTCGTTAAGCTCCAGTGATTATTCCTGTCTGCAGGAGCTGGTAACCTTTCTGATTGATGAATTCAAAGGGGAAGGAATTAATATTTCCCTTCCATCACTTCGGATTGATGCATTCTCCCTGGATGTGATGAGTAAGGTCCAGGATATTAAAAAGAGCAGCCTGACATTCGCTCCGGAAGCAGGAAGCCAGCGGCTGCGGGATGTCATCAACAAGGGACTGACCGAGGAAGCGATTATTAAAGGTGCCACAGAAGCATTCCACGGCGGCTGGAACCGGGTAAAGCTGTACTTTATGCTGGGACTGCCGACTGAAACGGTTGAAGATATGGAAGGGATTGCTCTGTTGTCAGAAAAGATAGCAGAGACTTATTACGATGAAATTCCCAAAGAGCAGCGCCGGGGAAAAGTTCAGGTGGTAGCCAGCTCTTCCTTTTTTGTACCAAAACCATTCACCCCATTCCAATGGGCGAAGATGTGTACCAAAGAAGAATTTTTGGAGCGCGCCTATCTTGTTAAGGATAAATTCAAACAGATGCTCAATTTTAAAAGTCTCAAATACAACTGGCATGAAGCAGATCTTACGGTACTAGAAGGGGTTTTGGCCAGGGGTGACCGGAAGGTTGCGGATGTAGTGGAAGAGGCATACCGCCAGGGGGCTCTGTATGACTCCTGGTCGGAATATTTCCATAACGAAATATGGATGCAGGCATTTGAAACCTGTCATCTGGATCCTGACTTTTATACTGTCAGGGAACGAAGTCTCGATGAAGTCTTTCCGTGGGATTTCATTGATGCCGGAGTAACCAAAGAATTTCTAATCCGGGAATGGAAGCTGGCTCATCATGAGACCGTCACTCCGAACTGCCGGCAGAAATGTTCCGGCTGCGGAGCAAGATCGTTTGAAGGAGGTGTCTGTTTTGAAAATCAGAATTAAATTTACCAAGCAGGGCACCATGAAATTTATCGGGCATCTGGACCTGATGCGGTATTTTCAGAAGGTCATGAGGAAAGCCGATGTAGATATCCGCTACAGTGAAGGGTTCAGCCCGCATCAGATCATGTCCTTTGCATCACCTTTGGGGGTCGGTCTGACCAGCCTTGGCGAGTACGTCGATATCGAGGTAAACAGCACTGATTCATCAACAGCAATGCTGGAACGAATCAATCAGGCGGTAGTGGAAGGAATCTCTGTTACCGAATATAAAAAGCTGCCGGATCATGCCGGTAATGCCATGTCACTTGTAGCTGCGGCTGATTATACCATTGCCTTCCGGGAGGAATATGAACCGGAGGATTGGAGCAGCCTGGCTGTGGGCCTGCAGGATTTCCTGGAACAGGATGAGATCCTGGTAATGAAGAAGACGAAAAAGGGCGAGAAGGAAGTGAATATTCGTCCGATGATTTATTCCCTGACTGTGAGCGGCAGGCAGATTCAGATGCAGATCGCGACCGGAAGCTCGGCGAACCTAAAGCCGGATATGGTAGTTCGTTCTTATATGGAACAAAATGAAAAAGAACTGGCTCAATTTGCATTGTTAATTGAACGAAACGAAATTTATGCTGATCTGGGATCAGAAGGAAACCGCAAGCTGGTTTCGCTGGCTCAGTTGGGAGAAGAGATTGAATAAGCTTATTATTACCAGAAGAGATCAACAATATATTACGGCACTATTTTCGGGCAAGGAAGTGCTGGAACTGCATCTGGAAGATGATTCCATGGTTCTCGGTAATATTTACATTGGTAAGGTCAAGAATGTGGTGAAAAATATCAATGCCGCATTTGTTGATTACAAAGAAGGAAAAACCGGCTATTACAGTCTGACCGAAAATCCGGTCTCGTTATTTACCACCCCATCATCCGGCACCTTGAAAGCCGGTGATGAAATTATCGTACAGATTGAAAAGGATGCGGTTAAAACGAAGGATCCGGTACTTTCGGCAAACCTGAACTTTTCAGGGAAATATGCAGTACTGACATCGGCTAAGCATGTGATCGGATTTTCCTCTAAAATTCATGATACGGATTGGAAGGATCGGCTGCGGGAAGAATTAGCCCCCATGCTGGAGGGAACCGCGGGTGTTATCATCCGAACCAATGCGTATACTGCAGCGACCGCACAGATCAAAGCTGAGATTGAGGGCCTGCTGGCCATCTATCAGAAATTAAAGGCAGAAGCCTCTTACCGGACCTGCTACAGTCTTCTTCATGAAGCAAATACCGGTTATCTGAATACGCTTGCGAGCTGCCCGGACAAAACGCTGGAACAGATAATTACTGACTGCCCGGAAGTTTATGAGACCTGCCGCAATTATTTATCGATCCATCAACCGGAAGAGCTGGACAAGCTTCAGTTGTATCAGGACAGCCAGATCAGCCTCAGCAATCTGTATTCTCTGGAGACAGTCTTTAAACAGGCGCTGCAGAAACGGGTCTGGCTTAAATCCGGAGGCTATCTGGTCATTGAACAGACAGAAGCGATGGTAGTCATTGATGTAAATACCGGCAAATACTCAAAAAAGAAGACATTACAGGATACGATCCGGCTGATTAACCAGGAAGCGGCTAAAGAAATATGTCATCAGCTGCGTCTGCGTAATTTATCGGGAATTATTATGATCGATTTTATTGACATGAAAGCAGAAGAAGACAAACAGCAATTGATGGCGATTTTAAAACGTTATGCAGCAGAGGATCCGGTCAAAACAATGGTTGTCGATATGACGGCCTTAAATCTTGTTGAGATGACCCGCAAGAAGGGAAGGAGACCATTGGCGGAACAGTTACAGAGTAATCGGGATGATAACAAGGGAGGAGCAGACGACAAATGAAAATAATTATCGTTGGCTGCGGAAAAGTCGGTCTGACTCTGACCGAACAGCTTTATCAGGAAGGACATGATATAGTAGTTATTGATAAGGACGGCAGAAAACTTCGTTCTGTTACCGATAATGTTGATGTTATGGGAATTGAGGGTAATGGCGCGATGTATCAGGTTCAGATGGAAGCTGGGATTCAGGATACGGATCTGCTGATTGCTACGACTGATTCTGACGAACGGAACATGCTGTGCTGCCTGATTGCTAAAAAAGCCGGTAACTGCCATACGATAGCGCGGATCCGAAACCCGGAATACCGCGCTGAGATCGGTTATCTGCGGGAGGAATTGAACCTGTCGATGGCTATTAATCCAGAACTGGCTGCAGCAACGGAGATTGCCCGGTTGTTGAAATTTCCATCAGCAATTAAAATCGATACGTTCGCCAAGGGTCGTGTCGAACTGATGAAGTTCATCGTACCGGATCAATCCGTTCTTCATAATCTGAGGGTTTTTGAAGTGGCTGCCAAGCTGAAATGCAAGGTATTGATCTGTGCTGTAGAACGGGAGAGCAATGTTACGATTCCCGGTGGTAACTTCCAGTTAAAAAGTGGTGATAAACTGAGTTTTATTGCCTCACCTTCGGATGCAACCTCATTTTTTCATAAGGTGGGAATCGAAAACAATGCAGTAAACGCTGCGATTCTTGTCGGCGGCGGAAGGATCACATATTATCTTGCTAAAATGCTGGAAGAAACTAATATAAAATTAAAAATAATAGAACAGAACTATGAGCGTTGTCAGGAACTGAGCGAACTGCTGCCAAAGGCAATGATTATTCATGGAGATGCTTCGAATCAGCAGCTGCTGCTGGAGGAAGGCGTTCAGCAGACCGGGGCTTTTGCAGCACTGACTGGCTTTGATGAAGAAAATATTATGCTTTCGCTTTATGCTACGACCATGACCAGAGCAAAGCTGATCACTAAAATCAATCGGATTGCCTTTGAGGATGTGATCAGCCATCTAAATATTGGCAGTATCATCTATCCAAAGCTGCTTGTTGCTGACAGTATTGTCAGTTACGTACGTGCCATGCAGAATTCGGTGGGCAGCAATGTTGAGACACTGTATAAAATTGTTGCAAATAAGGTTGAGGCATTAGAGTTCAGAGTGGAGAAGGATGCCCCGCTAATCGGAATATCGCTGGAACAGCTCCAGTTTAAGAGCAATCTGCTGATTGCATGTATCAACCGCAATGGCACGATTATCACGCCCCGCGGAAAAGATACCATCGAGGCCGGGGATACAGTAATTGTAGTTACTACACATTCGGGACTAAATGATTTAAAAGATGTCCTAAAATAAGAGGAAACGACTGATGAATATCAAGATTGTTCTGTATTTTCTTGGCTGGGTGCTGAATATTGAAGCTGTTTTTATGCTGCTGCCCTGTCTGGTTGCGTTGATTTATGGTGAAACAAGCGGGATCTATTTTCTTGAGACCAGCGCGGTATGTGCCATTCTGGGCTGGATAATGAGCCATAAACGTCCTTCCAATTCCATTTTTTATGCACGAGAGGGGTTTGTATCCGTTGCCTTAAGCTGGATCGTCCTGAGTTTTTTTGGGGCGATGCCATTTTATATCAGCGGCGAGATTCCTATATTTGAGAATGCATTATTTGAGGTGATATCCGGATTTACAACTACCGGTGCCAGTGCGTTGCCGACGATTGAGCATCTGAGTAAATGCATGCTGATCTGGCGTTGCTTTACGAACTGGATCGGTGGAATGGGAGTGCTGGTATTTCTGCTGGCAGTTCTGCCGCTGGCCGGTGGTTATAATATGCATATTATGCGGGCGGAGAGTCCCGGTCCTTCCGTGGGAAAGCTGGTTCCGAAAGTAAAGTCAACAGCAAAAATCCTGTATATTATCTATTTTGCGATGACCCTGGTACAATTTATTGTGCTTTTGCTTACCGGCATGCCATGGTTTGATTCACTGTCCATTACCTTTGCGACGGCCGGAACAGGAGGCTTCGGTGTGCTGAATGACAGTATGACATCGTATACCATCCTTCAGCAGGCTGTAGTTACCTTCTTTATGATATTGTTCGGAATTAATTTTAACGTATATTATCTGTTCCTGATGAAGAAGACCAGAGATGCACTTCGCTCAGAAGAAATGCGTTATTACCTGATGTTTCTTTTTATCAGTATTCTGCTGATTACCTGGAATGTGAAAGAACAGTTCTCCAGCCTTATGGAAGCCTTTCATCATAGTGCTTTTCAGGCTGCAGCAATTATAACGACTACTGGTTTTTCAACAGTCGATTTCATCAATTGGCCTTCTTTTTCCAAGTCGATTCTGCTGATACTGATGTTTATCGGCGGATGTGCCGGAAGCACGGCCGGAGGAATGAAGGTTTCCAGAATTGTTATTGCAGTAAAAACAGTAAAAAAAGAGCTGTCGGCAATGATTCATCCCCGCAGCGTCAAGGTTTTGAAATTTGAAGGAAAGACGATCGAGCATACGGTTTTGCGAACCATCAATATTTATTTCATTGCATACTTTTTAATTCTGTTTTTATCAATACTGGCACTTAGTATTGAAAATCTGGATCTGACGACAAACCTGTCAGCTGTTTTAACGACACTGAACAATGTCGGCCTGGGACTTATGCAGGTCGGGCCAAACGATTATTTTGGATTTCTCAGTGCATTCAGCAAGTATGTATTAATGTTTGATATGCTGGCTGGTCGTCTGGAGATCTTTCCGATGTTATTGCTGTTTTCGCCAAAAACATGGATGAAGAATCAATAACGTTTTTTGAAATTAATAAAGGCGAGTACCACCACCATCACAGCATTAACACTTAAAAGACCGATGGCAGCAACAATTCCGATTCGATCAGCAGCACTGCCAACTAACTGAGGCGTGAGGATTCCGCCCATCGCCGAAATGGCAGTCAGACAGGACATTCCCATGGTAGATCCTTTCATGTACTGGCCGCCGGCGGCGATGCAGATCGGATAAATACCGGACAGGAAAAAGCCCATTCCCAGGAGCGCGAATGTCACGGCAGCCAGATGGGAGGAACCGATCAACAGAAAAAAGAAGCAGCAGCTTCCCAAAGCGTTCATAAAGATCAGGTCAGCCTTGTTATATTTCCTCGACAGCGAGGCATTGACCAGCCGGCCAAGCATGATAACCAGCCATGTCACAGATACCATATTGGTTGCGTAGGTCTCACTCATTATGCCGGTATTCTGCAGGTAGGTAACGAACCATCCGTTGATACAGTTCTCAGTGCCGAGATAGAAAAACAAGATAAAACCAATGCAGTAAAACATGGGTTGTTTCAGAAAGCTGTAATCAGCCCTTGGTTTTTCGGATGTTTTACCGGGGCTGTTGTTTTCCAGTTCCGTGCGATAATCCATCGTTGCATAGGAGACCGCCGATGTTGTACATAAAACAATAATAAGATATAAAATACTGCGCCATCCAAATCCCACAGCAATCATTGTGCTGGTCAGAAACGGTGACAGGAATGCTCCGACAGCAAAACTGAAATGCAGAAGATTAAGCGCCTTGCTGGAATTGTTGCTGATGATATTGACCGTTGTATTATTGATAATTGTAATTGAGCCACGGGCAACACCGGCGGCAAATAAAAGAATATAAATAACGGATACCGAAGGCAGCAGCGACAATAAAAATAAACTGATCGGCACCAGGGATGCCGTCAGGGTAATTGACAGCCGCTTACCCAAGATACCTGTCATAGCAGGAAAAAACAAACTGGCCAGCAGATTGCCGACAGCCATCATGGAAAGCATGGCACCTGCACTGGTATAAGTGAGCCCGGCTTCCCGCATAATTGAGGGCAGAATAGCTCCGACTACGAGAACTGCCATGCCGCTGACAGCGTATCCGTAGCAGCAGCGCAAAAATATATTTCGGTTGGATTTCATACTCAAAGAGCCTCCTGTTTACATACTGCCCTACATTATACAGAAAAAAATGGACAAAAACAATGAAACTATCGAAACAAATTGAAAACTATTTTTTTCTGTGATAAACTGGTTCAGATACAATTTAATAGTAGACTGGCTGAAAATAGCACAGATAGTGGGGGTACATATGATAATGAGTAAGAACTTAATTCGAAGGAAAACAGCAGTTTTGTTAACAATTACAATGTTGCTTAGCTTATGTCTAATGGTGATACCAATGAGTAACAAAAGTATAAGCATGGCTGCGGAAACAGGGCAACAACAGGCAAGCAGCAGTAATATGGAAGATTTGACTGCGACTTATAGTAACAGTATTATGTTGGTGAACGATTTGCAACCACAGGATGACAATGTATACCATACTGGCGATATATCTGTCGTCAATCAAATAATTCAGAAAAATGGTCTGACAGCACAGAAGGATAATCCGGAAAGTTGGGGATTTGTTGAGTGGAGTGATGAATCTCCACATAGGGTTATATCATTGTCATTAAGTAGTAAAGGGTTGACTGGATCCCTGGATGTGAGCGGGTTAACTCAATTAAAAATATTGAATTGTAATAATAATAAACTAAGTGCTTTGAATTTAGGAGAGCTAACTCAATTAAGTGCTTTGTTTTGTATGGATAATCAATTGAGAACCTTAGATGTAAGCAAACAGACTTGGTTACAACATCTATTCTGTATTAATAATCAGCTAACAACCCTGGATGTGAGCGGAGCGACCAATCTGATTTTTTTGTATTGTTATAATAACCAGATACGTACATTAGATGTGAAAAATCTGGTTAACCTGGAACAGCTGGGGTGTTCCAATAACCAATTAGAATCATTGGATGTAAAAAGTTTAATGGAATTGAATGTTTTTTATTGCGAGAATAATCAGTTAACCCAACTTGATATCAGCGGAATGTACCGAATGAGGAATTTTGGTTGCGGAAATAATCCACTGAATAAATTGATTACACCAACGGGACAGACATTGATAATACAGACTACAGGGAGCGGAAAAGTGGTTATTGGTCTTTCTGATCCCAATGCGTCATCTAATGATGGTTATAATGTAAATACAGGAGAAGTAACGCTGACAGCAGTCCCCGTTGGGGGTAAATTCCTTAACTGGAGTGGTGATGTATCGCCTGATCAGAATCAAGATAACCCACTGTCATTTATCCTCGCAAGTGATAGTAATATTAAAGCTGATTTTACCACCAGCACCAGCGGAGGTGGCGGAGGAGGTGGTGGATCCAGCAAATCAAGTACTTCTGGCAGTTATACAGGAAACTGGCTACATGATGGTAATGGCTGGTGGTATCAATATTTGAATGGTGGCTATCCTAAGAATGAGTGGCAATTGATTTCCGGAAAGCGTTATTATTTTGATTGCTGGGGTTACATGGCAACTGGATGGCATTATATAAATAACGATTGGTACTGGTTTGACCCGGTAACTGGAGAAATGGTTGCAAATACCTGGATTAATGATCGGGAGCAGTCGTATTATCTGGGAAGCAATGGTGTAATGGAGACCGGGTGGATTCATGTTAACGAACGATATTACTATCTGTCTGAAATTGATGATAGTTATCTGGGGCATATGCTTACCAATACAACAACACCTGATGGATATTATGTTGATTACGATGGTAGCTGGTTGCAGTAAGGATGCAATTAACAAAAACAAATTATTGACAGCAGAAAAATATTATGATAAAATATTTTGGTATGCCGCACAACGAGGTTATAAGTTTCGGAATTTCCGGACACCACAGTTGGCGAGTAATGATAATAGGAGGATGCCAATATGTACGCAATTATTGCAACAGGTGGTAAGCAGTACAAAGTAGCAGAAGGCGATATCATTAAGGTAGAAAAGCTTGGTGTAGATGCCGGCGAAACCGTTACCTTTGATCAGGTACTTGCAGTGAATAACGGCGAGTTAACGGTTGGATGCCCAACAGTAGCAGGAGCAACTGTTTCTGCAACCGTTGTAAAAGAAGCAAAAGCGAAAAAAGTTATTGTTTACAAGTATAAGAGAAAAACCGGATACCATAAGAAAAATGGTCACAGACAGCTCTATACTCAGCTTAAGATCGAAAAGATTAACGCATAATTATGATTAACGTAACTGTGTTTCGAAATTCTGATCATTTGTATTGCGGAATTGAATTGAGCGGTCATGCCGGATATGCAGAGCATGGGGAAGATATTGTCTGTGCGGCTGTTTCAGCCCTGACATTGAATATGGCCAATTCAGTAGAGCAATATACGGATGATACATTTGAAGGCGGTATGGAAGAGGAGACCGGGCATTTCTGGTTTCATTTTACCACACCGGTGAGTCCAGAATCGAAACTCCTTATGAACTCACTTGTGCTGGGAATTCAGAACATCGTGAGGGACTATGGGAAACCATATATTAAAATACAATTTAAGGAGGTGTAAGTGATGTTTAAAATGAACCTTCAGTTATTCGCACATAAAAAAGGTGTTGGTTCTACTAAGAACGGCAGAGATTCCGAGTCTAAGAGACTTGGTGCCAAGAGAGCAGACGGTCAGTTCGTACTGGCAGGCAACATTCTTTACAGACAGCGTGGAACGAAAATTCATCCAGGTCTGAATGTCGGACGTGGCGGTGATGATACCTTATTTGCTACTGTAGATGGTGTCGTAAGATTCGAAAGAAAAGGCAGAGACAAAAAACAGGTTTCTGTATATCCAAGAACAATCAACGAGTAATTTGACGGGCTTCATACTGATTTCTGGTATGAAGCCTTTTTTCACTGAAAGGTTTGGTACACCATGTTTGCAGATAGTGCAAAAGTATTTATAAAATCAGGCAAAGGCGGAGATGGACATGTCAGTTTCCGTAAGGAATTATATGTTCCGGCAGGCGGTCCTGACGGCGGCGACGGCGGCAAAGGCGGCGATATCATCATTGAAGTTGATGAAGGTCTGAATACCCTTACCGATTTCCGGCATACACAGAAATACGTTGCCAAAGACGGACAAGCCGGCGGCAAGAAACGATGCCACGGTGCCAATGCGGACAACCTGATTATCAAAGTACCGGAAGGTACCGTAATAAAAGATTTTGAGACCGGCAAGGTAATTACCGATATGTCCGGTGAGCACAGGCGTGAAGTACTGCTCAAAGGCGGGCGCGGCGGACTTGGCAATATGAACTTTGCCACTCCCACCATGCAGGCGCCAAAGTATGCGCAGCCAGGCCAAAATGGCCATGAACTGTGGGTACTGATGGAGCTTAAGGTTATTGCGGATGTCGGACTGGTAGGCTTTCCTAATGTAGGTAAATCCACATTGCTGTCCCGGGTATCCAATGCAAAGCCAAAAATTGCCAATTATCATTTTACAACGCTGAACCCTCATCTGGGAGTTGTTGATCTGGATGGCGGTGCCGGATTTGTCATGGCTGATATCCCTGGCCTGATCGAAGGTGCGGCACAGGGGGTTGGTCTGGGACATGATTTCCTGAGACACATTGAGCGGACCAAAGTTCTGATTCATGTTGTCGATGCCGCCGGAACAGAAGGCCGTGATCCAATTGCAGATATTCAGGCTATCAACAAAGAGCTGAGGGAATATAATCCTGAATTACTGAAACGTCCGATGATTATCGCTGCCAACAAAATGGATGCTGTATATGAAGAGGATGAAAGTCCGGTCGCAGCATTAGAAAAGGCTTTTGAATCAGAGGGAATCCCGGTTTACCCGATTTCAGCTGTCAGCGGAAAAGGGCTAAAGGAATTATTGTATGCAGTTAATGAACTGTTAAAAACTGTCGATCAGGCTCCAATTGTGTTCGAAAAAGAATTTGAGATCGAATATGCCGGAGACAGACAGCTTTCTTATACCGTAGAAAAAGAGTCTGAAGGTGTTTTTGTAGTAGAAGGCCCGAGGATAGAGAAGATGCTGGGGTACACCAATCTGGAATCAGAAAAAGGATTTCAGTTTTTCCAGAAGTTCCTGAAAGAAACAGGAATTCTTGAGAAGCTGGAAGAAGCTGGTATTCAGGAAGGCGATACAGTACGTATGTATGGCCTTGCATTTGATTATTATAAATAAAGGAGATACACATGACAAGCAAACAAAGAGCCTATCTGAAGGGCTTGGCAATGACCATGGATCCAATATTTCAGATTGGCAAATCCAGCGTTACTCCGGAACTTACAGCTGCAATTGCGGAGGCATTGGAGGCACGGGAACTGATCAAGATTTCCGTATTGAAAAACTGTCTGGATGACGGCAGATCAATTGCCGAAGTACTCGCTGAACGCACCCGTGCAGAAGTGATCCAGGTAATCGGTAAAAAGATCGTGCTGTACAAACCGGCCAAGGATGAGAGTAAGCGAAAGATTACACTTCCTAAAAAATAAAGGAGTCTTACAGATATGGCTGATATCGGTATCATGGGCGGAACATTTGATCCGATTCATAACGGACATTTACGGCTTGGCGAACAGGCATATGAAGAATTTCAACTGGATGCAGTCTGGTTTATGCCGACAGGACAGCCGCCCCATAAAAAGGGACGGCAGATAACATCTGCGGCTGACCGCTGTGCAATGGTCCGCCTGGCAATTGCCGGAACCCCATATTTTGAATGTTCGGAATTTGAAGTGCAGCGTCAAGGCAACAGTTATACGGCCGAGACATTAGCACTGTTACATGACAAATACCCGCAGCATCAGTTCTATTTTATTATTGGTGCTGATTCTTTGTATGAGATAGAGACCTGGTATCAGCCTGCCAGGGTAATGGCTCAGACGATATTGCTTGCCGCCGGCCGTGAATATCATCCGGCGGTGAGAAGTATGGACGACCAGATTGCCTATCTGACCAAACATTATCAGGCCCGGATCTACCGTCTTCATTGTGATGAGGTAGATATCTCTTCGGAGGAACTGCGGCAGATGGCCGCCAGCGGACGTAAATTATTTGAATATCTGCCAAAGAACGTGGAAGACTATATTCATACTCATGATTTATATCAGACCTGAAGGAGGATGTATGGACGAACGAATCAGTACATTTCGCAATCATCTGGCTTCCCGGCTGGATCCTGTCCGCTATGAACATTCCCTGAGTGTATCCTTTACCTGTGTAGCACTGGCGATGCGATATGGATATGATATTAATAAGGCGGAGATTGCCGGACTTCTGCATGATTGTGCCAAGCGCTATTCCGATAAAGAACTGATTGCCAGGTGCGCCAAACATGGTATTATCCTGACTGAAGAGGAAAAGCAGATCAGGGTAACCATCCATGCTAAATACGGAGAATGGCTTGCCCGGCATAAATATCATATTCAGGATGAGGAGATATTATCGGCAATTCGTTATCATACCACCGGAAGACCCGCGATGAGTCTGTTGGAGAAAATTGTATTTGTCGCTGATTTTATTGAGCCACGCCGTTTTAAGGCTAGCCGGCTGAACGAACTAAGGACGATCTCATTTCAGAATCTGGACCGTGCGGTCGCCGGGGTTCTGGACAGTTCGCTAAGCTACCTGCAGCGAAAAGGCGGCATGATTGACTCCATGACACAACAAGCATTTGAATATTACCAGAAAAAGGAGCGTGAGTAAACGTGAATATATCAAAAGAGATGGCCCGACTGGCGGTCAGCGCCCTTGAAGAGAAAAAGGGTGAAGAAATCCGTATTATCGACATCAGAGAAGTCTCTGTTATTGCCGACTATTTCATCATTGCAAACGGATCTAATGTAAATCAGGTTCAGGCCATGACTGATGAAGTAGAACATACACTTGGCAAAGCCGGTTATGAATGTAAGCATATCGAAGGTTATCAGACTGCCAACTGGATCCTGATGGATTACCGTGACATTATTGTCCATGTATTCTGTAAGGAAGATCGGTTGTTTTATGATCTGGAACGTATCTGGCGTGATGGAAAACTGATTGAAGCAAAAGAATTTAACGAAGAATAAATTAAGATTTACAAAAAAGGTTAACATAATACTTTTATGTCAACCTTTTTTGCTTACTGTATTGATTCTATTCAACCGTTACCGATTTTGCCAGATTTCTCGGCTGATCAACATCCAGATTTTTTCCAAGAGAAGCATAATAAGCGATCAGCTGAAGCACCACGGCAATCGGAAAGACAGTGAATTTATCATCTACATCCGGGATCCGGATATGAATATCAGCCAGAGTACTGTCAACAACAGCACTTTCTTTGGTCAGCAGAATTACGAATGCTCCCCGTGCTTTTACTTCACGAATATTGGATATCGATTTGGCGAAGATGTGTTCCTGAGTGGCAATTGCGATAACCGGGACATCATCTGTGATCAGGGCGATCGTTCCATGTTTTAATTCACCGGCGGCATAGGCTTCTGAGTGAATATAAGAAATTTCTTTAAGTTTCAGTGCACCTTCCAGCGAAAAAGCGTAATCGAGTCCGCGGCCGATAAAGAATGCATCCGGTTTCTGGATCAAATGGGTTACAATAGTCTTGATCGTTTCCTGCTGGGCAATCATGATTTCCATGGCCGGGATAGCATCCAGCAGATCGGTCAGAAAACCAGATGCTTCTTTTGCGGTGTATTTTCCTCTTGTTAAGGCCATTTTGCAGCCGACCATATAAAGTGCAGCTAACTGAACCGAGTAAGCCTTTGTACTCGCTACAGCGATTTCCGGGCCGGCATGAGTATATAATACATAATCGCTTTCCCGGGCAATGGTTGACCCTTTCACATTGACAATAGCAAGTGTAGTGGAACCATATTCACGGGCCAGATTGAGAGCCGCGAGAGTATCGATGGTTTCGCCGGACTGAGAAATAATAATAACCAGTGTGTGTTCATCGATTAAAGGCATTTCGTAACGAAATTCAGAAGCGATCGATACGGCGACCGGAATCCGCAGCAGCGGTTCCATAATAGCCCGGGCAACCATCCCTGCATGCATGGCAGTTCCACAAGCGACAATATGAATCTGGCGGCAGGACTGAAAGATCTGATCCGGAATATTATCTTCACTGAAATCAGGAAGTCCTTTATTCATCCGGGGCAGGACAGTATTCTTCATGGCATCCGGCTGCTCATGGATTTCTTTCAGCATAAAATGCGGGAAACCGTTTTTCATGGCAGCGTCCATATTCCAGGTAACCGTCAGTGTTTCAGGCTGTACCTTACTGAAGGACTCATCCAGAGCGTAGACCTGTACTTTGTATGGTGTCAGTTTGACGATCTGTTTCTCCGGCACGACAAAGTAATCCTGAGTAAACGGAATTAGTGCCGTCAGATCAGAAGCGACCAGAGCACCGGAGCGCGTGTAGGCGGCAACCAGCGGGCTGACATTGCGTACCGCATAGATACTGCCCGGGATATCGTCAAACATAATACAGAAGCCATATGATCCCTCGATTTCTTCCAACAGATCCTGGATTGCGGTAAACGGATCCCCTTTATATATCTCATTTAGTACCCAGGCGGCGACTTCGCTGTCGGTCTGTGACACCAAATGCTCCTGCAGCTGATATTTTTCCGTCAGCTGATGATAATTTTCAATAATACCGTTATGAATCAGGGTTACCTTGCCGGCCCGGTGGGGATGGGCATTTTCATCGGTTACCCCGCCATGGGTGGCCCAGCGGGTATGCCCGATTCCACAATGAGAGGTTTGGGATTTTTCCTCCAGGCAATGTTCTTTCAGGTTTTTTACCTTGCCAATGGTCTTGATCATCTTAATGCTGGAGTCTTCCAGGCACAGTGCCAGACCGGCGCTGTCATATCCCCGGTATTCCAGTCCGGCCAGTCCTTCCAGCAAAATCTTAGAAGCTTCTAACGGGCCGGTATATCCAATTATTCCACACATATAAAAACTCTCCTTTAATTTTTTTTATCACAAAAAGCCGTCATAATAGACAGTATATTACAGAAGAAAAGACGTCCGTTTATTCTGTCTTTTGTTTTGCAGTTACCCGCATATTTAAACAGAATATTACATGCCCGGACCGGCATGGGAGAGTACCCGCCGAATATTCGATAATCTCTCCACCTCGTTAACCTTACAGATATCAGCATATATGCTGTTCACGGTCTGCCGTAAGGTGCATGGCGCTTAGCTTTGCTATCAGACATCTGTGCCTCCAAACACAAACTTCGTTTATTATATCTTAATCCCCTTGTTTCGTCAACGTGTAACAAAATACCTTGATTTCTTATCTGTAACAAAATACCTTGATTTCTTAAGATATACTTAATGGATTCGCACTGTTATTTTGACAATTTTTATGATATATTATTATATTGAGAATAAAGTGGAAAAGTGGATGTTTAATATATGAAAATTAAAATAAAGAAAAAACAATGGGTATCAGCCGGTCTTATGCTGATAATCAGTATCGGGCCAATCGCTGCGTCATATTGGTATACTCCGATAACGGCTGTTACATTAGCAACGCCGCCCCTCCCGACGGCCGGACGTCAGCGGCTGGATACCAGTGACGCTGTTACAGCAGCACTATCAGATGCTATCGAAGAAGAGACATGGGAACCTGCTCCCGGTTATCTGAATCTGACCAGGTATTTTCCAGAAGGTGCAGATACTTCCAAGGTTGAGGAAAGTTATGCCGGTGAGGCCTTTAAAGTATTGATGGATAAAGATGCTGAATGGCTTGACAATATTTATGAATATGCTGATCTGACTCCGACACAGCTATCCAATCGGCTGGGACGTTCGGGCGGTTCGGTTACCGGAAAATATAATCCCAAAGATAACCGTCATGACGTAACAGATCCCAGTACCTGGACCATTAACTCATTCAAAAAGATCAGAATGAACGTAACAAATGGCGACGGACAGACCGTTAATGCTTATACCAATGTTATTGATATCATGTCCATGGCCAATCTGTATACATATTTCAAAGGTATCGATGATAATGAGTTGTTTCTGTCATATGCTGAAAGTTTATGGGATAGTTCTCATTCTTATTCCGTCAGTATGAGCGGAATCTATTACTGCCAGGGATGTCTCAGTGAAGAAGATGAACTGCGCGAACTGGCGGAATTGGAAGCAGAAGCACTGGCTGAAGAGCAGGCCCTGAAACAGCCGGAAGAATCCACCTCCGTGGATTCCGAAGCAAAGGATACACAAAATGATACGAAAGCAGCTGCAACAGAATCCTCATCAGCATCAGCGGTAATTGAGGCTGGAACGACGGCAAGAGAACCCGAGACAACGACCGCAGCAGCAGAGACTCAAGCTACACAACCCGAGTCTACCTCTGGTGTCATTACCAGCGGCAGAGGCCAGACACAAGCTGCTGAGGAGGCTGCCATAGAGACATCGACCGGGGCAGAAACAACGGACAAAACGACGTTGGCAGAAGCAACCGCAGAGACACCGGCTGAATCGGACAGTGACTCCGTATCGGCTGATCTGACCGCCTCACCAGCCAATGTCAGCACCGAACAGACGACCGGAGAACAGGATGATCCTACTTCGGTACCTGCCTATAAATGCCCTGGTCATATTGATTTGATTATCAATGCCAAAATCCTGGGACTGAATGAAAACAACGGTCTTCTCGCCAAAGACATTATTGGTAATATTACAGAGAACTTTGAGGAAGATGGCTGGCAGGGGTGGACCAATTATACCATCGCTTCCGTTAAGCTTCACAGCAGCCAGGACTGGTACGACAAATATGGCTTGACTGTTTCGACTTTTTCTATGAAGAACCCTTTAACCGAGGCTGAAATAGAAGAATATCTGCAGCGTATTTCCAAGGATTTATCACCAGAGCGTCTTGAACTGGTCCGGTTTGCCCTGTCATCAGTAGGAAAAGTTCCTTACTATTGGGGCGGCAAACCATCCGGCCCTGATTATGCCGCCAACTCTTTTGGGCTTATGGTATCGCCTGATTATAAAGGTCGGATTCTGAAAGGGCTTGACTGTTCCGGCTGGATCAGCTGGGTTTACTGGTCGGTCACCGGAGAACGGCTGGCTCATGAAGGAACCAGCGGTCTGGCACTTGTAGGAACCAAAGTCAGCCGAAGTGAGCTGAAGCCGGGCGATATTATTATTCGTACCGGTACTGATGCACATGTTATTATGTTTCTGGGATGGACAGATGACGGACGGATTCTCTGTATCCACGAGAGCAGTGGTAAGACCAACAATGTGACGATTGCTGTCCGTGATGCCAACTGGCCTTATTACAGGAGTTTACTGGACTAGTACAGAGTATTGTACTAGATCTTTAGGAAGTACATATTGAAAAGAAAGGAAGTTATCCGTAATGATGGCTTTTGAACAGGATTCTTATGAAGACGAGCTGGACCGGATGCGGAACAGGAAAAAACGAAACCAGCGAGTAGCACCGCCGGATCTGGAGGTCTTTGATCTGGATGAAGAATATGAGACTGTAAAACGATCCCACCCCCAGCAGAAACGGCGCCGGAAACTGGCTGTCTGGAAGCCGATTGCGCTGTTGCTTGTATGCATATGCGGTTTTTTGCTGTTTCAGCATTTCCGGGATGATGGCTATTGGACTGTCGCAGTATTTGGTGTCGATTCCAGAGATGGTAATGTAAAAAAAGATACGCATGCCGATGTCATAATGATCTGCAGCATCGATAAAAAGACTGGCGAAATCAGGCTGGTATCGGTATTCCGTGACAGTTACATGAATGTCGGTGATGATAATTACCGTAAGATTAATGAAGCTTATTTTTACGGCGGATACAGCCAGGCGATTACAGCCCTTGAAGACAATCTGGACATTCAGATTGACGACTATGCTACCTTTAACTGGAAGGCAGTTGCTTCAGCAATCGATGTTCTGGGAGGTGTTGATCTGGAGATCACCGACAGTGAATTTGCTTACATCAACTCGTTTATAACAGAGACCGTAAATGAGACCGGAATTGGATCAGTACACCTCACCCATAGTGGAATGAATCACCTCGATGGGGTTCAGGCAGTAGCCTATTCCCGTCTGCGTCTGATGGATACCGATTTCAAGCGTACGGAACGCCAGCGCAAGGTTTTAGGTCTGGCTATGGATAAAGCCAAGGCTTCTGATTTCGCTACTCTCAGAACGCTGGTTGGTGCAGTATTTCCGGAGATATCTACCAGCATCGGGGTCGATGACGTGCTGACTATTGCCAAAAATGCCAAGAAATATTACATTGGTCAGACTTCCGGCTTCCCGTTTTCACATTCAGAAGCCTATATTGGGAAATTATCTTATGTCATACCGACAACGCTGGAAAGCAATGTGATTTTGCTGCATGAATTTTTATATGATACAACCGGATACAAACCATCTGCCCGGACGCGCAGCATCAGTGCCCATATTGCCGAGGTGACGGGTCTGGGTGAGCCAGGAAAAGACACTGAAAGCGGCAAAAATGTCGGCGCCAGCGGTCAGTCAGACGGAACCAGTGTGCCGTCAACCCAGGCACCGGCTGCAACGACCCAGGCGCAGCAGGAGGTCTCCACTGCCGCCGCAGAACCGGAGAGCAGTTCAGAAGAGATCACCTTGCCGGAAGAATCAGCAATTGAAACTATCGAATCGACAGAAGAACCGACAACAGAATCGACAGAACCCGCTACCGAAGAGCCGGCTCCGGAAACGACCGGGCAGACTTCGGCCGGCCCGGGTGCCGATGAGCCGGCCGGCCAGCCAGAACCAGGACCGGGAAATCCGACCACACCACAGCCATCGAATGCGCTGGAAGGACCGGGGCAGAGCAGCGGTGAGAATAGCGGCGAGGTAGGCCCGGGGGCACAATAACGGGGGAAAAAGAGGTTCTATTAATGTATTAACATCGGTAACACCAACACCTCTTGCAAAGGGGAATCCTCAGCATACTAACTTATTTGAGGTTGTCAGGAAATTATGAAGTCATACTGGCTAAATGATGCTGTAAAACCATCTTTAGTATGTGGTAATGAGGTAGAACTGGATGCAACACCGAGGTATTAGTTGTAGTCGTTGCAACCGGATTTTGTGCAACCGATGTCGGTGCCGGCGGTCATATGGGTACCGTTCCCGATTGTCTTAGGTCATGAAGCTTCCGGGATGGCCTAAGAGTTTGGTGCTGCCGTTACATATGTCAAACCAGGTGACCATGTTGTGATTACCTGTTGTCTGTGCGACGTTTGTGAAGACTGTCTGACCGGCAAACCGGGGTCATGTGAGGATATTCCACGACTGAACTTCGGTGGAGCCATGAAAGACGGAACCAAACGCCTCTTAAAAAATTAGGAGGCGATTTCAACTTTCTTCGGTCAGTCCTCTTTTGCCAACTACACTATTACCAATAGTCGATAGGGACTTCCTGATAGCGTTGCAATCAATGCCAGTTCTCCATGGTAAGCCAGGGTTAGCTAGGGATAACCGGCACTCTTGGCGATCATTGAATTGCTGGTTGCTTCAATGCCATTATTCACCCCCTTGCCATTGGTGATCACGGACGGTATTGACAATGTCGCTTTCCTTGCTGTTAATCGTGTCTGTTGCGGGAGCCTAGATAGAACAGGAAAAAGCACTGTTCCCGTTTCAATGAATCTTAAAGCCGCAGCAAGCGCGGCGCTGGAGGAGATTATGAGTCAATATACTTACCGATTAAACCCGGGCAAAAGAAATGAAGAAAAGCATGCCTATAAAAGAAGCCAGTTAGAATTGATGACCACCTTTCAGCTTCGGGAAATCTGCCGGAACGAGCGGCTGGTCACCTCCGCTGTCAAGCCGCTTGAATGGGAAGGTCTGATCCAGCTGATTATGCGTTTCCGGGGCAGAAAAGAATATCGTCATATCACGGAGCATAATAAGGCGGGATGGGAACGCCTGCAGGAAGTCCTGTACAAAGTGCCGATTCAGATATCGGAAAGTGACCAGATCCGGATTCCGGCCAGCCTTGTCCTCTATAACGATATTGCATTGGATGAACAGGACGGATACCAGGTGGAAGCGGCGCCGGGATTCTTGTATGAAGGGAATCTGCTGCTGGTGGATGAAAGTTTGCAGGTTTATACCTGCTGCTATTTGAAAGAGGAAGGGGGAAAATACTGGATCTGCAAAGGCAAAGAGGTGGAAATTCGGGAGTCGCAAAAGCATCAGTATGCGTTTCTATATTTTCCCACCGAGCGGCATTCAGAATATCTGTATGAACAGTATCAAGGTTTGGAGAGCAATTTTCCGGGAACCATCCGGGCGGTTCAAATCCCACTGCTGGATCTGGAAGTAAAAACAGCGGAGCGGATAGAGCTGCCGCTGGTAATTGATTTTGGGAGTTGTAATACGACTATGGGTATCTGTATGCCGGACGGTTGCAAAAAGATAGCAGCAAGTCAGGATGGGTATGTAATTCCCAGCGTAGTAGGGGTCGCCGGTATGAACGGCAATGAACCGGAGTATGTGTTCGGCCGTGAGGCGGCGCATCTATGCCGGAATAATTATCAGGATCAGGATGTCCCGGTTTTTTATGATATCAAGCGGTGGATCAGCGATCCGAACCGGATGGAAAGTGTGATTTTACAAAGCGGGATCAAGGCAGAGGTCAGCCGCCGTGAAATGCTGAAAGCATTTTTCCTCCATTTGCTGGAACTGGCACGGAAACAGTTTAAATATACGTTTGTTACGATTCAGCTGCTGGCTCCGATACGGCAGAAGGAAAAATTTCAGGTATTATTTGCTGATATGCTTCCGGGAATCACTGTAGATTCCAGTCTGGATGAAGGGATGGCAGTGCTCTTTTCCAACGTCGATAAGCTTCTGGAGCAGGAATGTTATGAACCAGACCACTGGTATCGTGCGTTAATTATTGACTGCGGCGGCGGTACCACTGATCTGACCTCCTGCCGTTTCCGGATTCAGAATAACAGGGTATCCTATACCATTAACCTTGAGACTAGCTATGAAGATGGTGACACGAACTTTGGTGGGAACAACCTCACTTACCGAATTCTACAGCTTTTGAAGATCAGGATTTGTGAGAAGCTGACTGGAAATCGATCCGAAGGGATCAAAAATCCGAATGAAGAGTACAATGAAGCGGAGGTAGTGCTTCCAACTGCCTTCCAGGATTATATAGATAAAGAACGAGATTCCTATTTTAGTGTAAAAAACAACTACTATTATCTGTTTGAAATGGCAGAGCAGGTTAAAAAGCTGTTTTTCCAAAATGACTTTCGATATGAGCTGTGGATGGGAACGGAGAAAGAGAACGAATTGATACTGGACAAATGGAAGCTGTCCACAGTGCAAGGCGGGAAACTTTGCCGGTTGGATAAGAATATCCGTTTCCGGCTATATCTGCATCAGATAGAAGACCTACTCCGCCCGGATATTTATCAGTTAATGGATCGGTTTCTGAAACCAAAATTTTTAATGAATGAACTGCAGGAATATGACATGATTAAGCTTACCGGGCAGTCCTGCCGTTCCCGGCTGTTTGAAGAGGCGTTAAAGGAATACGTACCGGGCATTCTGATCCAACGAGGTGAAAGGAAGACGGATGGGAGTGAGTTAAAAATGTGCTGTCTTGAAGGGGCGTTGTCTTATTTCTTTAACCATCAGCTTGGTTATATGAATGTCAACTCTCATTATCATGTAGGTGCCCTGCCTTACGAGATTATGGCCTATACCCATGAAAACAAGCCGCAGATTCTGATTCGCAGCATGGATCGGGAAGGATTTATCGGCTATATTTCCCGCTTTAAAGTTGGGAAGCAGTTGGATATCCACATACTAGACAGTCAGGGGAAACATTTAAAAACTTGTTACTATGAGTGTGGAATCCGCGAATTTAAACAGGTAACCCAGGAAGAGATTGACTTTGAATACTCTGGAACTGTAATCCAGGAAGAAACGGATATCATTTTGGAAGGCGAAATGAAGTTCTTTATCTGGGCAGACCGGCAGCGATGGGGCTTTATTGTTCTTCCGGTTCGCCGGGAGCATGACCTACTTTATAAGGGAAATGAGACTTTCTTTGATTTTGAGGATGATACATGGGAGAAGAACTTCTTTGACGGGAGAAAATAAATGGAGATGGATCAACAGAAGAAAATGAAACAGATGATAAGAGATGTGAAGAGAAAGAGCTCATGACGTTTTTAGATCTGGGGATTATACCTCATCGGTATGATATGACTGCCGATCTGGTCTGGCATTTTCAGCTGGATAGTGTTGGCTTTCCATTTGCCTGCAGGGATCATAAAACTATTAGAAGTAAGAAACAAACATCATAAGGAGAATCTGCAATATGATTAATGTTAAACTTGTAACAAAAAACAATATTGATTTTTACATAATAGAAATTTTAGAGTTTAATATGGAAATAAAGAAGAATATCCATGCAACAGCAAAACTAACAGGCTACATACCGGAAGAAGTAGGAAATGCTATTATTTTTCAGCAACTGGAAAATGGTACAGTGATTGTAAATACAGATGATGATGAAAATTCACCTGTTTATTACGGTATCATACATACTGCTGAGGTTGCAAAGGAAGGGAATGGACACAAACTATATATAGAAGCAATCTCGTCCTCAGTCTTGCTTGATTATAAAAAGAATAACAGGTCTTTTCAAAATTCAGACATGACCTATAAAAATTTAGTTCAAAGTATGATTGCAGAAACGGAAGAGGCCGATTTTTTATTTCAAGTAGAAGATTGTAAAATAGGGAGTCCTATCTACCAATATGATGAAACGGATTGGGCGTTTTTAAAGAGGATTGCCAGTCAATTGGGAACCTCGGTGCTTTCCGCTGCAATTTCATCAAAACCCCAAATATATATTGGAATGCCAAAGGGAACAACCTTGGACAAACCGGTATATCAGCAGGAAAGAATCTGGTTTAACAAAGAATATTATTTGGCACATGAAAGCAACCATTTTAGAAAGGAACAATTCCTTTATTATGATGTGAGCAGTTATGAAAGGTGGCGGGTAGGAGATAGTATTCGAATGGCTGATGGTCAGAGATTGGTGGTTATGTCAATGGGGTGCAGCCTGAATAATAGTTTGTTACATTACAGATATACACTTGCATTGCCTGAGATGTTTTATACTGCCAGATATGAAAACCACCAAATAGCCGGTGCCTCGATTGTTGGAACTGTATTAGATGTGAAAGGGGAATATCTACGCATAAAACTAGATATTGATACCATCCAGCTGCCTGAAGAAGCGTTTTGGTATGATTGGTTTCCAGAGACGGGGAATTTGATGTATTGTATGCCGGAAGTTGGCGAACGTGTAATTGTAACTTTTGATGACGACATTGGCAACGCCAGAGTTAGTGGTAGTTTAAGAGTAAATGGAACAGGACATCCGGAGATGCAGGATGTATCAAAACGGTATTTTACATCTGCTGATTACAAACGTATGTATCTGTTACCCGATAGCATTGGTTTTGTAGATTTAAAACAAGAAGTACCATTAAAAATAGAGTTAAGTGATATTAATGGAGCCAGTATAGAAAGTAGCAAGAATGTGACGATCATGGCGAAAGGTGGAATATGGTTAAAAGGTAATCATATTAACTTCAAGGCGCCAAAGGAAATCTCCCTTATCAAGAGAGACATAATAGATCCAACCGTGCTCAACATGTGCAATGGCTTTGATTCTGTTGGCAAATACGGAACTGTAAAGATGGAGGGCACAAATAAAAAAACTTTTCCGGTTTTAGATTCAGACTCAGAAGAATTTGATGTGAGCGGTGCTGAGGTGGCAATTTTGTCATCCACTCCGTACTATGCAGGCAGTACGGAACTGGAAAGACAGATAACTGGAACCACGGTTAATCGTGTAAATATTGATTAAAAAGGAAGTGAAATCAACTATATGAATAAAACAATCAAAATAGGAGGAGTCGGGAAAAACCCTGCAATTCAAAAAATCAATTCCTTGAATGAGGTAATCAGCCAATTGAATGCAGGATCCATACTCGAAAAAAAAGTATTCTGCACTGAGAATACGCAAAAACAAGATTTGTTAAGGAAAAGAAAGCAGATTATAAAAGATTTTTCAATCAATTTTTCCAAGACGGATTAAAGGAGGTAATAGACGTTTGGGTGAACGATTTGAATATGAAAAGATAGCAGGTGAAATTCCGGATGGATTACTTGATATGCCTATGGATATGCAGGAGAAGTATTATCCATATGAGCAGCGTCCGGAGATAGTTATATCGGATGAAGATGGTAAAATTCATATGACAATTGAACTGATAGAAAAGAAGATGTTGCCTGAAGAAACCGGGAAAGCGGCAAATGCAGTTAGGAAATTTGCAATGATATTGTATCCTCAAAATGAGATACTACCGGTCCATTTATATCTTGGAGAGGACATTTCAGTAGGATGGTTTGTTATAAAACTGGAAAATAATAAAGATAAATTACGCCATATCAAAGCAACCTTACCAAGTGATAATAAAATGTGTTTAATTACACTTACATATCCTGAGCAGGAGCATTTAAAATGGGAAGTAAACTGGAAGAAATTTTTGGCTACATTGCATAAGCTATAAGGGGGAAGGGTATGGAAGCAGTAAAAGAAGATGATATAGATAAACTTTTTCTTCAAATGAAGAGCAAGCTACAAGATGAATTGGAACAGGAAGAACAAATTCATCAGGATTTAGTTATATTTCAAGGGACAGGGTTTACTATAAAGCTGCCGCCGGAATTTAAGCAGGAAAATAAAGAGCAAATTAGGAAAATTTTTACAACAAAAAACAAACCAGATACCGTGTTGACCCATATACAGGAACAAGCAGGATTTACCTTTCAGCCGGCAAGATTAAATACAATGAAGTTGGATTTGGATTCTGCCAGCAAGCTGATGCGCCAGACATTGGAGCAGGCAGATGCTAAAAATGTATTTTACGAACAAGGTCAGATATCCGGTTATCTGCCGATTGTATGGTTTGACTACAAAAGCTTTGCTGCCGATGAGCGGGTATATAATATACTATTTCTTTTCTCGGTGGAAGAACAATTGATAATAGGCACTTTTTATTGCATATTTAAAAATTATGATAAGTGGAAACCAAGGGTACTAAACATGTTGAAGCTGATTAAACAGGAGGAAAACATATGAGAGAACATAACATAAGAACCGAACCCTTACAGTTTATAACAATCAAGGAATTATCGGTTAAACGGCATATTAATGAGCATGGAACGGCAGTTATCAGTGGGTATATTGCTGATGAAAATTCAGATGAATATCTGGAATTACTGTCTGGGAATGTCTGGGAAAAATTAGAAGAGGAAGGGGAAGATGGTGAGGTACAAACTCTTTTTTGGGGAGTGGTTACCGGATTCTCTATTGAAAATATAAATGAACAAAAAAAAATGACATTGGAGTTGACATCAGGCACATTCCATTTGGATCTAAAAAAACACTTTAGAACCTTTCAGGATAGCACATATACCTATGGTCAGATATTCGACCAGATTATAGAAAAGTATGATAATTCTGGATTAATAAAAAACCAGTTGTTATCGGATGCAATAGGAAGTCTGGTTATACAGCATAAAGAGACGGATTGGGAATTTATGAAACGGTTAGCCAGCAGATATCATACCTTTCTGGTTCCCAGTTTTGATACTGAAGGAGTGAAGTTCTTTGTTGATTTACCGAAACGAGATACTTATGATTTACAGGATATTGAGAAATGTATGATAAAAAAAGATATGGGAGATTTTCTACGAAAACAGAACAGTGATCTGCAAGAAATTCATGAAACCGCATATTTGGAATATTGTATAGAGAGCAGATATGGGTATCAAATTGGAGATCGTTTAAAAATAGACGGTATACAATTGTATATATATCGGATAGAAAGCAAATACGAACGTGGCGAGATGCTGCATACTTATTATTTGAAATTCAGAGAAGGTATATATACAATGAAAACGTTTTTGAAGCATGCTGCTGGTTGTTCTTTTTATGCAGAAGTTTTACAGGTCAAAGAAGATAAAGTGCAGGTCAGTATTTTTGATGATGAAAATACAGATCAGAATATTAATATCTGGTACCCGTATTCTACCGTATATTCCACTCCAGATGGTACTGGCTGGTATTGTATGCCGGAGATTGGAGATGTTGTACGATTCCATATTCCAACCGGACGGGAGGAGGAAGCTTATATAATCAGTGCTGTTCACCTACAGACGAATAGCAATGATCGAAAGAATCCAAAACATAAGGTGCTTAAGACCAAATATCAGAAAGAAGTCCGTTTTACGCCAGATTCTATTATACTAACAAATAATCAGGGAACGAGGATAGAGTTAACCGATGCAGCTGGTATTAATATTATAAGTCAGCATGATGTGGTGATTAGGGCAAAAGATGATTTGGTACTATCAAGTGAGAATGGATCATTGACGGCGGCTGGAACAAGTTCAGTCAATTTGCAACAGAATACAACAAGCATTGATATCGAGCAGGGAATTTCATTTACAGGCGGCGAATTAAAAGTGCAGTGATTGAAGGGGGAAGGATGAATCGGATACAAGCTTTGGAGGAAGCTGCCTTGGCGTTGGAGCACGATTTGTTTGCTTCGCAATGCAGTAGGCTGGAACAGGAATACCAGAAAAAAGAACGCAGAAAGGAAGTGACGGAATGTTTTGCATCATTATTCGGCCAGGCCGCAGAAATTGGAAAAGAAGTTTCGTGGTTAGGCGTTTGTTATCTGCATAGCAGTTTAAAGACGGGGAGCCATGAACTATTAGTATCTTTATATGGAAAAGAATTTATAATGGATACATCCCCTTTACAATTGTACTGGCACCCATCTTGTTTTTTTGAATGTTTTGAAGAAGATATGAAGGGTATATTGAAGCAATTGCAAAATCGCTACCACAGAATATGGAAGTTTGAAGAAGAGTTTATACGCAGGGTATGTGTAGAGTATTATTATGCAGCTATTAGCCAGCTATGCAAGGATTTAGAGCAGGAAATAACAGAAACGAGAGCTTTTCAAGAAATGAACAAATCAAATATGTTTTCTTTATTTTTTGGAAGATATCAAGGGGAAGGAGATATACTTTGGCATATCAACACAAGATGAAATACTTTATTATGTCCGATGAAGGACAAAATCCCTTCCCCTGGATCATAAACTGGAGCCAGAGAGTTGATATAAAAAAATTAACACGGGATAAATATCTGGAACTTCCTTCCTTTATCATGCTTGACATGAAACTTCATGAGGATGGAATTTTACCTGATATTATAACTAGTCCCTTTCCTTTGTTTTCGAAAATTGTAATGGAGGTTGTAAATCTTTATGATTCAACAATACCATTTCAGATGATGGCGCTATTCGATATTGAGGGAAAGAAAAGTTGTGTATATTATTGCCCTATTTTATTAGAAGAGCAGAATCCAATGAGATATGAACTACCTTTATTTCAAATAAGAGTGAAGGGCGCAAAAAAAACAATAATACGGTTGGATCTAGTAGAAAGCTTATTAGAGCGTAAAGCAATGGGCATAGAACTGAAAGAAATATAAGGATTTGTGATAAGGAGGAAAAACATTTGCTAAATGTGTTGAAAATCGGGGCGGAATTGATTAAAGTGGCGGGCGATTGCCAGAAATATGTAGATAGTAAAGAATATTTAGTAGAAGGAGCTAAACTGGTTTGTGTACATGGGAACAAAATAACTGTCCTTCAAGTTCCTGAAAACCATAACTATACCAGTGGTGGGAGAAAAAAGGCAAATTGTAAGGATTGCAAAGCTTGTGAGAATATCGAGTATTTTGGAAATTGCCGGAAGAATGAAGATACTAATTTGTGTGAAGGCTTTATGAGCCTGGAAGAGCAATGGGAAAATACCGCAATATCAGGAACAATGGCAGAGCAGGTCAGTGGCGAGGAAGCAATTACCATGAGTTCCGTATTGCTATGTAAAAAAGGGGGGATTATCATACCGGTAACCTCTGGACAGGGATATGATGAGGAAATCAACTGGGGTTCTTTCCTGTTGCGTTTGCAGAACGTTTTAAGGTGGGCAGCAGGAAAGAATCTGCTATGCCATATATTTGGAAAAGATCCGATTAATTTGAATACAGGCAACTATATCTATGAAAAGGAAGGTGTTTTCATAGATGGCGCAATGCCGATTTCATTTTACTTGTTTTATAATGCAATGAGCTGTAGAGACAGCAGTAATATAGGGGAGGGATGGAATCATAATTATGACATGTGGCTGGATCAGGTAGACGGACAAGAACTGATTGCAGTTAACCTGGGTGACGGAAAAGAAATGCTGTACCACCGCGACATTCAAGGCGGTTATAAAGCATTAATGGGAGATCTTGGAACATTAAAACAATTAGAAAGTGGATATGAATTTGAAACCCAGGAAGGCCTTTTATTATATTTCAATGTAAACGGACAACTATTACGGCAATTTAATCGGGATGGAAATGGTATATATTTTGATTATGATGAAAATCAAAGATTAAAGAATATAAAAAATGGATCCGGAAGAGGGTTGCATTTTACTTATAATCCAGAAGGAAAGTTAATTGAAGTCAGTGATCATACGGGACGCAGAATTGTACTCCGTTATGAATATGGAAAGCTGTGTAGCTATACAGATGTTGAAGGAAATCAAGTCACCTATGATTACAATGAAAATGGAAAGTTAAATGAGATTTTCACCCCCGAAGGCAAATCAGCCATAAAGAATGAATATGACGGAGCTGATCGGGTAATCAGACAGATTATGCCGAATGGTGCAGAGGTGGAATTGCGTCACGATGACCAAAATAACCGTACGTATATGAAAGAAGAAAACGGTAATATGGTCATATTCGAAAGCGACAAAATGCAACGGAATATCAAAACCATTTATGAGGACGGAGATGAGTGCTACACATATAATGATAAAAACCAAAAAACTCTTTATACCGATAAAAATGGTAATATCACAAGATATTCCTATGATAATAGGGGTAATTTAACAAAAATCATAGATGCATTAGGCCAAATATCCTGTATGACCTATGATAGTTCCAGTCATTTAGTAAAATTAAAATATCCCGATGGGACCAGTATCAAATGCGTTTACAATGAAAAAGGAAAGCCCATTGAAGTTATCGACCGGGGCGGGAACCTAACAAAGATCGAATATGGAAATGATGGAAACATGCAAACCATCATACAGCCGGATCACACCAAATGCCAGATTGAGTGTGATTCCGCCGGCGATATCACCAAAGTTACAGATGCTGCCGGTACGGTTAATCAGTATTCTTATAATGAATTAGGTCAATTGGCAAGCGAAGAGGATGGTAACGGAAATGTAACACAATTTCATTATACCCCAAAAGGTGATATAAAAGAAATCATAAATGCTGCTGGAGATAAAAGGAGTTTTGAATATAATTTTATAGGGAGAGTCACGCAAATTACGGATTTTGACGGCAGTATTATCAGCAAGGAATATGATGAATGCGGGCGCTGCTGTAAGCATACAGATCCAGAAGGGCATAGTATCACTTATGGGTATAATGAGATGGGAATGCTTAGTCAGGAGACATTACCCAATGGAGGAACCTATACCTATTCTTATAATCCACTGGGGAATCTTCAGACAGTAACCGACCCGCTGGGGAATGTATCTAAGTACAGTTATGACCCCAATGGAAACTGTATTAAAGTAGCAGCAAGCAATGGAAACGAGACATTGTATGCTTATGATGCTCTTAACCGGGTGGTAAGTATCACAGAATCGGATGGTTTGATCACCTACTATGGATATAATCAGGATAATTTTGTCTCGAAAATATCGGATAATTATAGAAATCAGGCATCCATTGAGTACAATTACATGGGACGCCCTGTGAAGGTAACCGATGTATATGGTAATTGTACCACATATTCCTATGATTGTTTCGGTCAGGTCGTCCGGATGAAGGATGGTGCTGGACGGGAGACGGCTTATAGCTATTATCCGGGAAAAATATTAAAAAAAATTGATTATTTTGATGGACTTAGTCAAACCTTTTGGCACGACAAAAATAAGAATATGATAAAAACAGAGAACCAGGATCATTTTGTCGTAAATTACACGTATGATTGTTTAGACCGGTTGACAAAAGTTGTAGATTCCATGGGTCGGGTAAAGACCTATACGTTTGATAAGAAAAATAATGTCACCTCGGCGATGAATGCTAATGGTAATATTACAAGTTATGAATATTCTGCAAATGGTAACCTAAAGAAAATAACAGATCCTTTGGGAAATATTACAGATTATGAATATGATTCAACCGGCAGCCTGATATCCAGTACCAGAAAAGGGAAAGGCCAGGAGGAAACCATAAAGTATCAGAGAAACCTGATGGGAAAAATAAAAGCAGTTACCAATTCAATTGGAAATACCGAATATTATGATTATGATAGCACTGGTCACATGATAAGTAAACTGGATCGGGAGGGAGCTGAGACTTGCTACAATTACCTTCCAACCGGACAGTTGGAACGTATTCAATACGCAGACGGAAAACAGGTAAACTTAAAATATGACAGTTTAAGACGATTGATCGAGGTTGAGGATTGGCTTGGCAGTACGAAATTGGAATGGAGTACATACATGCATTTAAGGTCTGTCACCGACTATAAAGGCCGTAAGCTATCTTATGATTTCACTCCAATGGGGCTATTGTCATCCATGGTGTATCCGGATGGAAGAAGCGTAACCTATACTTATGATAACTGTCTGCGGTTATCTGAATTATCCGATAGTAAGAATAACATCCGGTATCAGTATGAAAAAGGCGGTTTATTGCGGGATAAAATATTTTCAGACGGCCTGAAAAGCTCCTATTCATATAATCAGGTGGGACAATTAGTGAAGCTTACTAATTTTGATAATAAAAGAATAATAGATGAATACAGCTATTCTTATGATCCTGTGGGGAATAAAGCAGGTATTAAAAAGGTTCGTGAGGGAGTGAATACTGACGAAGGTTTTTTCCAGTATGAGTATAACCCGCTAAATCAGTTGATTAAGGTTTTGAAAGAGGGGAGGGAAATACGGGAGTATCAATATGATGAAATGGGAAACAGGATTGCCAAGATAGAAGGAGGCAATGAAACTGTTTATAGCTATAACCAGAACAATCAACTGATGCAAGAGACAGGTGCGGAAGTGATTGATTATAGTTATGATTTAAGGGGAAATCTGACGGAGGTTGCCATAAATGGGGTAACATCCAGAAGTTATGAATTTGATGCAAGTAACCGCTTAAGACGAGCATTTAATGAAAACGGACTATCTGCTATTTACGACTATAATGGTTTGGGCCATCGTATCGGAAAACAGGTTCTTCATCAGGGGTGTACGGAGGAGATGGAGGAAATTGAATATGTCGTAGATTTTAGAAAAAGAGGGAGAAATCTGCTGCAAACCATAGAAAAGAAGAAAACGGAGGATTATATCTGGGATGAAAGTATTGTAAGTTCAATCGGAAAGGAGCATAGCAAAAATTTTCTGAATGATGAATTAGGCAGCACAATACGAACCTATATCAATAATGGCGGGGAGTCAGGCAGCTATGGTTACGATGAATTTGGCAATATGACTCACAAAAGTGAGAACCGGAAGCAGCCATTTGGATTCACGGGCTACCAATGGGATGAAACCAGCAGCACCTATTACGCCCAGGCGAGAGAATACAGTCCGACGACTGGAACCTTTATTAGTGAAGATACTGTGCACAATATTATTGGGCTGCCGGGCACGTTAAACAGTTATGTTTATTGCTGGGGGAATCCATGCCGGTGGGTGGATGTAAATGGTTTATTCAGTCAAAGTGACGCAAATAAATTAGGGTTTGGTTATTATGCTGATCAGTTTGAGAGTGGCATTAATGAGATTAAAGATGATATAAGCAATGCTATTAGTGAGGTCGGCGATCAAATTGCAGGATCTGCTGTAGGACAAGTGGTTGGTAACGGGGCAATTGCTGTGGGCACGGCAGTAACGGAATTTTGGAATGAGAATATTTATGGAGTAGATACTTTACTATATAAAGACGGTGATACAAGTGTAAAGACACATACTGGGGGAAACGTCATTGTAAATGACGTTAATATAGACGATATTAGGATTGGTTGGAAATTCAATGTATCTGTACAAATACCATTAATAGATATTACAGTTGGCTCATCGCTTTCGGGCAAATATGGGGATCTGTCAACATTAAAGACTAAAGACTATTTAAAATGGAAAGTAGAAGATGGGACTTTTTCAATAGGATTTGGGTTCAACAAAGATGGAATATATACAAATAAGGAGGTAACTATAAGTGAAAATCTGGATTCATTACTTCCTAACGGCTTAGATTTTTCTACTTATACTAATGTTAGATGGATATATTCAAAGGATTTCCAAAGATGGACATGGAACGAAATAAGAAATGCAGTAGCTGCTACTTTTTTGACGATAGGTATAATAGGAGGGTGTATATTTTTATTTTCAAATCCTCTCACTGCTGGTGTCGCTTCCTGGTTTGCATCTTTAATATGTTTAGCTTAATAAAAATTATATAGGTAGTGTAAAATTTCACACTATCTACACATAAAAGAAGGTGGTTAAATGAAAAAGATATTAAAAGGAATTTTGATTATCATAGGTGTGATAATAGGAACAATTATAAGTGCTTTTTCACTTTTGGTTTTTTTTGCTTTGATATCACCAAAAGAAAAAAGTCAGGGAAATAGTTCAATAACAATAGAATTAAACCAAAATGACTATATGGCAATTGCAAACAAACCTGATCCGGTATATGCAGATACTAAAGAAGAAGCCCTTAAAGCTAATCCAGATTATTATTTTGTAGACTATCCACATATGGCAAATGTAAGTAATGTTATTAAACTTTTCGAAAATGATGATTATGCTACCATGGTCTATCAAAGTCGGAATGAAAGCGTAGAAGGATATGTGATTAGTAAATTTCATATTAAAATGGTAAATGAAAAAAAGCAGTATGGGCTAATATTAGTAAGTTTGGTAGAAGCATCGGACGGTAGGAGGCTGAAATTTGAGAATGGTGTACGTAATCAGGCTCCACTATATGATTTCATGGCAGATTTTAGTATAGTAGAAGGGTATCGTTTTTTTTGGGGAAGTACAAACTCAGAAAAAATAAAAACCCTAAAAATAGAAGGGCAGAGTCCTGATGAGATAATAGAATATGTACGTTTAGGAAAACCAGAATACTTCTGGTACTATGAAAATTTGATTAGTGACAAGCCCAGTTCAGAGTATGAGATAGAAATAGGTGAATAAGAAACGTTTATATAAAAGTGTAGTAAATGGTAGATATTCGGTACCTACCGCTATTCAACGATATTTGAGATAATAGGCTGAACTATTAATACTGGTTAAAAAAGTTGAATATTCAACTTTTATAACATTAGTTAAGGAGATTAGCCTATGAATTCAACTTCTACAACTTCTGTGGTTGCCCAGCAATACCGCCTCAGGGAATGGGCCACTGGTGTAACGAGAATGGGATAACGAAAGCAAAGTTCTATTACCGGCTGCGCCGTGTAAGAGATGCCCTTCTGGCAGATATGCCGGGGGTAATCGTTCCTGCATCCCTTGTGGTTGTTCCGAAAGAGATCATGTATCCGACTGAGCAGCCATCTGCCTCGGATGGTTTTGAGATTTCTATCGGCAGCCGCAGGATTCATCTGACAACCAATTTTTCCATGGAACTTCTTGGTTCTGTGCTACAGGTCATTGCCCATGTTAAATGATCCACTTGCTTCAAAAACGTTTATATCATGTGTGGCTTCACTGATCTGAGATCTGGAATTGATCGCCTGGCTGGTATTGTGGAGGCACAGACCGGAGGAAAGTTATTCCAGATACCCTTTATCTTTTCTATGGCAGGAAAACGGATCGTATGAAAGGTCTGGTCTGGGAAAAAGATGGATTTTTGCTCCTATATAAGCGCCTGGAACAGTGAAGGTTCCAGTAGCCACGAACAGCACAAGAGGTAATGTCGCTGACACCTCAGCAGTTCCGCTGGCTGATGGAAGGACTCACACTCACGCCTCCCAAATCAGTAAAGGAAGTAAATCCAGAGTATGTAGCATAAATCTTTTGTGCATAACAGAGAATTTTTCCTTTATTTTTAGTGACCCAAATGGTGCTGTCGCCAGCACTGCAGATGCTGTCAGCATAAAGCACAAAAGCGTTTATATACCTCATATCCGCTTATAAAAGCCCGGTGTCATTAAAAGAGATCTAAAAACAACAACGCTGCATCCCTCTTACAGATCCATTAAAACCATAGAAATTATGACGAACCAGCTGTTCTGGCGGATTCGCTAAAAGCTGCAGTATACGCTATAATAGACATAAGGAAAAGGAGGTCTGTTATGGCAACGAACTATACAGAAGAGCAACTGGACAGCTTTAGCAAGGAAATTCTGATACAGTTGTTTCTGTTTCTTTCTCAGCAGGTGCAGCTGGAAGAAATCGGCCGGAAACTGCAGCTGGTACTGGAACAGGTAGCAGTCTTAAATCGTAACCGTTTTGGACGCTCCCATGAACGAATGGACACCGCAGAACAAATATCTTTTCTGGAAATCGACGGGGAGATTGTCTTCTTTAATGAGGTAGAGGCACTCGCTTCTCTGGATGAAGAAGATGAAGAACCGGAGAAGGAACGTCCTAAAAAGAGCAAAGGGAAACGAGCAGCGGATCTGAGTTCGCTTCCTACTGTAATTGTCGAGCATGAAATGTCTTCTGAGGAATTGAATACAGCATTTGGTGGAACTGGCAATAAACGGCTTCCGGATGAAGTATATTATCGTTATCGCTTCACGCCCGCCAAAGTGCATCTGGATGAGACCAACCGCAGCTTTTTGGAAGATATGCTGCCGTGGTCACCAAATCTTCCAGAAAAATTAAAAAACAAAGATGGGCCACTCTTCAGAGTGGCTTGAACATGTCAAGGTACCGACTATCTACCACTTACAAAGCTTATGAAAAACGATTCCATAAGAGCTGTATTATACTTACAAACCAAAAGGATTGTTTACAGTCAGTAATCATACAGGACGCAGGAGCGATCTCCGTTATGGATATGGAAAGCTGCGTGAGTTTACGGATATGCTCCTGTTTATAGGGATAAAAATGACAACCCTTATAAACGTGATATATGGAATGCAGCACAAGTTACGATGAAGGATCTGGGTGGCCTTATATCTTCCATAGTGTCCTTTGTATGCAGAGGATAGGAGACAGGTCAGTGGGCTCAAAATGGATATTACCCGACGGACCCATTTTGTTATGTTAGGGATTCTCCTTTAGAAGCTTATATAAAACCAAAATATTGAATCATACCAATATAGATACCAAAAGCAAACTGGCAAGCATTATAGCGAAGCTTCATTGCGTCGGAGAAGTTGGTGACATAGGCCAGCTCCACTAAAATAGAGGGCATATTAGTGCGCCGCAGGACATACAGTCCTGGGTTGGCGTGAATACCGTTATCCCTGGTTCCGACGGTACGGGTGATGCCGTTTAATACATCAAGAGCCAGCCAGTTGGACTGGGTATTATATTCATAGATGTAGACTTCCGTTCCGTTGATGGCAGGGGAAACATTGGAATTGCAGTGAATGCTGATGAAGTAGTCAGCCGGCCAGCTATTGGCCATGTTGACCCGCTCGGCCAGGCTGGAGTTGTTGTCATAACCAAGGACGGTAGTGGGGGTGGGCCGGGACACACGAGCCTCGAACCGGCCGTCGCTGTTTAGCATATTTTGCAGGTAGATACCAACGTCGTAGTTAACTTCTGATTCATTGACGCCATTGCCGACAGCACCGCTGTTAGGAGAACCACTGGGATTGTGTCCCTGGTCAATAAATATTTTTATTGCCAAGATGTACCTCTTTCTTTTCAGATTAAAGCTGTTAATATACTTTATACCATTGGATTGAAAGGGGTGCCTGCAGTGGGGAAATATTTATGAAAGTGACAAATCCCATACCTGACAAACAAGGTCTACCGTGATAGACTTTCCTTAACCAAGGACTATCGCAATAGACCTTTGCATTTTGCCAAGTCCATATGGAAGGATTAAGAACAGACAGGAGTGTAGACATGATTTGTAAAGAACGAAGGGGCGGTGGGGATGGCCTTGATTATGCGGGAAGATGTCCGGAGGCAGGAAAGCAGGAGAGTGGTGGATAAGAACTTTGACGGCTCGCTGCCGGCTTTTGTCACCGCATTTTTGAGTGACCGGAAGTTATCGCAGAAGGAAGCAGAGGAAATCCGACGGATGATTGAAAAGGCGGTGGAGTGATGACGGAGCTGCTGATCAGGCTTCTGACGATGAGTTTTACCGCCGGCTGTATTGTGCCGGTGGTGTTGGTATTGCGGTTTTTAATGCAAAAACTGCCCAAAGGGTCTTCATACGCATTTGTTTGTTGTGCTATTCCGATTTTTGTGTCCGGTTGGAACTTGCGATGAGCATGTTTGGAGCGAACCAGTCCGCCGAGCTGGTGTGAATCCGGCAGGGGAAGAACCTCTGGCGGCAACTGAGGCTGCCTGGACGGTAGAGCCGGTTGGGCGCGTATCGTTTGATGTTGTGTGTGGGCGGATGGTATGATGTTCCTGCTCTTTTATGGACTGTTTCGCTATTACCGGCTGCGGCAGCGGCTGGCGACAGCAATCCGGACAGAGAAGGGAATCTAATCATTTTTCTTGTCAGGGGCTTTTGACCCCAACAAAGTGGGAGCCCTTGGCTTAATTATTACTGTTGTTTAGTTCCATTCTAGAACAGAAAAAATCTCTTCTGTTTGCCGTCCATGTGCCGCGGCTTGTTCATGATCATCATAATAAATATCAATTACTTGCTCTGTGACTTTGGATCCAGTGTCCTCCACAGTGTAAACGACATCATTAATCATCAGCTTAGTGCCAATCGGAAATCGTGAAAGATTTGCAGCTACTGTGTGCCCTGCCTGTGGTACTGTACCAGAATAGGTTAATGTGTTATTGCCAGTACAATAACTGCAACTACAGTAACCGGTTGTTTGAAAAAGGCCAAGAGAGTCTCCCTTAATATAAGAATCAAGCGGTACTAAAACAGTATCTTTGTGAGTGATTAAAGGCGGGACGGTTATGTATTCATTAGTAAATGTTTCTCCTGTGGGACTAATAGAAAAAGAGATGGGTGGAGCTAAATAACCGATATCCAAACCGGATTCTACTGGCATCGAATTGGCAAAGCTGAGAACAGGTAGAAGTAAAGATAATGCGAATGTTGATGATATAATTGTTAAAATTTTCATTTTTCCCCCTTATTAAAACGACTAATTTAGTAAAACTATAACAGATGTGTTAACAAAATACGACAAATCTTAACAAATTTTAAATGGTAATATTTGGTATTAGTGTTTCTTTATGCTGAGTTTCCTTTCTGTACTGCTTTCCTGGTTTTGGTGAGACTGCTGATGGCTGGTCAGCTATCAGGCAGTAAATAACAAGGCTTCGCCATCGGATGCAGTGAGTGTTACAGCCGGTAAGACAGATCTGTATCTGGCAATTAAGGGCACAAATGATGGCGGTGGCGGCTTTGTTAATCTGCCGGAAACCTCTTTATATGATTTTGATGTAGAAGGGAATAAACAGCAGGAGATGGGTATTTTAGGAAGCGGAAAAGAGGCTGGTTTTGTATTTACCGGAGCTGCCTCCAGCAGCTTTATGACATACTATATGGATAGTTTGTTTCCTTTCTCTGGTTCTGCCGCTACAGACAATCGAATTGCACATTTAAGAAACAAAGACCTGGATACAGGTGAAACCAGTGCAAATCATATTTGTTTCATAAAAATCCCCCTTTGTTGACTAAAATCCGGTCAACTGGTATAATAGTAATGTACCTAAAGAAAACCAACTATTCGCGAAACATCTGTAAGTATTTCACGAAAGTGTTTTCCGCAGGAAATCAGGGAAACGGTAGTTGATGGCGCGCGACATTAATTCTACCAAACCGGAGCGCGCTGTTTATCAACTATTTGTGAAATTCCTTGTTTCGCGATTAGTTGATATCATCAAATGGTGTGCTTGTTACCGTATGAAAACCATCATTAGTAACAACCATATCATACATGTTAATTTCACCATTTTTATATTCATAAACCTTATGTATACGTCTTAGAAATGCTAACCACGTAGAATATTGCTCTCTCTGAATGTTCGGATATTGCCTGATAAGTGGGACATTTGTGACCATGTAAACCTTTGTATAACAGGCGAACTTGTTATTGTAGCGACAAGGTAACTCGAGCGGATAACCGTCAAGATAATTTAGCATATCGGAAATGTTGAAGCCGGAGCGAAATTCTTCGAATATAATGACGTCTTGCCCCTTGTAATTGTCAAAAGGGTGGTTATAATCCGTGACGCGAAAGACATTACTATAGCCATAACGTTCCATGATTGATCGCGTTTTTCCTGAACCTGTATTACCGTAAACATACGATACCTCGAGTTCTCTAAACTCGTTTTTGTAGGTTTCCTGAATCAAAATTTGTCTGACCTTATCAAGTTTATCAAGATTAGTAAGGCTTTCCGGCATTTGTTCCAATATCTGATAATCTGATAATCCATCTTTAATCATTTCATATAAATCGGCTATATCATTACGACAGCCTTGACGTTCAACAGGCATTTCTCCCCATTCCTCGTATGTATTTAGCACGCAGGTTTCTGACTTTTTATTGTCTTTCCACTTGCCTGTTTTTGATACGTATTCCATATTTTGTTGAGCAGTACCTTTTGCCATTTCAAAGTGTGCACCGTCAAACTTTTTCTTAAGTGTAGAGAAGCGTATACCGCCTTTACTATGGATATATAAGTGTGTGTGATACGTTTGTTCCTCACCGATTTCATCAGCCATACAATAGAAAACGACTGACTTCATTTCACTTAGAATTTCTTTCAATCGTTCATGTGTAAAATTCTTCTCAACAGGATTGTTGATTGTTAATTGCCATTTAC
>JBOFYZ010000160.1:0-1472 GCA_051654925.1 Lachnospiraceae bacterium | reverse complement strand
CCACCTTTCCTAGCCTAGCAAAGACTGGATTGCCGCGTCTTTGGATTTAACCAAATGCGCTGTTAAAATCTGCACTGCTTCTTCTTTATGCCCGGATAGAATAGCTTCAATAAGCTGCTGGTGCTCCCTTGCTGCTTCTCTGTGGCGCTGCCAGATATTGCGTCCGCCTAAAATTCTGATCCGTTCATTCTGGTCGTATATATGATCTAATGTCTCGTTGATAAATTTATTGGAGCAGCAGCAGATCGTTGAGAGTGCCTTATTACGTTCCATCGAGTATGAACGCCAGCTGGCCGGCGAAGAACTGTCAACCATGCTGGAGGGCTGCAAGGAAAAGGGAATGACCGTAAATGAAGTGGACAAGGAACCATTTATCCAGGCGGTTCAGCCTGTTTATGAGAAGTATGATTCACAGTTCGGTGATATCTTTAACAAAATCAAATCGGTAAATTAAGGAGGCCCCGGCCATGATTGAAATAATACGTAATCTGGATCGCTTTATGAACAAAATACTGGAATACATAACCGTCAGTATGCTGGCAGTTATGAGCGTGGTTGTCTTTGCCCAGGTTCTTTTCCGGCTGATCCATGCCTCAATTCCATGGAGTGAGGAATTATCGAAATACCTGTTGATCTGGTGTACATTTCTGGGCGGCGCGCTCTGTGTACGAAAAGGTGCGATGATCGGTCTGGAATTGATCTTTGCCTTTACGCCCAGGAGCTGGAAACTTCCGGTTCAGATCCTGATTCAGGTTCTTACGATCGCCTTCCTGCTGCTTCTGGTAGTGGTGGGATATCAGACGGCCGGAAGAGTCTGGACACAGACCACCCCGGTATTGAAGCTGTCGATGGGACTGATGTATGCAGCCGTCCCCACCGGTGCATTGTTTATGATGATCAACACCATTTTTGTGATGATTGACAGTATCTTCAGAAAGGAGGAGCAGAGGTAATGACTCTTGTCTTATTTTTAGGATTGGCAGTTTTACTGCTGTTAGGTCTTCCGATCGCGTTTGTATTAGGCGGTGCTTCGGCTCTGGCATTAATCGCAGACGGCAATATCAGCCTGTCGATCATCATCCAGAGAATGTTCTCCGGAACCGGCAGCTTTACCCTGCTGGCAATCCCGTTCTTTGTTCTGGCAGGCAACCTGATGAGTGCGGGCGGAATTTCCCGCCGGCTGGTAAATCTCTGCAACAGCTTATTCGGACATATTCCGGGCGGGCTTGCAATGGTGGCTGTCGCTACCCAATGTCATTTAGTTAAGACATTGGCATAAGGGCTTCTAACAGAGCGAGGTATATAGAAATATATACCCTGCTCTTTTTTTATGATTTTTATAGAAAAACACTTGACAAATATTCAAAATTTTGCGGCGAAGCCCCTTAAATATATTTTATTTTAGGAGGTAATGTCCATGACATTTGCGGAAAAGGTGAAACAAGAAGTATTATCCTTGATTGACGAAATGG
>JBOFYZ010000159.1:0-1018 GCA_051654925.1 Lachnospiraceae bacterium | reverse complement strand
TCATGCTTTTTACCTGATTCCAGGATCTTGCCGATCTGAGTGATGAATATAGCACCTTTTGCCTTGGCATAACGGTGTTCCCGCTCTTTGGGTGTGGAATCGGGATACATGGTCTCCAGCTCCTGAGAGGAAACAAAGGTAATCTCATCGGGTAAGCATGGCTCTATGTAATTGTACCGACGTGCCATGAACTCTTCGGTTTCTTTGAGGGCGGAAAATACTTTTCGGACGTTATATTCCAGGGTTTCCATATTCCGTTCTTCTCTGGAGATGACCTTCTCCCAATCCCATTGATCAACATAGATGGAATGTAGGTTGTCGGTGTCTTCATCGCGGCGGATAGCACTCATATCGGTATATAGCCCTTCGCCGGAGTGGAAGCCGTAGCGCTTTAGTGCCAGGCGTTTCCATTTTGCCAGTGAGTGGACAATCTCGACCAGGTCATCATTCTGTTCTTTTACGCCGAAAGCGACCGGTCGTTCGACGCCATTTAAGTTATCGTTTAACCCGCTTTCTGGTTTCACGAAGAGCGGTGCGGAGACCCGGGTCAGATGCAGAGACTTGGCCAGAGCCCGTTCAAAATGATCCTTCACCTCTTTGATCGCCACTTCGGTTTCGCGAATAGTCAGCGGGGAAGTATAACCTTCCGGTATGATAAGATTCGTGAGCATAATAACTCTCCTTCCATTAAATATAAAGCTATCCTATAGTGTAGTGGAAATGCTGACGCTCTGTCAAGTTAAGTCATAAAAAATTATGAAATTTTGTGACCTGGATTTAAGATAATCTTTAGAAGACAGCCATACCTTCGTCACATTTTTTCGATAAACTAATATTATGTCATGACAGGAGTGAAAAACATGGCATACAATCAGGGGAGTGACCATATAATAGTAACATCGGGATTTGACAGAAATTGGAGGTGCAGCGATGAAGTATAGCGAGAATAGAGATAGCCAGAAACCGATTGATGTGGAGGAGTATTTAAACAAAAGACAGCTGATAAAGGATGCACAAG